>LNEN01000244.1 GCA_001464155.1 Cytophagales bacterium Ga0077538 | reverse complement strand
TTCGTAGAAATGCCAAACGACAATGAAGCGCTTCAGGCAATTGCTGCGTTGAACGAGAAGGAGCTGGACGGCCGCGTGATCGTAGTAAAGCCTGCCAACCCCAAGCCTGCTAATAACTACTAATAGCACTTTAGCTTATAGGAATTACCAGTCCTTTCGATTACTCGAAAGGACTTTTTTATTTTAGCAGAAGGTACAACAGACTTATTTTTGGCTACCTACAACTTACGATGACTGAGATAGATCGATCAAAACACGTTGGCTTCTTCCTGGGCCCTCTCCTCTTTATAGTGCTCTGTTTTTCTATTCCCGAAACTTTTATCTCCGATAAAGCCGGGGTCGTACTCGCCATCATGGCCTGGATGATTTGTTGGTGGATCACCGAAGCCGCACCTGTTTACATTACCGCCCTACTGCCCCTGGTTCTCTTTCCGGCTATGGGTGTTATGTCGATGGCCGAGGCGGCTGTTCCTTTTGCTAACACTTCCATCTTTCTTTTTATGGGAGGCTTTATGATTGCTTTGGCGTTGGAAAAACATAACCTTCATGAGCGCATCGCACTCAATCTTATCAAACTTACCGGCACTTCAGGCAACGGCATCATCATGGGTTTCTCGTTAGCTACCGGCTTTCTGAGTATGTGGATCAGCAATACAGCAACAGCCATTATGATGCTGCCCATTGCTGTTTCGGTTATTGACCTGCTTAAGAACAATAATCCCCTGGCGAATGAGCTTTCCAAAAAGAACGAACAAAACTTTGCCCTTGGTTTAATGCTGAGCATTGGATACATCGCCAGTATTGGAGGCATGGCTACCGTTATCGGAACACCTCCCAATGTCGTCTTTGCTGGTTTTGCCAAGCAGTTCTATAATAATGAGGTGGAGTTTGGAAAGTGGATGTTGATCGGGTTACCAGTGGCCTTGCTATTGGGTGTATCGTGTTACTGGTTAATCACCCGCGTACTCTTCCCCAATCACCTGAGTAAGATTCCAGGATCAGAGCAGTTGATTGCTCAAAAACTGAAAGCGTTAGGAGGAATTAGAAAGGAGGAAAAGCGTGTGCTTTTCATTTTTGCACTCACGGCTTGCGGCTGGATCTTTCAGATACCGCTCAATGGCCTCTTTGGAAGTGACGTGTTAAATGACACCAATGTTGCCATTGCGGGTGGCTTGCTCATGTTCCTGATGCCTATCAACTTCTCTACTCACGAATTCATATTACACTGGAATGATACCCAACGACTCCCCTGGGGTATACTTCTTCTTTTTGGAGGTGGCATTTGCCTGGCTAAGGGGATGGAAAGTACTGGTATCATAAAGGTTGTTGGAAGTACCATTGCCGCCTCCTCAAACATCAGTCCACCCCTGCTTATGCTTGCCTTAATTGTAATAACGGTAGTGCTAACAGAATTCATGAGCAATGTGGCCCTCGTTACCATATTTATTCCTGTTGTTTTTGCAATTGCTGACGGTTTGGGTATTGATCCGCTGGTGCTCGGCCTCCCGGTCACTTTTGCCGCGAGTTGCGCCTTTATGTTTCCCATTTCTACCCCACCCAATGCAATTGTATTTGCCAGTGGTCATATCAAAATGAAGAACATGATTCGCGCTGGTCTTCTGCTTAATGTTGCTTCCATTATCATTATCTTCTTATTATCCTGGGCATTCCTGGAGAAGATCAATCTGTAGTTCATGAGAATGCCTCCTGAAACCTGAAATTTGAAATTTTTGAACAAGGCCTGTAACCTGCTTTAAAGACCCTGCGTCCTAGAGGCAAATTAAAAACAAACACTATGGAAGAGAATGCATTTATACCCATCTTCGGAATGATGATACCCATGGCTGGTATCATAGGCGCCTACATCATGGTTGTATACCTGAGAAGATTTGAGAACAGCGAAAAGATGGCCATGATTGAAAAAGGCGTAAGCCCGGAATTTTTCAACATTAAAAAGCGTAGAAATAACTCTGGCCCTTTACGTGCTTCCCTTTTGCTTATCGGCATCGGACTTGGCTTTTTCCTGGGCTACTTCTTAGACATGCATTATGACATGGAAGAAGTCGGCTATTTCGCTATGCTATTCATTTTTGGTGGTGTGGGTCTTGGTTTGGCTTACTTAGTAGAAGAGAAGAAGCAGAAAGAAGAGAACCGTCAGGCTTAAGTAAAGTTTGAGCCAATAACCGTAACTTGGTTTAGTAAAGACGAATGGTGCACGATCCTGACATACCGGTGATTGAACGCGTTTTACAAGGAGAGCAACATTTATATGCTCAACTGGTGAATAAGCATAAGAGCTATGCTTATTCGCTGGCATTACGGGTATTGGAGAGTAAACCAGATGCAGAGGAAGCTGCACAAGATGCTTTTGTAAAAGCATTTAAGTACCTGGGTGGCTTTAACCGGGAAGCCAAGTTTTCTACCTGGCTTTACAGAATTGTTTTCAATACCGCCATCAGCTATAAGCGAAAGCAGAAAATGAAGCTGCAAAGTATTGAAACGGTACACCTTGGCTATAGCCAGGATAGTCTGGAGAAAAATGATAAAAAGAAGTTTATTGAACAGGCCATCAGTAAACTGAATGAAGCAGACCGAGTGGCCATCACGCTGTTTTATTTACAGGAATTTTCACTGGAGGAAATAGCGGACATTACCAACACCCCTGCCAACACGGTAAAGGTTCGGGTGCACAGAGCCCGCCACCGGCTGGCGGAGGAATTGAAGGGGATTTTGAATGAAGAAGCCTTATCTTTGTAAACACCATGGAACGCACTTCCAACGATATGAACACAAAGCTCTTTGACTACCTGGATGGTACGATGAGTGCTGACGAGAGAAAAGAATTTGAGCACATCTTAAGCGCTTCTCCTGCTTTGCAAAAGCAAGTGGATGAGCAGCGCTTACTAGAGAGTAGTTTAAGGATCTTAAAACTAGAGGAACCTTCTCCGGCTTTTGCGCAAAACGTAATGAGCAAAATTAATCAGTCTTCACAAGGCTCTTCACTCTCAATCCGCAATGGTATTTTCTTGCTGGTAGGTGTTATGGTGGTATCCCTGATCGCAACCTTGTTAGTTCAGGCTGGCGTTTTTGATGCTACCGGTTCTTTATCTGCTCCTACCAATATGGGTGGGCTCTCTGAATATATCAAACAGCCGCTTCCTTCTATTTCCATTCCCATTAACGGAAAGTTGATTGTAAATGGCATCATCTTGCTCAACCTGGCCATCGGATTTATCATTTTAGATCGCGCTGTTTTACGACCTTACTTTGAGCGAAGAATGAGACATTCTTAAAAGAAAAAAGAATTCTTTAGAGTCCTTCTTTCTTCGGCATTGGACATTCAATTTTCCAATCTTTGGCTAGGGGGATTTCTCCGGCCATTACTTTTTTGATAACGTCTTCTTTCTTCCTTCGACAACCCACATCTACATAGCGGAACTTGGCGCCTTCTACCAAAAAATTGTAGTGGCATTCATTTTTCGCTTTCAGTACTTTCTGACAGACAAATTCTGTGGTCTCCTGGCGAACAGAAAAACCACTAATGGCGAAGACCGCCAGGATTAGGCTGAGGTTAATTACTTTTTTCATGGGGATTAATTTCTGTTCAAAAATAGAATAAATAAAAAACCCTGTACCAATTGGCACAGGGTTTCTTCTTCACGTTTAAAAAACCTTCGTTCAATAAAGCCTAGTAACGGTAGTAATCCGGCTTGAAAGGACCGCTCTGCGTTACACCGATATATTCGGCTTGTGCAGGAGACAATTCTTCCAACTCTACACCAATTTTCTTTAAGTGCAAGCGGGCTACTTTTTCATCTAAATGCTTCGGAAGCATGTATACTTTATTCTCGTATTTACCTACGTTCTTCCACAACTCAAGCTGAGCAAGAGTTTGGTTGGTAAAGGAGTTAGACATAACAAAGGATGGGTGACCTGTGGCGCAACCTAAGTTTACCAAGCGGCCTTCTGCTAACAAAATAACCTGACGGCCATTCTTCAGTGTATACAAATCTACCTGAGGCTTTACTTCATCCTTCGTGGCATTCTTGTTCAACCAGGCAACATCAATTTCATTATCGAAGTGACCAATGTTACACACAATGGTTTTGTCCTTCATCGATTCAAAATGCTTACCTAATACAATACCAAAGTTACCGGTAGCGGTTACAACGATATCAGCATCTTTCACAGCATCGTCCATTTTCTTTACCGCGAAACCATCCATGGCAGCTTGTAATGCACAGATAGGATCGATCTCCGTAACGATTACGCGTGCACCTGCACCGCGCAAGGAAGCAGCAGAACCCTTTCCAACATCACCATACCCAGCAACAACAGCTACTTTACCAGCCATCATTACATCCGTAGCTCTGCGGATCGCATCTACCAAGGATTCCTTACAACCATACTTGTTATCAAATTTTGACTTGGTTACAGAGTCGTTAATGTTAATGGCAGGAAGAGGAAGTGTGCCTTTGTTAGCACGCTCTTGCAAGCGGTGAACACCTGTCGTAGTCTCCTCAGAAATACCGCGGATACCGGCTACTAATTCTGGATTGCGATCCAATACCATGTTGGTCAAATCGCCACCATCGTCCAAGATCATATTCAAAGGCTTGCCATCTTTGAAGGCATAAAGGGTTTGTTCAATACACCAGTCAAATTCCTGTTCGTTCATACCCTTCCAGGCGAACACAGGAATACCCGCAGCAGCAATAGCCGCAGCGGCATGATCTTGTGTAGAGAAAATATTACAAGAGGACCAAGATACTTCTGCACCCAGTTCCACCAATGTTTCAATCAACACCGCTGTTTGGATAGTCATGTGAAGACAACCTGCAATACGAGCACCTTTCAAAGGCTTCTCCTTACCAAACTCCTCACGGATAGACATCAAGCCTGGCATTTCTGCTTCCGCTAATCTAATTTCTTTACGGCCCCACTCGGCCAATGAAAGGTCTTTTACCTTAAACTTTACATTTGAATCAACTACCATGTTATTTACTTTGATTGCTAAATTATTCTAGGTCCAAGGGACAAAGATAAGGCAAAGTCAATGGATTGCATAAAAATTTGAACTATTCAATTCAACCACCTGTTAAGCTTCAAAATTGTGACTAAATGGAGAAAATAACGCTGTTGAATAAGCCTACTGTAAAGATTGATATAGTCTCTGACGTAGTATGCCCCTGGTGCTATATCGGGAAGCGCAGACTCGAAAAAGCCATAGATCAATTGGCGGATAAATATAATTTCGAAATAACCTATCACCCTTTTGAACTCAATCCAGGCATGGCCGATGAAGGTGCTGATCAAAAACAATACTTAACTGCCAAGTTTGGTGGCGAGGAGCGCTATCATCAGATCACGAAGCAGGTTACACAAGTAGCCGCTACGGAAGGGCTTGACTTTAATTTCGACAAACAAAAAATATCTCCCAACACCCGCAATGCCCATCGCATTATTGAACTCGCCAGAACAGAAGGAAAGCAATTGGAGATGAAAGAGGCTTTCTTAAAGGCGTATTTTACAGAAGGAATTGATCTGTCAAAAAATCAAAACTTAGTAGCCATTGCGACTGCGATCGGTTTGAATAAAGAAAAGGTAGAGACACTCCTTGCCAGCGAGAATGGTCTGGCAGAAATTGAGCTAGCCGAAGCTGAAATGCAAAAATTGGGTGTGAGTGGCGTGCCCTTTTACATTATCGATAATAAATATGGCATCAGTGGTGCGCAGCCAACTGCTACTTTTAAACAAGCATTGGAGGAGATTGGATCCAAGCTTGCGCTAAACGGAGAAGCGTGTGATGTGGATGGAACGAATTGTTAACCAGTAGATCATCCACAAAGTGTTCACCTATTTGTGGTTGATTTACAGGTACTGAATTTCTTTCAAATCAAAGGTGCGTACACCACTGGCAGTGTTGATTTGCAGTCTGCCAATATCATCCACGCCAACGATGGTTCCTTCAAAATCTATCTCCTTACTTCTGAAGCTGTGTCCTTTATTTATTCTGTAGAGTACTTGCAAATAGTCATGCAACAACTCATTGCGCTTACCCTGACGCAGTAATAAATACCGGGCTTCCAGAAAAGAAAGGAGTAATTGGAATTCATCGCTCAAGGAATAGTCTTTTCCAGTTTCTAACTTTAAGGATGTGGCATTTGGCAACGTGAAGATGTCTTGTCTGATGTTAAGGCCAATACCCACAATAGAGGAAGCGAGCACATTATTTTGTACTTGATTTTCAATGAGTATGCCACAGATCTTTCTCTCGTTTACGAGTAAATCATTAGGCCACTTTATTTGAATCCTTTCAAGCCTCTTGGCTTTCAAAAAGTCATGGAGTCCCAGAGCCGTAACCACCGTGAGATGAAATTGATCTTTAACAGGCAGAAAAGCAGGCTTGAGAATGAGGGAAAAAGTCAAATTCTGAACAGGGGCAGCCTGCCAGGTATTACCACGTTGTCCCCGTCCGGCAGTTTGATGATTCGTAATAACTATCGTTCCCTCAACGGTAGAGGCTAAGGGTAAAAGCGTGGCCGCCAAATCGTTGGTAGATGAGCATTCAGGAACAAAAACAACGTTTTTACCCAGAAAAAGCGTGTGTTCTACGGTTTTATACACGGTTATTTTGCGTTAGCTTTGCAAATTGTTCAAATCAAAACATAAATCTGCCGAATGGCTAAAAAAAGAAAAGGTGCGTCCTCCGAAAAACTAGCCGAAGTTATCGTGAAGGGTATGCAAGAGAAAAAGGCAAGTGATGTTGTAGTGATGGATTTGCGAAAAGTAAAAAACGCGGTGGCTGATTTCTTCATTCTTTGCTCCGGTAATAGCGACAAACAATTGGATGCCATTGCCGACTCTATTGATGCTGAGGTATTTAAGTCGTTAAAAGAAAATCCCTGGCATTCAGAGGGGAAAAGCAATAAAGAATGGGTACTTCTCGACTACATTGATGTGGTGGCGCACGTATTCCGGAAAGACAAGCGAGAGTTCTATGCGCTAGAGCGCTTATGGGGCGATGCGGAAATCACGGAAATAAAAGACGAAGCAGAACCAAAAAAGTAGTTAATCGTTATTCAATTGATATTTAATTAGTAAGAAATGGATTATAACAAGAAAGAGTCCGATAAGCCTAACAATAAGCCTCCGCTGATTCCAAAAGGCGGCCCCAGAGGTAATTACCAGCTTTGGGTAATACTGGGAACTATTGCCTTGGTCATTGGCCTCATGTACTTCAACAATGCCAATACCCTGAAAGAAACAGATATGCTTCAGTTTAAGAGCATGGTAAGCGGTAGAGATGTGCGCAAAGTGGTATTGATCAAGAACCTCGAATACGTTGAAATTACCTTAAAGGCTGAAGCGCTTCAGAATTCCAAGTATAAGACTGAACTAGAGGGTAGCAACCCGATGGGCTTGAATGCCAGCGGCCCGCATTATAAACTCAATATTGGTTCCATCGAAGGTTTCGAAAAGGAGTTTCAGGAAATGAATGACAAGCTTCCTGCCAGCGAAAAAATGGCGTACTCGGTGGAGAAGCGTGATGATTACTTCAGCATCTTCTTTAACTGGGGATTGTTATTCCTCGTACTCGTTGGTTTCTGGATGCTCATGCGCAGAATGACGGGTGGTGGCGGTCCGGGCGGACAGATTTTCAACATTGGTAAATCCAAAGCAGCACTTTTTGATAAGCCAAAGAAGAGATTAAAGAAATTGTAGACTTCTTGAAAACACCCGCCAAGTTTACAAAACTCGGTGGAAAGATTCCCAAAGGCGCCTTGTTGGTGGGCCCTCCTGGTACTGGTAAAACCTTATTGGCAAAAGCTGTTGCAGGTGAAGCTGCTGTTCCTTTCTTCTCCTTATCAGGTTCTGACTTTGTAGAGATGTTCGTAGGAGTAGGTGCCGCGCGTGTGCGTGACTTATTCAAGCAAGCAAAAGAGAAGGCTCCTTGTATTGTATTTATCGATGAGATCGATGCCATTGGTCGCTCACGCGGTCGTGGACAAATGCCGGGAGCGAATGATGAGCGTGAAAACACCTTGAACTCCTTGCTGGTAGAAATGGATGGTTTCGCGACTGACTCAGGTGTCATCATTCTGGCGGCCACTAACCGTCCGGATGTATTAGATAGTGCCTTGTTGCGACCCGGTCGTTTCGATCGTCAGATCAGTATCGACAAACCAGATGTGGTAGGCCGCGAAGCGATCTTTAAAGTACACTTGAAGCCTATTAAATTAGATGCCAGTGTAGACCCTAAAAAACTTTCTGCACAAACCCCTGGTTTTGCAGGAGCAGAAATTGCCAATGTATGTAACGAAGCTGCCTTGATTGCTGCGCGCAGAGATAAGAAAGCAGTTGACATGCAGGATTTCCAGGATGCCATTGATCGTGTGATTGGTGGATTGGAAAAGAAAACGAAAATCATTTCTCCAGAAGAAAAGAAAATCGTTGCCTTCCACGAAGCAGGACATGCCGTAGCCGGATGGTACTTAGAACATGCTGATCCACTCGTGAAAGTAAGTATTGTTCCTCGTGGTGTAGCGGCATTGGGTTATGCTCAATACTTGCCTAAAGAGCAGTTCTTATACCAGACAGACCAACTCATGGATGAGATGTGCATGACCTTTGGAGGTCGTGCTGCCGAAGACATTGTCTTTGGGAAAATATCTACCGGTGCCTTAAGTGACTTGGAGCGTATTACTAAGATGGCCTACAGCATTGTAACCGTTTATGGTATGAATGCACAGATTGGCAACATGTCTTTTTACGATTCCAAAGCGTCTGAATACAATTTTAATAAACCATATTCAGATGCCACAGCCGAAAAGATTGATAAGGAAGTGAAGGGGATTATTGACGGTGCCTATGAGCGTACAAAAGCTTTGTTGTTAAAGCACCGTGCTGAATTGGATATTCTTGCGAAAGAGCTCTTGGAAAAAGAAATACTGTTCCAGGCAGATTTAGAGCGACTGATCGGTAAGCGTCCTTTCGAGAAACTGACTACCTATCAGCAATTCACCAACGGTTCTATGGATAAGAAAGAAGAACCAGCAGCTACTCCGGAAGCGGAAGTACCAAAAGAAGAACTTCCAAAAACGGAAGAAGAGACAAAGTCTTAATACGATAGAAACCTACTTAACAAAAATGGCGCTGAGTTTTCAGCGCCATTTTTATTTCAGGTAACTCTCTATCCATCTCTACTTTGCTATTTCAAAACGCTGCTGTGCTTCCCGCTTGATCTCAGCCCATTCATCAGCAGGGGGTGGCGTTCCATTATCGAAGATCTTTAAAAGCCATGCGACAATTTCCCTTTTCATGTTAAAGCGTTTTGCTACATCTTCACAAAAGTCAATTTCTCGCTTCTCCACCACTCCATCGGCATAGACCATCAGTAGCAAGTCGTAGAGCAAGTTCATTCGATCATTAAAGTTATCCGGTACCGTTAACTCATACTTGTCAGCTGACTCTACCAGGTTCTGTACCTGCCAGTCCTTAAGACCGTATTTAGTACCAATCTTAAAGAGCATTTGCACTTCTTTCTCATGCATGTGATCATCGGCTTTCGCCAAGGCAAGTAAACTCTTGATGTGGTTCTTTTTGTAGGTGAGGTATTGGTGTTCGAAGAAACCTTGCATGCCGTTGTTAGTTAATGGTTATCGGTTATTAGGAATGACACAATCAAATTTAATAAGTATAGGCTTGTTTCCAACCCTAGTTACACGATTAACGGTTAACAAATAACCGTTAACTACATCAATCAATCCAGTCGGCCACAAATAAATTCGTGTTTCGGGTGCCCCCATTGTTGCGGTTGCTGGAGAAGATGATTTTCTTTCCATCTGGGGAGAACATCGGGAAAGAGTCGAAAACGGTATCAAAGCTAATCTGCTCCAGTCCGCTCCCATCTTCATTAATCATAAACAAGTTAAACTGGTAGCCCCGCTGTCCGTGATGGTTTGAGGAGAAGATGATCTTCTTGCCTGCAGGATGATAAAAGGGTGCCCAGTTGGCCTTCCCTAAGTTTGTTACCTGCTTCAAGTCTGAACCATCTACGTTACAGGTAAAGATTTCCATGTTCGTAGGTGCTACCAAGCCTTGCTTCAACAGCTCTTTATATTCCGTCTTCTCTTCTTCGTTTGTAAAGCGTGAAGCTCGGAATACGATCTTCTTACCATCGGGCGAAAAGAACGCCCCGCCATCGTAGCCAAGAGTGTTCGTAATTTGCTTCACATTACTACCATCAATGTTCATGGTATACAAATCAAGGTCACCATTGCGAACCGATGTAAACACAATCAAATCTCCTTTTGGAGAAACAGTAGCTTCTGCATCGTAGCCTTCCGTAGTCGTCAGTTGCTTCACGATATTGCCTTTAAGATCAGCCACAAAAATGTCGTAACTCGGAAACACCGACCACAAGTACTTGCCTCCAGCATTGCGCTCTGGTTCCTTTGGACAAGCATCTCCACCCAAGTGGGTGGAAGCGTACACAATTGTTTTATTGCCAGGCAAAAAGTAAGAACAGGTAGTGCGGCCTTTTCCAGTGCTTAACTGAACAGGCTTTTGCTCCTTCATATTACTCTTCTTCACATCAGCAAAGAAGATCTGATCGCATTGTACTCCCCAGGCCGGGTTGTTGGATTGAAAAACGATTTTCTTACTATCAAAACTCCAATAGGCTTCTGCATTGTCGCCACCAAAGGTCAATTGTTTTAAATTTTTAAAATGTTTCTCTTTTGGATAAACAAGGGAGTCTGCACTTTTCACAACCGCAGAAGTTGATTGTGCGTGTGAAATTATGGATAGAGAACTAACAAAAACTATACTGAGTAGCGAACGAATCATTATAAACGAAGTTTGAGATTTACTAAGCTTGTTGCTCTTCTTTAAGCGCCCTGCGCAGAATCTTGCCCACATTCGTTTTGGGCAATTCTGTTCTGAATACAAAGTACTTAGGCACTTTGTAATTGGTCAGGTTTTTCAAACAGAAAGATCGTAACTGTTCTTCCGTCAAGCTTTGATTCCGTTTTACTACAAAGGCTTTGATCACTTCTCCTGATTTTTCATCGGCCACACCAATAGCGGCTACTTCCAACACATCGGGGTGCCCTGCTATTACATTTTCAATTTCGTTTGGATACACATTAAAGCCAGACACTTTAATCATGTCTTTCTTACGATCCACAATTTTAAAGAAGCCATCGGCATCCATTAAGCCGATATCACCGGTGCGGAACCACCCATCAGGGAAGAACACGCCTTCATTATCCTTTTGCCAATAACCTTTCATGACCTGAGGTCCGCGTGCGCAGATCTCTCCAATCTCCCCTTGCGCCAATTGTTTTCCATCATCATCGAAAATGGCGACTTCTGTGCTCGGCATGGGCAAACCGATGGTGCCTTGTCGATGCGTGCCATCCAACGGATTGCAACACAACACGGGTGATGTTTCGCTGAGTCCGTATCCTTCAATCAAGGGTGTACCGGTCACTTCTTTCCAGCGTGTTGCCACCGCATCCTGCACGGCCATACCGCCCCCGATAGCACCTTTCAAACTGGAGAAGTCAAGATTTTTGAAATCAGGATTATTCATCAAGCCATTGTACAAAGTATTCACCCCTGTGAAGATGGTAAACTTGTGCTTCTTTAATTCTTTTACAAATCCGGGGATGTCGCGCGGGTTGGTGATGAGTACACTCTTTACACCTGTACTGAACATGAGCACACCATTTACCGTAAGGGCAAAAATGTGATACATGGGAATAGCGGTGATAATTACATCCCCTCCTTCTACTTTCTTTTCCAAATAGGGTTTAAACCAATTGGTGATCATACTATTATGACCAATCAAATTGCCATGCGACAGTTGTGCACCTTTGGAAATGCCGGTAGTACCTCCGGTGTATTGGAGCACGGCTATATCCTCATTGGTAATGGTGGGACGTGTGTAGGAAGATTTTGCACCTTTCTTTAATACATCATTAAAGCGTAAGGCTGTTGGCAAATGGTAGTCCGGCACCATCTTCTTCACATTCTTCACTACGAAGTTCACCAGATTGCCCTTTACAAAACCCAACAGATCGCCCAACTCTGTAATGATTACATTTTTGATGGACGTGTTTCCTATAATCTGCTCTAGACTATTGGCAAAGTTGGCTACAATAACAATGGTCGTTACACCTGCATCTTTAAACTGATGCTCCATTTCGCGAGGCGTGTACAAGGGATTCGTATTCACCACTATTAATCCGGCACGCAATGCACCAAAGAAAGCAACCGGGAACTGTAGCAAGTTGGGCATCTGAATCGCGATACGTTCGCCCTTCTTCATGCCCAAATCATTTTGCAGATAGGCCGCAAAATTTTTGGAGAGTGTATCCACTTGTCCAAAGGTCATGGTTACCCCCATGTTCTCAAAAGCCACCCTATCCGAAAACTTTCTGCAGCTTTCTTCGAAAAGGTGTACCAGGGAGGTGTACTCGTATAATTGAATTTCAGAAGGAATACCAGTGGGATAATTCTTGAGCCAAGGGAAATGATTGGTCATACGTTTAGTCTTAAAAATCGAAATCGATTCCAAAGCTAAAAATTTTGAACCTCTCGCCAAGTCCACTTCTCCAAGAGCGGCATCAATAAAAAAAGCCTGACGGAAATCGTCAGGCCTTATGCTGAAGGGGGAGGCCTCGAACCTCCAAGAGGCGGTTAGACCGCGATAAAGCCCAATCTCATCCTTGCGGGTCAGATTGGGTAAACCGGGCTTTGTTCCGTTACCCCCACCCCCGAGACCGGAGGGCTTGTCTGCCAATTCCAACACCCTTCAATGTGTAATTGTTTAGCAAAGGAATACTTTACTGATATTTTATTCAATATAATGGTCAATACTTTATACTATTTTTAACATTATTTAATATTTTTGAATTATTCATAAAATAAGCTCTTCAAAATGTCCGAAAATTATCAAGTCGATAAAACAGACCTCAAAATCCTGGAAATATTGATGCAGGATGCTAAAAAACCCTTCACAGAAGTAGCTAAGAAGGCTTTTGTCTCTGGGGGCACGGTTCACGTAAGGATGAACAAAATGGAAGAAGCGGGCATTGTGGAGAAAACAACCCTGAAGCTCAACTATGCCAAACTTGGTTACGACATCACTGCTTTTATTGGTATCTATCTGGAAAAGAGTGCCTTATATGACCAAGTGCTGACGAAACTCAAGAACATCCCTGAGATCACGAGTATTCATTATACTACGGGTAACTACTCTATGTTTGTTAGAATCCACTGTCGCTATACGAATCATCTTGGGTTGGTACTGCACGATAAAATCCAGCTGGTAGAAGGGATCGAACGAACGGAAACCATGATTTCACTAGAGGAAAGTCTGGACCGCAACCTCGACCTGACTACCTAGTAATCACTGCATTACTTCAACACGATTTCCGAGCCAAAGAATTACCTAATCCAAGAACTCAATTGAGGAGAAAGTAAGTGTGATTTAGCTTCTACCATAGAATTGCGCACGATCTTTCGAAAGGGCAAAATCAATCCATTTTTTAGAAACAATCCATCAAAAAAGAACTTAACGAAGCCCCTTTTGTTATACTTTTGTAAATTAAAATAAGTCTAAATAGGCGCAATGGCTAAGGACAACCAAGTACTGGAAGAATTTACCTCAAAAGAGTATGAACACGGCTGGACGGTGGATTTGGAGACAGATTCAGCCCCGAAAGGCCTGAATGAGGATATTGTACGCTTTATTTCTGCCAGAAAGAACGAACCCACCTGGATGCTGGATTGGCGCCTGGATGCCTTTCGTAAGTGGCAGAAAATGACAGAGCCTACCTGGCATAACGTCACGTATCCGAAAATTAACTATCAAGACATTATTTATTACTCAGCGCCCAAGCAAGCAGCGGCTCCCAAAAATCTGGAAGATATTGATCCAGAGTTATTGAAAACCTTCGAAAAACTGGGTATTTCTCTCAACGAGCAAAAGCGTCTTACGGGCGTGGCTGTAGATGCTGTTATCGATAGCGTTTCCGTTGCCACTACATTCAAATCGACACTCGCTGAAATGGGCATTATTTTCTGTTCATTCAGTGAAGCGGTTCGTGAACATCCTGAGTTGATCAAAAAATATTTAGGTTCAGTCGTTCCGGTAAGCGACAATTACTTTGCAGCCCTCAACTCAGCTGTATTTTCTGATGGTTCTTTCTGCTACATCCCGAAAGGAGTGCGTTGCCCGATGGAACTCTCTACTTACTTCCGTATCAACGCAGCCAATACCGGTCAGTTTGAAAGAACCTTGATTGTGGCGGATGAAGGATCGTACGTAAGTTATTTAGAAGGATGTACTGCGCCACAGCGCGATGAGAATCAACTACACGCAGCAGTCGTAGAAATTTATGCGATGAAAGATTCGCATGTAAAATATTCAACCGTTCAAAACTGGTATCCGGGTGATAAAGAAGGTAAAGGCGGTATCTACAACTTCGTAACGAAGAGAGCCATCTGTGCCGGAGATCATTCTAAAGTTTCCTGGACACAGGTAGAAACTGGTTCTGCCATTACCTGGAAATATCCGTCCTGCATTCTGAAAGGTGATTACTCCTC
>LNEN01000243.1 GCA_001464155.1 Cytophagales bacterium Ga0077538 | reverse complement strand
TCGCTTTCAATTCAGCCGCGCGAGCTTTTCTAACCGACTCCACAATTGTTTGCTGAAGCGCTAATTCTTTTTGCAAAGCGGGTTCTGAGGCAATCTTCTGTTCAAAGGCAGCACGCTCCTCTACCGGCATTCTGTTTGCCAGGTAGGCATCTATTAATTCTATCTCTTTTTCTGCCGCCATGTTCTTAATCTAGAAAGTCTCGCTCACTGTATTGAGCTTTTACTAATTCATCTAATTTCTGTTTGCACTTGTACTTCTTTGTTTTCGCTGTATCCGTGTTGGCAAAGCCTAACTTATCGGCTATGTCCTGCATGGACAGTTCATCGAAGTAGTAATACATTAATACCTTTTTGCAGGTATCGCCCAATTGGTCGATACACTTTGCGATTATCCTTTCACGCTCAGCCGTATCGGTATCCAATACAAAAGGCATGTCTTTTTCTTCATTCGAGAGTCGCTTCTTTCTATCCAGCTCTTTTCTCCACAGATTTTGACAAATGCTGTAGATGTAGGTGCTGATTTTAGAAGTCATCACCAGGTTGCCAGACGTACACTTTTGCCAGAATACGATCAGTGCTTCCTGATAGATGTCGCGCGCTTCTTCTTCTGTACCACTATTAGAGATCACCATTTTGGTCATCATTCTATAGTATTTTTTGTACAGATACTCCAGCGCTTTTTCGTCCCCGCCTTTAATACGGTCGAAAACCTCTGTTTCACTCAACTCAGTCGACTTAGATCCCATCCTCTTCGAAATTGTAACCTTCTCTGCTACTTTTTTGTAAATATTGTCGATGAAACTACTTAACGGGCAGCCAGGTTTGAGTTCGGTAAAAGGGCCCGAGGTAACCTCGTACTTTCAATTCATTTCCTTCTACCCAAATTTTGCAGCGGTAAATTTTGCCGTTGTCCGGATCCATAATGGTTCCTTCGGTTAATTCGCCTTCTTCTTTCTTCATATCCCGAATGATCTCCATTCCGATTATTTTTTTCTTGTACCGGTCATCACTCTCCTCACATTCATCACAAACAGGGTCTGGATCTTCCCCTTTTTCGCGGAAAATCTTGGTTATTTTACCATAGACTTTGCCATCTTTCTCGAAAATCTCTACTACGGAGCGTTCTTTTCCTGTATTATCATCAATGGTCTTCCATTTGCCAATAACGGAGAGTTGGGCGAAAGAGGAGGTAGACAGGAGTAAAAGGGCTAATAGGAGTTTCATAGTCTTTTGCATCGTTTAGTCAAAAATAACAAAAGCCCCGACATTCACATGCCGGGGCTTTTACCTAAAAGAATTCAGACGAATTACTTAGCCTCTGTTTCTTCAGTTCCCTCTTCTGTTTCCGCTACAGGAGTTTGGCTCACGACTTCAATCGTAGGCTTCACTTCAGCTGTCTTGGCAGGAACTTTATCCAACGCGATTAGCGGAGCAATTACCAGTGCCACTACAGACATTAATTTTAACAAGATGTTAAGAGAAGGGCCGGAGGTATCCTTGAATGGATCACCTACTGTATCACCCACTACCGCAGCTTTATGAGGCTCCGACTTCTTGTAGTACATCTGTCCGTTGATTTCAACACCTTCTTCAAAGCTCTTCTTGGCATTATCCCAGGCACCACCAGCATTTGACTGGAAGATCGCCATCAACACACCAGAAACGGTTACACCGGCCAACATTCCACCCAACGCTTCTACTCCAAAACCTGGCAAGAAAGCAATAAGAACAGGAATAACGACAGCCATTAAGCCAGGCAATACCATTTCGCGGATCGCGGCTTTAGTAGAAATATCAACGCACTTCGCATATTCTGCTTTACCATCGGCATCGTGGAAAGTTTTCTGATCTTCTGCAGTCCAGTCTTTCATTTCCTTATCACCGTTTTTACGCATCACTTCCAACGCAGCTTTCAAAGCGGGGATGGTTGTGAATTGTCTTCTTACTTCTTCGATCATGCTCATGGCCGCACGACCTACTGCACCCATTGCCAAGGCAGAGAATACAAAAGGAAGCATACCACCAATGAACAAGCCTGCCATAACGTTTGCCTTCGAAACATCGATTGTACTTACGTTAGCAGTGGTCATGAAGGCACCGAAAAGAGCAAGGGCTGTAAGCGCTGCAGAAGCAATCGCAAAACCCTTACCGATAGCGGCTGTAGTGTTACCTACAGCATCTAATTTATCTGTACGCTGACGAACTTCTTTAGGGAGTTCAGACATTTCGGCAATACCACCGGCATTGTCAGAGATAGGACCGTACGCATCTACCGCTAACTGGATACCCAAATTAGAAAGCATACCTACCGCAGCAATGGCGATACCGTATAAACCACCGAAGTGGAACGCACCAATAATAGAGATAGCAATTATAATAATAGGAATGGCGGTAGACATCATACCTACTCCTAAACCAGCAATGATGTTAGTAGCAGCACCGGTTGAAGATTGACGTACAATAGAAAGTACAGGCTTCTTGCCCATGGCAGTATAATATTCAGTTACCAAACCAACCAACACACCACCGACAAGACCGATTACAGTTGCCCAGAATACGCCAAGAGAAGTGTAATGATTTCCGAGTTCAGGGTTTTCCCAAGCATACAAAGGATCTTTGAACCACCATTCAGCAGGCAACATCCAGGTAATGATGAAATAAGAGGCCGCCACCATTAAGGCAGAAGAAATGAATTCACCGCGGTTCAAGGCTGCTTGTGGGTCGCCACCTTCTCTCACTTTTACAAAGAAGGTTCCTAAGAATGACATTACAATACCAACGGCCGCTAAAGCCAATGGCAATAAGACTGCAGAAAGTCCGCTGAAGTTGTCCGTAAAACCAGGCACCATAAACGCAGCACCCAACACCATCGTACCGACAATAGAACCCACATAGGATTCGAATAAGTCGGCACCCATACCTGCTACGTCACCTACGTTATCACCAACGTTATCGGCAATGGTGGCAGGGTTCAGTGGATGATCTTCCGGGATACCGGCTTCAACTTTTCCAACCAAGTCAGCACCCACATCGGCTGCTTTTGTATAGATACCACCACCTACACGCGCAAATAGGGCAATGGAGGAAGCACCAAAAGAGAAACCTGTTAATACGGTAATTACCTGATTTAAATTGGCTTGTGTATCAATGCCAAAAACGGAAGCGTAAACGATGAAGAGTGTGCTAAGACCCAGTACACCCAAACCAACTACACCCATACCCATTACAGAGCCACCGGTGAAGGCTACTTCAAGGGCTTTTCCAAGTGAAGTACGAGCGGCATTGGTAGTACGAACATTGGCCTTAGTTGCCACGCGCATACCAATGAAACCAGCCAGGGCTGAGGTGAAGGCACCTAATACAAAGGAGATGGCAACGAGAGGTGATGACGTTTCGCTGTTAGCCGTTAAGCCTAATAATATGGCTACACAGACTACGAAGATGGCGAGCACTTTGTACTCAGCTCTTAAGAAGGCCATTGCCCCCTCGGCAATGTGTCCGGCAATCTTTTTCATTTTGTCCGTGCCGGCATCCTGTTTAGCAATCCAGGCGCTCTTCCACACTACGAAGAGGAGACCCAGTGCCCCGAAAACAGGCAAAGAATACAGTACATTTTCCATGATATAGTTAGGTTTTCAGTTAATACTCAAAGACCACCCTGGTAGACAGTGTGGTCTTTTAAAAGCGTGGCAAAGATAGGAGAAGTCCTAAAACCCACAAATAGTAAAGCAGGTGCTTGATTATCAAGCAGTCAGACTATTAAAAAAGGCTTATTGAAACAATTGTTTCAAGGCAATCCAGAGGCTTTTTTTGCTAACATCCGTCAGACTTGAAAGGGCCTCGGAATTAATGAAGTATACGCCTTCGTGGTTTTTGACGGTGTAGAGTTCAGCGTTTTCCTGAAGGGCTACACCAAATGAAATGAGCTTTGAGGGTTGATACTGAATCAACTCCTGCAAACTAGTGCTGTAACGATGAAGTACTTGCACCTTGTCCATGGAGAGCTTAACAGAACCCAGGATCTTACCGAGTAAAGTCTTGTCTTCATCTCGCATTTCTTCCCAGGGTTTATCTACCAGAATAAGAATGGTATCGGTCAGTTGATAAAGATCTTCCTGATATAAAAATTCGTAAGCGCTCATTAGCCCTGAACGTCTTTAATATCAAAAATGGATTTAAGCTCATTTGCCTCGTGAGGCTTCATACGTCCTGCTAAAATCAAGCGCAATTGTCTTCTGCGGAGGGCTCCTTTAAAGTATTCTTTCTCTTCGTCAGTTTCTGGCTCCACTTCGGGTACATCAATAGGGCGACCACTTTGATCAACTGCTACAAAGGTGAAGTAGGCACTATTACTTTCCACTTTCTTCATAGCTGGTATGTCTTCAGCATCTACATCAATGCGCACTTCCATGGAAGAATTGAAAGCCCGTGTTACTTTAGCTTTAAGCGTCACCACATTACCTAATTGAATTGGGTGCTTAAAGGAGATGTTGTCAACTGAAGCAGTCACCACAATTCTATTGGAATGCTTCTGTGCAGCAATGGCTGATACAATGTCCATCCAGTGCATGAGCTTTCCGCCCATCAAATTGTTTAGAGTATTGGTATCGTTGGGCAACACCAGTTCAGTCATGCTGACAAAGGATTCGCTTGGGGTCTTTTTCTTTTTAGCCATCGTGATAATTGAATAATGCTATGCTATAAGTTTTGAGGGTGACTACGATTCAAAATTTGAAGTTCAAAATTGCATTAAATCCGAAGCAGCACCAAGCATGTTAGAATTTGAATCTTGAATTTTATAGCCCCGCCCTTATTTGTTCCAACCCTTTTCACCGAGTAGGGGAACGAAGGCAAAGTAATCAAAGTCTTCGCGAACCAACTTGCCATTTTGTTTGCGGATGCGAACCATCATTTGCCTTTCGCGGTCACCAATCGGGATAATCAGAATGCCACCTTCAGCGAGTTGATCGGTGAGCGCTTCTGGAAGAATGGGGGCTCCTGCGGTAACGATAATTTTATCAAAAGGAGCCTTGGAAGGGAGTCCTTTAGAGCCATCACCTTGAAAAAAGTAGGGCTTGTATCCCAATTCGGGAAGAAAATTTTTGGTCTTTTCAAAGAGTACTTTGTTGTACTCAATGGTGTAAACAATGGCACCTAACTCCATTAATATAGACGCCTGATAGCCAGAACCTGTCCCGATTTCTAAAACCTTGTCCTTTGGTTTAATTTCAAGTTTTTCCGTTTGAAAGGCTACTGTGTAGGGTTGAGAAATGGTTTGACCCTCTCCAATTGGAAAAGCTTTATCCTGGTACGCATGATCGAGTAAAGCGTTTTCAAAG
>LNEN01000242.1 GCA_001464155.1 Cytophagales bacterium Ga0077538 | reverse complement strand
TGCGTGAGCATTTGATTACCCGCGAAATCAGCATTGGCGATTATGTGCTCTCTGGTGGTGAGTTGGCCGCAGCCGTGGTGGCGGATTCTGTTATTCGACTCTTGCCTGGCGTGCTCAATGACGAAACATCTGCCTTGAGCGACTCCTTTCAGGATGGTCTGGTGGCACCCCCCGTTTACTCCAGGCCGGCCGAATACAAGGGTTGGGAAGTCCCCCCCGTTCTTTTATCAGGTCATGAGGCCAAAATTGCTGAGTGGAAACAGGAGCAAGCAGTAGCCAGAACCCACAAAAAACGCCCAGAATTACTCAAATAATTACTTTTTAACGTCTCTAGCCTTTACTTTCTATAAAAAAGTGAAAGCCCCTGCCGCATTTACCGTTTCTTTCCCTACATTTGCAGTCCATTTTCAAAATTACCATCGAGTTATGGCAGATCTTATCAAACTTGTAGAGCAGGAATTCGCGAAGGTTCGTGAAACACTTCCGTCTTTTAAAGCTGGCGATACCGTGAATGTTCACGTAAAAATAAAGGAAGGCTCTAAGGAGCGTATTCAGCAGTTCCAGGGCGTTGTGATTCAGCGCAGAGGTTCTAACACAAACGGTGAAATGTTCACTGTTCGTAAAATTTCTAACGGTGTAGGCGTGGAGCGTATCTTCCCTATCACTTCTCCTACTATTGACAAGATCGAAGTAATGAAGGTGGGTAAGGTTCGCAGAGCGAAACTGAACTACCTGAAGGGTCGCCAAGGTAAGGCTGCTCGTATCAAAGAAAAATTATAATATTTCTTATAAAAGTCTCAAAATCCGCTCAAAAGGCGGATTTTTTGCTTTTCAGGAAGCTTCGCAACTCCTTGCCATTCGGCTGCGGACTCTCAGAATAATTGATAACTTTGTCACCTTTCAGAAACAAAACCTATGGCTAAAAACATTTCAGATCTCCTAGGCAAAGACGCAGATTACTTGCTCGGCCACAAAAGCAAAACCATTTCTAAAGACCAAATTCACACACCCAATCCCAATTTTGTCGATCAGGTGTTTATTCAAAGCAATCGCAATCCACAAGTGTTGCGCAGCCTGCAGCAATTAATGGACAATGGCCGCTTACGCGGAACTGGTTTCGTTTCTATTCTTCCTATAGACCAAGGCATTGAACATAGCGCTGGAGCTTCTTTCGCAAAAAATCCCGCTTACTTCGATCCAGAAAATATTGTGAAGCTTGCCATTGAGGGCGGTTGCAATGGTGTAGCTACTACCTTTGGTGTACTTGGTATGATGTCGCGTAAATACGCGCACAGAATTCCCTTCATTGTGAAAATCAATCATAACGAATTACTTACCTATCCGAATAAAGCCGAACAGATCATGTTCGGTTCAGTGGACGATGCCTGGAACTTAGGTGCTCTGGCCGTTGGTGCCACCATCTATTTCGGTTCGGCAGATGCTACTCGTCAGATTATTGAAGTAGCAAAAGCGTTTGAACGCGCTCATCAATTGGGTATGGCCACTATTCTGTGGTGCTATACACGTAACAGCGCTTTCAAGAAAGATGGCGTTGACTACCATGTGTCTGCCGACTTAACAGGACAAGCGAATCACTTGGGTGTAACTATTCAGGCAGATATCATCAAGCAAAAATTAGCCGAGAACAACGGTGGCTACAAAGCCCTTAACACTGGTGGAAGCAGCTATGGTAAACTCGATGAAAAAATTTATACAGATTTAACGTCAGAGCACCCTATTGATTTGTGCCGTTACCAGGTAGCCAACTGCTACATGGGGCGTGCTGGTCTCATTAACTCTGGTGGTGAATCAAAAGGTGCCAGCGATTTAGCCGATGCCGTACGCACAGCCGTTATTAACAAGCGTGCCGGAGGTATGGGCTTGATTTCAGGACGTAAGGCATTCCAAAAGCCTTTGAAAGAAGGTATCGAAATCCTGAATGCCATTCAGGATGTATACCTCGATAAGTCTATCGATTTAGCGTAAATCTTAAAATTAGCCGGAGCAAAAGCATCGGCTAATTTTCAAATTGTCTCATTTTCAAATTGATTATGGCTTGGTTTAAACGTAGCGATAAAGGAATTCTCACCCCTACAGAAGCGAAACGCGAAGTGCCGGATGGACTTTGGTTCAAATCGCCTGCAGGTAAGATTGTGCACACACGCGAGTTGAAAAACAATGCGTATGTAGTACCCGAAGAAGACTATCACGTAAGAATAGGATCTGCAGAATATTTCGAAGTTCTTTTTGACAACAATGAGTTCACCGAATTAGACACCAACATGGAATCTGGTGATCCTCTCAAATTCGTAGACACCAAAGCCTACCCGAAGCGCATCAAAGAAACACAAGCAAAAACAGAATTGAAAGATGCGTGTCGTTCGGCTTATGGTAAAATGAATGGCTTGGACATTGTCGTGGCTTGTATGGATTTCGCTTTCATTGGCGGATCGATGGGCTCTGTGGTAGGCGAAAAAATTGCACGCGCCATGGATCACAGCTTGAAACATAAGAAGCCTTTCTTAATGATCTCCCGCTCTGGTGGCGCGCGTATGATGGAGGCTGGTTTATCGCTCATGCAAATGGCGAAAACTTCGGCTAAAATTGCCCAGCTCGACCAGGCAAAGGTTCCTTACATTTCGTTGATGACCGATCCTACTACGGGGGGTGTTACTGCTTCGTATGCCATGTTGGGCGATTTTAATATTGCCGAACCAGGAGCACTCATTGGTTTTGCAGGGCCCCGCGTGATTCGCGAAACCATAGGGAAAGATTTACCGAAAGGTTTTCAAAGTTCTGAATTCGTATTGGATCATGGCTTCTTAGACTTCATTGTAGATCGCAGAAGCTTAAAAAGCAGGCTCTCTACGCTGCTGAAGATGCTCCAATAAAATCCATAATGCACCCTTCAAAATCCGGAATAACCTTCCGGATTTTTTGTTTTAATCAAGTAGGTGCTTACACAACTATTCCACCGCTTGTAACGTCTTTCCTTTTATTGAGTATAGTAGGTTATACCTCCTCCCTCCGACTAAACACATGACGTTATGTTTAAGAACTATATCAAAGTTGCCATTCGCAGTCTGCTGAAACAACGAACCTACTCTATTATTAACGTGGCAGGTCTCACGGTGGGCATTGCCAGTTGTTTGATGATCGTACTCTTTGTGGTGGATGAGTTTTCGTATGATACGTTTCACACCAAGGCAGATCGTTTGTATAAAGTAGCACTGGAACGAAAGTATCCAAATCATTCAACTTTCTATGCCAACATTCCTCACTCCTATGCAGATGTCATGCAGCAGGATTTTCCAGAGGTAGAGGCAGTCCTGCACATGGGAGGGCCTTTTAATGATGTGGTGGTATCTCATATCAATTCAAAGAATGAGAACATTCAGTTTGAAGAAGATTTTATCATGGCAGCCGATTCCAATTTCTTTTCCCTGTTTAGCATAAACATTCTGAAAGGAGATCCAGCCAAAGCCTTAGTTAACCTAAACGACATTGTGGTAACCAGCGCGACTGCTGCCCGTTACTTTGGAGAAGAAGAGCCTATTGGGAAAACACTGCGTTTCTTTGGCCAGGATTTTAAAGTGAGTGCCGTGTGTGAAAATGTTCCTGAAAATTCTCACATGAAGTTCGACTTCCTTACCAAATGGGATAAACTCTTTTTTGGTGGTGGTCCAGAAAACAATTTCATCACCTTCTCTGCACACGTATATATTTTACTGAAACCCAATGCAGATGCTGTCGCCCTGGAGGCAAAGTTTCCGAAGATGGTAGACACGTATGCCTCCTCGCAAATAGAAGCTGATCTCGGCACCTCCTGGGAAGATTATAAAAATGCAGGCAACGGTTATCGTTATTTTTTACAAGCCGTTCCCTCTATTCATCTTGATCCAACTAACATAGAGGGGAAATTGAAAGCAGGAGGAAATCGTAACTATGTTTACTTCTTAACAGGCATTGCCGCACTTATTCTGGTAATTGCTTGTATCAACTTCATGAATCTCGCTACGGCACGTTCAGCTGAACGTGCACGTGAAGTGGGTGTACGTAAAACAATGGGTTCGCAGAAAGGCCAACTGATCTCTCAATTTTTGGCGGAGTCTATATTGTTGAGCTTACTCGCCACCCTCTTTGCCATTGTGCTCGTGTATCTATTGCTTCCTTATTTCAACAATCTGGCAGGTAAACAACTTATCTTTCAATTCACCTTACCTGTAATGGGTGGCATTTTGTTTTTTGCAATCCTCGTTGGCTTCCTAGCCGGCAGTTACCCAGCCTTTGTTCTGTCCTCCTTCAATCCTGTTATTGTCATGAAAGGAAGTTTTACCAGCAATGCAAAAGGTGCCTGGTTGCGCAATGGCTTAGTCGTTTTTCAATTTTGGATTTCGATTATTCTAATTGTTGGTACGCTGGTCGTTTCTGAGCAAATGACTTATATGCAGAACAAATCCTTAGGCTATAACAAAGATCAAGTGCTGGTGGTAGAGCGTGTCTTTGCTCTACAGGACAGCACTCGTAGAAAAGTGCAGACCTTTTTGGAGGAGATCAAGCGCTTGCCTGAAATTGAAAGCGTTGGTGGTGCCTTTTCCATGCTTGGCAGACGAGAAGATTTTTTTGGTGCACAATTTTTACCCGAAGGTTCTTCAGAAGTGCTGACCACAAAAAACACCGGCATTGATGATGACTTCGCTGAAACAATAGGCTTCGAGTTTTTGGAGGGGAAAGGATATTCGAAAGAAACCAATGATTCGCTCTCCATCATATTAAATGAAGCAGCAGTAAAAGCATTAAGTATTGAAGATCCTAGCGGAAAAAAGATTAGTCAGATTCAACGAGGACTTAACGGTAACATCATGGTGCCCTA
>LNEN01000241.1 GCA_001464155.1 Cytophagales bacterium Ga0077538 | reverse complement strand
GATGCTACTTGGGCAAAACTTGCAAGCCAGGAGCAACCCTTCAAGTACACCTTTCTGGATCAAGATCTTGTAAGACAATATGAATCAGAGAAAAAGGCAGGTGTACTCTTTGGTGTCTTTTCTGGACTAGCAATTATTATCGCATGTGTGGGTCTGTTTGGTCTTGCCGCTTATACAGCCAGTTTGCGAACCAAAGAGATTGGTGTGCGAAAAGTACTAGGTGCCTCCGTAAGCAACGTAGTCATTCTCCTATCAAAAGATTTTACCAAACTTATTCTGGTTGCGTTTGTATTAGCAGTGCCTATTGCCTGGTACCTCATGAATAGTTGGCTACAAGAATTTGCTTTCCGAATAAATTTAGGTGTTGGTGTTTTTATTATTGCTGGTGTTGTTGCTTTGGCCATTGCCTGGATTACGGTAAGCTATCAGTCCATTCGAGCAGCCGTTGCAAATCCGGTACGATCGCTGCGAAGCGAGTAAGCTATTTGGGATAAGTCTGAAAAGGGAAAGTTGCGAGTACATCTTGAAGACTTGCCAGCTCCACGTTTTCTCCGGAAATCATTAAAAAAAAGCGATCACAGATTCCTAAAAAAATCTGCGCAGTGCCTGCTTGTTTATTGTACGATTCCCAGCCGGTACAATTTTCTCGTTCGATATGACGCAATATCAAGGTGTCTGTTTCTACAATTTCATTGTTCCATTTTCGCATGGCTTGTTTGTACATGATGGGGGCTTCTTTGTAATCAAAAAGCAGAATTTTTATTTTTTGCTTTGTTTTGGAAAACCTACGCTCACAAAGTGAATAACGTATATCTCCCATTTTGATCAGAGAACTCTTGGAAGCTCCATCTTCGTAATAGCCTTTAAACTCAGAAGGAACAAGCTTTGTGATTTCTTCAGGTTTTAGCACACTTTGCTCCTGCGCATAACTGCTCCCTGCAAAGAGTGCAAAGCAGATGAGGAGGGTCATTTTCATACGGAATCTGGATTAATTAGCCAGTCGGGTGGGTTGCAAATTTTCGGCCACTGTTTTCAAAAGAGATAAATCTTCAGTGCCAGAGGAGATAGTAATCAGGTATCGGTTGGCGTGATACAGGTATACTTGTGCTGTTTTACTTTTTTTATCAAAAAATTCCTGAGCCTTACATCCCGCTATCATACTATGGGCCGAATAAAGAGTTTCTTCGTCCGTTTTTTTATCCTGCGTCCAGGTTTTGGTGACAGCCGCTAAACGTTCGGAAGCCTTTCGATAGTCAAACACAACAATGCTCACCACAGAACTTCCTTTTGTAAATTTTTTTGCGGCTAAAAAATAAGGGGCGTTGTCTTGACTTAGTTCAGCACCATAACTATCTGGATCTGCTGTAAAGCCCAAAAAGGTGGAGGGAAGCCAATTTTTTAAATCTTCTGGAGAAGTGATAGTGATTTGGGCAGCTGCCCAGTGAGACATCACCAAAAAGAGAATGAGAATAAGGTTTTTCATAGTTAACCCTTTAATAGCGCTTGCTATCTCAAGGTAACACTATATTCTTTAACTGTATCTATAAAGCATTTAACCTTATCTACTTCTGTATCCGGGTAAAGGCCATGCCCCAGGTTTGCAATGTGTGGATGATGACCGAACTGGTCCAGCATGTTGCGGGTTTCTCTGCGCACATCCTCTAAAGAACCATACAGGGCACAGGGGTCTAAATTACCTTGCAATACTTTAGAGAACAGCATGACTTTCGATTCGGCAATCTCCATATTCCAATCCAGGCCGATAACCTGGCAAGGCAGTTGATTCATTTCCTGACGAGCAAAAAAAGCACCTTTCGCAAAAACTGTTTTAGGCACATCCGGAATGGCTTCGCAAATTTTACGAATGTACTTCAATGAAAATTCACGGTATTGTTCGGGACTGAGAATGCCTGCCCATGAGTCAAAAATCTGAAGCAAATCGGCTCCTGCCTTTACCTGACCTTTAAGGTAATTGATCGTACTCTCCGTGATTTTATCTAGTAACAGATGAGCCAGTGCTGGATGTGTGTACAGCATCTTTTTTGCCTTGCTGAAGGTTTTGCTGCCTCCCCCTTCGATCATGTAGGAAAAGATCGTCCATGGAGCTCCAGCAAAGCCAATAAGTGGAACACGATTGTTCAATGCTTTTTTTGTGAGTGTGATAGCATCTAACACATATTGGAGATCTCCTGCCTCCGCAATGTGAAGATTCTTTATATCTGCTTCATTCTGAATTACCTTAGGAAAAACCGGACCTTTCCGCTCCTCCATTTCATAAATAAGTCCCATGGCCTCAGGGATTACCAGAATGTCGGAGAAAATAATGGCTGCGTCAACACCCAGAATGTCTACTGGCTGGATAGTTACCTCACACGCTAATTCAGGTGTTGTTACCAAGGTTTTAAAATCCCCAGCCTGCTCTCTTACTTTTCGGTATTCAGGCAAAATTCTCCCAGCCTGGCGCATAAGCCAAACCGGTGTCCTGTCTTTTGATTGATTTTTTGCTGCTCGCAGGAAGATATCGTTCTGTAACATCCTGCAAAGAAACGATGGAAAGACGGGAAAGAAAAAACATGTTTTAAACAATCAGCACCTCCTAAATAGAACCCTGCTAAAACTCAATCATCTTTAAATAGAAAGGGTCGCCATTGCTGGCGACCCTTTCAAAAAATCAAACTAATACCAGGTTTTACTGCTTCTTAAGCTTCCAGATCAATGCATCCAGAACGGTAGTTCCTTGTACATAGGTCATGTTAATAGTTATTTCATTTAAACACTGGTTGTAAGTTCCTGTACCCGCAATGGTTCTAGCCGTATTGTTAGGATTTGGCTGAGCAGGCACTGTCACAACTTGCGTTTCAACATCTACAGAAGGTGTTAAATCGAAGTAGATCGGAATACCTGAATCATACCAGTTAGTGGTACGGAAACGGTTAGGGGTTGCACCATCTGCTGTCAGAGTTACATCGTAGGGTCCATAGGATCCAAAGAACTCAGAAGTTTCAGTGGCATCATAAACACCTAGCCATGACACTGCATCATATGAACAGTAATCAGTTACTGCCATGGTGAGCTTCTGCGCAGGATAGAATTGGTTACTCTGGAACAAACCAGCCGCAAGAATATCAGACGCAGGAACAACACTACCATCGGTCAGGTTAAGATCCGTCTCGATGTTCAAACCGAACTGATACGTTGAGATGAATGATTGAGCATCTGCTGGAAGAGATACACCAAGTTTATCTAAGAGGAAAGACACATCGAATGATACAGAAACCCAAGGGTTTACATAATCATCTGTCTCTTTAAACTCAGAGAAGGGAACATTGCGCAACAGCACACGACTTTGGGTAAAGCCAGTTCCTGAAGGTGTTCTCTTGATGGCGTAGATGTCCATGCTTTCCAAAGTGCTTGGATCTTCAGACAAATATTCGGCATCAAATTCAAACTTTTCAGCTCCCGTATAAATTTTAGGGAAAAACTCATATCCTGGTTTTCCTTCAAAATATATGTTCTGTAGCTGAGTGCCACGCAAGGCGAGGATAGATCCCTTCTTAACCTTATTGATGTTAAGTGGATCCAGCGACTCGTCCGCACAAGAGATTGCAATGGCTACCGATGCAATCAATAATAGACTTTTAAATATTTTTTTCATGTTCATGCTTAGTTAAGTACATCTGGATTCGTATCCCAAAACACCTTATTCGTTGCATTGAAATCCTTCTGAGAAGCATTGTCATTCAAGTTCACATAAGTAGCAGGGTACACATAAGAACGATAGAATGGACCAGGGCCAGTCTGAAGAGTAGGCTGCAAGTCACGAGGAGCACTTGTTCTTCTGTAACTGTTGTACGCCTCGATACCATTACCCCATAGAGAGATGTAGTACTCCTTTGCGATAACATCCAACTTATTAGAAGCTGCATCATACAAATTGCTTACTGCAGTTAGATAGTTAGCCGTGGAAGGCTCTCTTCCTGCAGTTAAGGTTTGACCCAAACCTGTAGAGAAAGAACGGATCTGAGTAATGGAATTGTTGATACCTGCATTCATGGCAGTCTTTGCTCCTGCTGCGTCACCAGCTCTCGCCAGGATTTCAGCTTTCACAAAGTCAGTGTACCATGACATCCAGATGGGATGTATACCCGCACCATTTCCACCATCGCCCTGTATGGTCGCTCCTGCGTAACTAGCATTTGCTGTGGAAGTGTTGTCCGCTCTTCCACCAGCAGGGTAAACACCTGCACAGGTTAATACTGGACCGTCTGGAGGAGTACCGAAACCATCACCATGATCACGTCCATAAAAACCTGGATCAAATACACAGAACATTGGAGTGCCCGCTGCTACATAGTGATCCGGAGGCGCACCAGGTGCACAACCTAAAGATTTAGGGTCAATTGAAAGCGCCTGGTCGATGCTACCTACCTGACGGTAGAAATAGTATCTCCAACGTGGATCTTGTACAACTAAACTCTCATCAGTAGGGGCACTAGGATCCCACTTTCCGAAAGCAGTATATAAGTAGTAGTTAGCAATGTATCCACCCGCACCACCACGAATTGGATCGTAGTATTGACGGTATAGTGGATGACGAGAAACCGGAACGGTAGCCGTACCATACTTGTAGGTAAAGTTCTCAGCGGGTGTATCGATGATATTAGCCGCTAACAACGTTGCAATTCTAGCATCAGCACCTGCCTTACGGCCCGAAATCATGCTCAAGTTAATTTGAGCTTTTAACTCTAAGGTATTTACCAAGGCAGTCCAGTTTGCTCTGTTACCACTATAATAAATATCACGTGCTAAGGCAGCACCGGCATCGGCACCTGTCTTTTCCAACTCTGTTCTTGCCTCAGTTAACAAGGAAATCGCATAGTCATATACTTCCTCACCACCATCAGCAACTGGGTTAAAGTTACCATCTGTTCCCTTGTTTGCTTCTGTTGCAGGAACGTCACCGAATATGTCAACCAAGGTTAGGTAAACATAAGCCTTCAACGTCTTTGCTACCGCTACGTGTGTAGTCAATTTAACTGGTTCTGCTAATTCAATTACCAGATCCGCGTTTACAATTACATCTTCGTAGGCATTGCTCCACAAACCATCTACCCCTTCAGGTGTGTTGGCAGTCTGATAACGGAAACCTCCCGTCATTGCTTCCATACGCACCAACGGGTTCACAGCACCTTCTGCTGCACTATAGAAGTTGGCAAAACTCAACTGAACTCCGTTCATAATCAGGTTCACGTCCGCATTAGAGGGAGTGATCTGATTCGGATTCTCCAAATCCCCGTCCAGGTCACAAGCGGTGACCAACAGGATGGCTAGAAAACCAAATTTTTTGATTATATCTTTCATGTTGCTTCTATTTAAAATGTCACTTTAAGGTTCACACCATATCTGCGAGCAGAAGGACCACCTAAGTAATCAAAGCCAGCACCGTTGTTAGCACCGAAGGCAGTTCTGTCGAAATCTGCTTTAGAGTACTTAGGAGCATTGATGGCCTTGAACCAAAGGTTACTTCCCACGAAGGAAATATTCACAGCATTCAATTTCGCCTTAGAGACGATGCTCTTTGGCAGAGAATAGCCTAAAGAAATCTCTCTGAAACGAACACGGGTTGCATCGTATACACCTCTGTCATCAGGGCTACCACCAATAATAGTGTTAGAGAAGAATACTCCAGAAGTTGTCAAAGGAATAGTGTTTGGCTCGTAGCCAGTTACGGTACCACTACCGTCAACAATTTCCTGAACACCTGGTAAGATCAAGGTTAGGGTAGGATCGAAGTTTTCCAGATCCTTAGACACTCCGCGGCCAATCATGGTTGCTGCAGAGAATGAGTAGATCTGACCACCGTGTACGTAATCCCACTGCATACCGAAGGTGATACCCTTCCAGCTTAAGTTAGTCATGGCAGAACCCATCCATGCTGGATTTGGATCAGCGATGATTCCGATGTCGTTTGCTTGCTTGTAGTCACCAGAAGCATTGATGATCAACTGTCCATCAGGCGCCTTCTCTACGTAACTACCTTTGATAACGTTCAACGGCTCACCTTCAATAGCGAAGTTACCAAGATCAGTAAATCCGTTCACCAAAATTTCCTTAGAACCTTCAGGCAGAGACTCCACCTTGCTTATGTTCTTAGTAAAGTTTACACCTAAATCCCAGGTAAAGTCACCTGTCTTAACCGGTGTTACCCATAAAGCGGCTTCAATTCCTTTGTTAGAGATTTCACCCGCGTTGATGAAGGTAGAAGAATAACCGGTAGAAGGATCCAAGCTTCTTTGTACAATTTGATCTTTAGCTGATCTATTGTAAACAGAGAGATCCAAACGGATTCTGTTTTCAAACAACTTAGATTCAATACCAAATTCAGTTTCCGTTAACAACTCAGGCTTCAAATTAGGGTTCGCTAACAAAGCAGGAAGACCTGATGTTACTACGTTCCCCTGAGCATCCACTCTAGCTTGTGCATTCAGTGTAAGTGTCGGGCGAGTGCTGTATGGAGTACCAAAGTTAGCAGACGTACCATACGCCATACGTACTTTCAAGAAATCAAGCACGTTTGAAGCGAAATTAGGGAACGCAGCGGTAGGAATGAACGCTACGCTGGCACCAGGGTAGAATAGAGCTCTGTTTTCTTCTTCTAACGTTGAAGACCAGTCATTTCTACCAGAAAGGTTTACATATAAGTAATCCTTGTAACCCAAGTTAGCATCGAAGAACACACCGGCAATAGCACTTCTTTCTACAAAGTTCAGGTTAATGCCTCTGTAGTCGCGTGGTTGTGTACCGGTAAAGTTTCTGTGCTCAATCAAGCCATAAACCACCTGTCCTAAGCTTTCCAAACCTTGCTGTTTGTAGTCATTGCTTCTGTAGTTGAAACCAACTAATCCAGTCAAATCAAGATCAGAAGAAAGTTCCTTGTTAAAGGAAGCCAAGAAGGAATGATCCAATACGGTGTTTGTGCTGGAAGTGCTTCTGTAAGCACCAGGTGTCAAGAGAGCTGCGTAACCGGTACCTCCTTTGTTAACATAGTAGGACTGATCTTCTGTATAAGTATCCCAACCTAAGCGGTAGGTAACATCTAACCAATCAGTAACCTTGTAATTAAGGTTAGAGCTAGAGAAGAAACGGTTGGTGGTACTGGTCTGTAAGGAGTTGTTCAATACCCAGTATGGGTTAGGAACGTCATTACCGTTACGGTAGTACACACTTTGCTTTGTTACAGGGTTTTCCCAAGGCCAGTTTGTCAAATCGATGTTACGTGGAACGTAGAACAAGTTGGCAAAAATGGAAGGACCACCAAAAGAGTTAGATCCACCACCTGCTGCGGAAGGAGGTGTTTGGAAATCTGTCTTCACGTAGTTAAAAGTAGCACCTAAAGACAACTTATCTGTCAATTTGGTATTTCCACCTAAAGAGAAGTTATCGCGGGTTACGTTGTTGTTTGCTACGAAACCAGATTCATCCAAATGACTATAGTTGAAGCTGAAGCTTCCGTACTGGTTGCTAGAACCTAACGAGATAGAAGAGGTAGAAGAGGCACCTTTCTGGAAAAAGTCCGATACGTTGTTAGGAGCTGCAACTGGAACATACCCACCATTATCGGTAGCGGCTTGCTGAAACTCAGGGTATTCAGGGAATGTATTTCTATGTTCCCAATATGGGTGACGCACGCCTGTAGGCTTGCCATTGAAAAGAGCACCCCAGTTACTGAAGAATTCACCATAGGCACCATCAAAACCGTTTGCCCACTTGTTTTGGAATTCAGGCACAATCGCTTCTACTACGAAGTAGGATTGAGAAATAGATCCAGAGAACTTGTTCTCAGCACCTTTCTTAGCACCTGTTTTAGTTGTTACCAAAATTACACCGTTACGGCCTTGAGAACCGTAGGTAGTGGTAGCGCTCAAACCTCTCAACACAGAGATTGACTCAATGTTGTTAGGATCGATATCCAAGAAACGAGTAGGAGCTACCTGACCATCCTGGAAGTTGTTGTTGATATCATTGCTCTGCGTATTAATAGGTACACCATCCACAACCCATAGTGGCTGTGTGTTACCAGTAATAGAGCTGTTACCACGGATGTTAATCTTAGAACCAGAACCAGCCAAGCCAGAAGAGTTCAAGATTTGTAAACCAGGAGTTCTTCCTTGCAAGGCACGTCCCACATCAGTCTCAGGCTTTTCAGCCAAGGCTGCTGAAGAGATTGTAGTAGTGGCAAAACCAAGGGCCTTCTGCTCGCGCTGAATACCTTGTGCCGTTACAACCACTTCCGAAAGTTGGGTAACATCTAAGCTAAGGGAAACATCAACAACGGAGCGGTCGCCAATGGCAACTTCTTGTGTTTGAAGTCCGATAAATGAAAAAACCAAGGCACCTCCAGCGGAGGGAACGCTTAGTTTGTAGTTACCTTCGGCATCGGTAACCGTACCACTTGTGGTTCCTCTAATAACCACGTTCACGCCTGGTAGAGCAGAGCCATCCTCAGTTGAGGTGACCTTACCCGACACAGTTCGTTCCTGGGCCCAAGCACTCGAGAGTGCAAAGACCACTGCACTACATAGCAGTAGAAACTTCTTCATAGGTTTAGGTTTAAGTTTAACTAAAATAAAAGCCCAATTTAGGGTATGAATTCGTAAAACAAAATACCGAAATCTGAGTTTAAGGAGAAATTTTATTGGGGTATGTGGGCAAATGGGCAAATAAATAGTTATCTGCCTGATAATCAGAATTCTAAAATATGAACTATCGAGTAACTTTTTAAGTGTCTTTTAATAAAAAAAGCCAGTCGCCCTTTAAGGACGACTGGCTTTTTAGAAAGGTAAACGGTTATTGGCTTATGCCTGTGCAACCGGCTCAACCTGTACGGTTGATTTGTTCTCTCTTCCTTTTTTAAATACGACTACTCCGTTAGTAAGTGCAAACAAGGTGTGGTCTTTGCCCATACCTACATTCTTACCTGGGTGGTGCTTGGTACCGCGCTGACGCACGATGATGTTACCAGCAATTACTTTTTGGCCTCCGTAAACCTTAATGCCTAATCGTTTGCTTTCCGATTCGCGACCGTTCTTTACTTTACCTTCGCCTTTTTTATGTGCCATTGTCTTAAATTCTAAATGTCAAATTACAAATTACAAATGCTGGGTACTTGTCAATTGTACATTGTCAATTGACAATTGTTTTTAGCCGATGCTCTCGATTTGAACTTTTGTGTATTGCTGACGGTGGCCGTTCTTCAATACATAACCCTTTCTTCTTTTCTTTTTAAAGACGATAACTTTATCACCTTTCACGTGCTCAAGGATTCTCCCAGAAACCTTGGCTCCGTTCACAGTTGGGGCGCCAACTTCTACTTTACCACCGTTATCGATCAAAAGAACGTTGTTGAAACTAACATTAGCTCCAGCTTCGCCTTCCATCTTGGGTGCGTAAATGAATTGGTCTTTAGCCACCTTGAACTGCTTTCCTGCGATGTCTACAATTGCGTACATATTTTCCAAAAATTGGACTGCAAAGGTAGAAAAAGATTTCAGAATGACGAGTGTCGATTTTAGAATATCTGAAAACATGCATTTTTAGTCTAAAAATGGCCTTTTTAAAATAAGTATGTTAATTTTTTTGTGGATAACCACCTCACAAACACCTCTACCAATCGTCAATAACGAGTTATTTAACAGCTACTTATACCCTACAATTAGGGTGCATTTACCTCACTTTTCATAGGCTCCTCGCGTTTCGGTGGGGTTGATTTGAACCACCTCATTTTTCATCTTTGCACACTTGACACTATTCGAAGTGCTATCCTCTCCCCGATTGTGCTTCCTCATTAATATTTAGTTTTTTACTCTAAAAACCTATTTAAGAGCTATGAGTCAACCACTACGGGAAGAACCCATCTTAAAGGAGAACAAAGATCGCTTCGTTCTTTTCCCCATTCGCCAGCATGAAATCTGGAAGTACTACAAACAGGCAGAGGCCAGCTTCTGGACTGCCGAAGAAATTGATTTAAGTCAGGACTTAAAAGACTGGGTGAACCTGAACGATGGCGAGCGCCACTTCATCACCCATGTACTTGCTTTCTTTGCAGCCAGCGATGGTATTGTCAATGAAAATTTAGCGGAACACTTCGTTTCTGAAGTTCCGTATCCAGAGGCCAAGTTTTTCTACGGTTTCCAGATTGCAATTGAGAACATTCACTCTGAGACCTACTCTTTATTAATAGACACGTACGTAAAAGATCCGAAAGAAAAAGATCGCTTATTCCACGGCATTGAAACCATGGAATGTGTGAAGAAAAAAGCAGATTGGGCGTTGCGTTGGATTGACAATGGAAACTTTCAGGAAAGATTGATCGCCTTTGCGGCTGTAGAAGGAATTTTCTTCTCAGGATCTTTCTGTTCTATTTTCTGGTTGAAGAAACGCGGCCTCATGCCAGGCCTTGCCTTCTCTAACGAACTCATTTCCAGAGACGAAGGCTTGCATTGCGATTTCGCTTGTCATTTATATACCGAGCACGTGGTCAATAAATTGCCTGAGCAAACCGTTATCGACATCATTAAAGATGCGGTGGAAATTGAAAAAGAATTTGTAACAGATGCACTTCCCGTAAACTTAATTGGTATGAACGCAGCGCAAATGCGTGAGTACATTGAGTTTGTGGCCGATCGCTTGTTGGTGGAGCTCGTGGGCAAAAAAGTCTACAATGCGACCAATCCATTCGATTTTATGGAGATGATTTCGTTGCGGGGTAAAACCAATTTCTTCGAAAGAAGAGTGGGTGAATACCAAAAAGCTGGCGTGAAGAACAGCACCGAAAAAGAAACTGCTCCGAAGTTTTCATTGAACGAAGACTTTTGATATCTTCAAACACCCAAATCATTTTTTAAACTTAACAACCCAATAACAACCCATGCTCGTTATCAAAAGAGACGGACACCGTGAGTCCGTAAAGTTTGACAAGATCACCGCGCGCATAGAAAAACTATGCTATGGCTTAGACCAGCGCTATGTGAATCCTGTGGAAGTGGCCATGAAAGTTATCAATGGCCTGTACGATGGCGTTACAACCCAGGAGCTGGATAACCTTGCTGCTGAAATTGCCGCCACCCTGACGACCAAGCACCCGGATTTCGCAAAACTTGCGGCCCGTATTGCTGTATCGAACTTACATAAAGTCACGAGTAAGTCGTTTTCAAATACCATGAAGCGACTCTACACGTACGTAGATCCTAAAACCGGTGAAAATGCACCCCTTGTTTCGAAAGAAACCTGGCGCATTGTTCAGGCGAATGCTGCTGAACTAGACGAAGCGATTATTTACGATCGCGACTTCGGCTATGATTACTTCGGTTTCAAAACTTTAGAGAAATCGTACCTGATGAAAATCGATGGCAAGACCATCGAACGTCCACAGCATTTGATTATGCGTGTGGCTGTCGGTATTCACGGAGAAGATATTCCAGCGGCCATCGAAACCTATCATTTAATGTCGGAGAAGTGGTTCACGCACGCAACTCCAACTTTATTCAATGCCGGAACACCGAAGCCTCAACTTTCGTCTTGCTTCCTGTTAACCATGAAGGACGATAGCATTGATGGTATTTACGATACCCTAAAGCAGTGTGCTAAAATTTCGCAATCTGCCGGAGGTATTGGGTTGAGCATTCACAACATCCGTGCGAAAGGTTCTTACATTAAAGGAACTGGCGGAACGTCAAACGGCATTGTACCGATGTTGAGAAACTTCGACATGACGGCTCGTTACGTTGATCAAGGTGGTGGTAAGCGTAAAGGAAGCTTTGCGATTTACTTAGAGCCTTGGCATGCCGATATTTTTGATTTCCTCGACCTGAAGAAAAACCACGGTAAAGAAGAAATGCGCGCGCGTGATTTGTTCTACGCCATGTGGATTTCTGATCTCTTCATGAAACGTGTGGAGAGCAACGAAATGTGGTCACTCTTCGATCCGAACGAAGCCCCTGGCATGTCGGATGTATACGGAGATGAGTTTGAAAGACTTTACGAGAAGTACGAAAAAGAAGGAAAGGCCCGCAGACAAGTAAAAGCACAAGACCTGTGGTTCGAAATTCTGGAATCACAAATTGAGACAGGAACACCGTACATCTTATATAAGGATGCTGCCAACAAAAAGTCAAACCAGAAAAACTTAGGTACGATTAAGAGCAGCAACTTGTGTACGGAGATTATGGAGTACACTGCTCCTGATGAAGTAGCCGTGTGTAACCTGGCTTCTATTGCCTTGCCAAAATTCGTAACCGAGGAAGGTATCTTCGATCATCAGCGTTTATACGAAATCACGAAAGTGATTACCCGCAACCTCAACAAGGTAATTGATGTTAATTATTATCCTGTTGAAGAAGCTCGCTACTCCAACATGCGCCACCGCCCGATCGGTATTGGTGTACAGGGATTGGCCGATGCCTTCATCATGTTGCGCATGCCTTTCGATTCAGACGAAGCCAAGAGATTAAACGAAGATATTTTCGAAACAATTTACTACGGAGCCATGGAGGCTTCAATGGAATTGGCGAAGAAAGATGGTGCCTACGAAACCTTTAAAGGTTCTCCTGTATCGAAAGGGATTTTCCAATTCGATATGTGGGGTGTAACACCGAAGAGCAATCGTTGGGATTGGGAAGCCTTGAAGCGTGAAGTAAAGCAAAACGGAGTGCGCAACTCTTTGTTGTTGGCTCCTATGCCTACGGCCTCTACATCACAGATTCTCGGCAATAACGAGTGCTTCGAACCGTACACTTCTAACTTGTACACCCGCAGAACCTTATCAGGCGATTTCATTTTGGTGAACAAGTACTTGATGAAGGATTTGATTGAAGCTGGTTTGTGGAACGAAACCATGCGTCAAAAACTAATTGGCGCTAATGGTTCTGTACAGAGCATTCAGGAAATTCCTCAGCACTTAAAAGACATCTATAAAACTGTTTGGGAGATTTCCCAGAAAGTAATTATCGATATGTCTGCGGAGCGTGGTGCTTTCATCTGTCAGTCACAGAGCTTGAACATACACATTACCGATCCCAATTTTGGTAAGCTTACTTCTATGCATTTCTATGCCTGGAAGAAGGGCTTGAAGACCGGTATGTACTACTTGCGTTCTACTTCTGCTGCCGATGCGATTAAGTTCACACACGACAAGTCAGCCGGACAGCAAACTGTTTCTGCAGACGCAACGATTGCTGCTCCTGTACTGGTAGAGGCTCAGAAGAGCATCGACTACGAAGCACGTGTGGCAGATTACGAACAAAAGAAATCAGACATGGCCTGCTCGCTGGATAATCCGGATGCGTGTGAGGCGTGTGGATCTTAAGACATTAGTCGTTAATAGTTATTTGTTAATAGAAGAAAGGTCTCGGTAATTCGAGACCTTTTCTTTTTACTGTATTTTGAATTTTAAATATGCAATTTTGAATTCTATGGGAAGAGTCATGGCCATCGATTACGGCACCAAGCGCACCGGTTTAGCGGTAACCGATACAAATAGAATTATTGCTACGGCCCTGGAAACAGTTCCGTCCCATGAACTCATCAAATTCATTCAAAGTTATACTCAGAAAGAAGTAGTAGATGAATTTGTGGTGGGCATGCCCAAGACCCTCAGCAACGAGGATTCTGAAATTGCTCCCCTGGTTCGAAAATTTGTAGAAAATCTGAAGAAAACCTTCCCCGATAAAACAGTCCATTTGGCGGACGAGCGCTTCACTTCCTCCATGGCGCTGCAAGCTATGATTGACGGGGGCATGAAAAAGAAAGACCGTCAGGTAAAGGGAAACGTGGATAAGATTAGCGCCACAATCATTTTACAAGCCTTTCTTGATACCGTTAAGCGTTAATTGTTATGGGTTAACAGAGCTCTGAGGATTCTGTTACACTCCCAATTAACGGATAACTATTAACCAATAACAGATAACCATTACCTTTGCCCCATGATTTACCCGATTGTTGTTTACGGAGATCCCGTACTGCGCCAAAAGGCCAAGGATATTAAGGAAGGCACAGACCTGACTCAGCTCATTACCGATATGCATGAAACCATGCAGGCCGCTCACGGCATTGGTTTGGCCGCTCCGCAAATTGGAAAAAGCATACGCTTGTTTATAGTTGATGCCACTTCTTTCGATAAAGAAGACGAAGAGGATGAGGACATGAGTGATTTTAAAAAGGCTTTTATTAATCCGCAGATAGCATCCCGAATCTTCGTGAAAATATTTCTCGTCCTGAAACAGTGCGCATTCGTTACTATGATGAAAACTGGAAGTTGCATGAGGAGGACTACGATGGTATGAAAGCGCGTATCATTCAACATGAGTACGATCACATTGAGGGGAAATTATTCATCGACTACTTATCACCTTTTAAAAAGAGGTTGTTGAAAGGAAAGCTTACCGATATATCCAAAGGGAAGGTGGATGCAGAGTATAGGATTGCTGTTCCGAAATAATAGACACTAGTAGTAAGACTTAAGACACAAGACGAACGGAATGCAATCCAAACTTCCTGATGTAGGCACTACCATTTTCGCGATTATGTCGAAGATGGCAGCTGAGCACAATGCCATCAATTTATCACAAGGCTTCCCCGACTTTCCGCTTGACCCAACACTCGTCAATTTAGTGAGCAAGGCCATGCAAGAGGGACATAATCAATATGCCCCCATGCCCGGTTTACCAGCATTGCGAAATGTGATTGCTGAGGTCATCTACAGTACCTATCAAAAGAAGGTTAACCCCGAAACAGAGATAACCGTTACCGCCGGTGGTACACAAGCTTTGTATGCCATTTTGCAAGCACTTGTTCATACAGGAGATGAAGTGATCGTCTTTGATCCTGCCTACGATTCTTACAATCCCGCCATTCGCTTAAGTGGTGGCGTACCCGTACACATCAATCTACACGCACCTTCTTTTCAAATTGATTGGAATGAAGTAGAAAATAAAATTACTTCACGCACGAAGATCATCATGGTGAATACTCCACACAATCCAAGTGGAGCTGTATTGTCTGAAGAAGATATACTTTCGTTAGAGAAGCTGGTGGTGAAGCACAACTTGATCCTGTTAAGCGATGAAGTGTACGAACGCATCATCTTCGATAACAAAAAACATTACAGTGCTTTGGAAATACTTTTCATGCCACAGGTTGGAAAACTGGTTACATTGTAGCTGCTCCTAAATTCACAAAAGAAATCCGGAAGGCACATCAATTCATGGTGTTCAGTGTGAATACACCCATTCAGGTTGCCCTCTCCGAATACATGAAAAAGCCTGAACACTTCACAGGACTTGGAAAGTTTTATCAGCACAAGCGTGATGAATTCTTGAGTTTTATCAAAGGCTCAAGCCTGAAACCGCTGCCGTGTTACGGTTCTTATTTTCAATTGCTCTCATACGAAAATATTTCCAAGCAGGGCGATACTACCATGGCTGAAGAACTAACAATCAGACACAAAGTAGCTTCCATCCCTGTCTCTGTTTTTTACAAAGACAGAACGGATAATCACTTACTTCGTTTTTGTTTTGCGAAGAAGGATGAGACATTGGAGAAGGCGGGAGAGATTTTGAGAAAATTGTAATGTCTCGATTTGTGAGGACACAAACCGAGGTTTAAGGTCACTTCGCAAGGAGACGTAGCGATAGCGTAGTTTCCTGGAGAAGTCTCCTGAATAAGAGAGAAGACGAGCCTTGCTACAATTGAAGCTCCTAATAAGGGGATTTCTCCGCTCGTACGCTATCGCGGTACTCACTGCGAAATGACAGTTTAAAGAATCACTTCATCTCTGTAATCCACTGGCGAACCAAGGCAACCCCTTCTTCGTGCGTAAGCTGTCTGCCGAGTTCGGGCATCATAATACCCGGATGCGTGGATTCAATTCTGAATTGTAAAATAGATTCATCTGGTTTGCCGGGCACAATGCTATACAGTCTTCCGCCCGATCCTTTGCCCGCAGCCACCGGTGCTTTTCCTATACCCAACACACGCTTGTCCGTAATGTTTGCCAATAAATGTAAACCGCTTGTTTTGGCGGGTCCATTTGCCCGATGACAATGTGCACAGTTTATTTCCAGCCAGGCACGGGCACGCAATTCAATCGAATTCTCTTCATCTTCATACGAAGCCAGCTTGGCTACTTGATCAAGCGATGGAAGTTGATCAATCAATCCAGCCTCTTGCCAATGAATCAATTGGTTTTGAGATCTATGCTCGTAAGTCATCTCTCCATTTAATTGTCTGGCTGAAGGACCGATCGGCACTACCTTATCTCCACGCAAGTGACAACCCTTGCATTGATTCATGTTGGGCACTGAATAGTTGATGCTCTTTAGTTGCCCATTGTAATGTGTCCACTGTACTGGTATGCTCTTTCCTGCAACATCCAGATACGCTTCCGTTTGTTCTTCATTCCAGATATAAGGCAAGATTTTCCATTCTGTCTCTTCGCGAATGAGCAACCGTGTTTCGAGTATGCGAATGTTTTCTGTTGGCTTTCGAAAATCAGCCGGGTAGTAAAAGTTTTTAATGAGTATAGTGCCTATCGGAAAATCCAGTACTTCATCAGGATTGTACACAGCTTTAGTAGTGGATGGAATTTTTACAAAGCGGGCCTTAAACGCATAGTCAGAAAAAAGGGCGGAATTCAATTTATAAGGAACGACTCCAGTTGCTGGAATTAGTTCCTTTAATGCGCCCTCAAAAAATCCGTAATCAGAAAGCTTAGTCTTACCAATGGCAGAGAGATCCACAGCCTCTTCGCTTGCCACTACAATTACTTCGTCCTTCTTTTTACCACAAGAAAAAAGCAAAGCAAGACTCAGTAAAGAGATCCCTAAAAAAATCGCTCGACTTCTATTCACAGGCATAGGCTTTCACATCCTTCGATAAATTCGCAAAGTCATTGGCGGCATCTAAATCCATGAAGGTGATGTCACCATTATCACGAATGCAAATTTTCCGGTTCGGATTTTTAGGATCTGCAATACCATCATAGGCAATGTCCGGAGGACTCATAAAAGATTTCAACATAAACAATTTTCCGAAATCACTACTCATGTCAGGAAACCAATGACTGTTAGAAAAGCGATTCTTATGAACTGAAATCTCGTATGGGAAACCATTGTAGAGCGTGTCTAGTTTGTAGTTGTTATTGACCGTCTGCACTCCGCCAATATTTTCTTGTTGCTGTACCTCTCCTTCATTCATGGCGGCTACCAGATCATAACTTACGATGCCTAAGCCAATAGTGGTATTGTTACTGATGTCATTGTCTGTAATCTCCAAACCATGTGTAGCTAGGACCATGAAGCCCGTGCCGGGAGGAATGCTGGCCACAATATTCCCTTTGGCAGCAAAATTTTCGTGGTTGTTGTCGTGTACATTGTTCTTATACACTTTGGTGGTGTGACCGTATTGCGTGAGCCCTGGCAAATCAAAAATCAAGATGCCTCCCGTGTTTTCATAGGCTTCGTTTCCGTAAATCTCTACCCAGCGGGAGTTTTCGCTTTCAATGCCTGCCACATTCCAATACGCTTTGCTGTTGCGAATGATTACTGTATCCGACTGACCAACATAAATACCGGCATCGGAAGAACCCATGGCCACACATTCATCGATCAATACATTTTTACAAAGAACTGGATACAAGGCATAGGCTCCATTCTCCGTTTTCGGTCCATCGGCCCAAGAGGAGGAAATCCGAAAGAAGGTAATCCCTCTGGTGTCGCTCACTTTAATATTATCGCCCTTCGCATCTTCCACAGCAAAATCTTGCAACACAATATTTTTTCCATTGCTGATGCGCAAGCCTTCTGCTCCTTCCGTTTGATTTTTCCACGAAAGCACTGTTTTATCCATTCCCTTCCCACGAATCACGATGTTAGACTTGCCATCCATGCTCAAGCTTTTGGTGAACATAAAATAGCCCTCTGGTAAATCGATCGTATCGCCATCATTAGCGGTGATGAATTGCGTCTGTAAATTTTTCTCGATGCTTTGCCAGCTTACAGGACCTCGTTTGTTTTCGTAATCAGTACAGCTGGTAAGTATGCCAAACAGAGCACACATCGCTAACAGGTTCTTCATGGTGGTTTCGGTTAAGATTGGAAAACCAAGGTAGCAAAATGTACTCTGCTTACATAACAAAGTAATCAGGATTTCGGACTCCTCCATTTCATACCAAACAAGAATCGCATGAAATTAAAGGGGCGAATGAAGAGAAGGTAAAATCCTACACAACTGATTAGCGTAAGAAAGCTGATGCTCCAAAACTTAGCGCTGATACTCCACTCCAATTGGCAGATGTAATAGCCGATCCAGATAATAACGGTTTGATGCAAGATGTAAAATGGATATAAACCTTCATTGATTTTTGCCAGCCAGGGGTGTGGTCTATTGAGATAATGTTGGCCAAACGCAATAACTGTAATCACGGTAAACCAACTCAGGAAAATCCCCGTTACGTCAAAAATGATTTCCACCGTGCGCTCTTCCCACGGGAGTTGGTAGAATTCACGGAAGTGAAAGTAGGTTCCGTAAAAAGGTATGAGTATTAACAAGGCAGCTACCAACAAATAAATTCTGCTCGCTCCAATAGCACTCCATATTTTTTGATTGGAGTACATCAGGATGCCGAACAAAAAGAAACAGCCATAGAAAACCATGAAGCCCAGATCGGTCAAGTTATGTTCCTCATCGGGGAAGTATGGACGAAGTATAACCTGGGTTATGAATATAAAAACGGCCGGGATGAGTAGGATGCCTGCGGGAGTGGAGAACCAATTGAAAAGTTTGTCTTTAAACTGACCTGCCTTTTCAGAACGTAGAAAACGTAATAAAGGGATGGCGGCTAATGAGTAAAGTAAGAGGTATACAACAAACCACAAGTGGTGCCAGCTAAAACTTCCTTCTGGGTAAGGAACAAAATTGAAAACGGTTTTATAAAAATCCCAATAGCCAGTGTACTCCTTTATGTGTTCGAAATAAATCTGCGGGGGCACAACCACAAACATACCAAATACCACAGGTACAAATAATCGCTTAAAACGCTCTCCGGCAAAAGCTTTGACGCTTCGCTTTCCAAAAGCCATGTAGGTACCTGCTCCGGAAATAAACAAGAGTAAGGGCATGCGCCAGAAGTGCGACCAGATCATCCAGTATCGGAAGCTCTCACTCAATTCATTGTTTTTGACATGCCACTCCCAAGGGTTAAACCACATACCGGTGTGAAAGAAAAGCAAAATAAAAATGGCAATGGTGCGGAGCCAGTCGAGGTCATAGCGCCTGCCTGTCCCCTGCTCCATTAGACCTTGTTCAGTAATGGCTTGAGATTGATTCATAGTGGTTTTGATTTTTGAACAAAGGAATGCCAAGGAACAGCAAATTAAGCCTGTTTTTATAATGTAGAAGGCCGATATTATAAAGTCGAACGCGGACACGTAGGGGGTCTAGGACACCTAAATTCCATTTGCTATTTTTATTCATGCATCTCGTGGAAGGCAGCATCTATCACGTATTCAACCGTGGCAATAACAGTCAGGCTATTTTCTTTACACCTAAAAATTATCCTTACTTTTTAAAAGGCATAGAACATCATTTAAAACCTGCTTGTTACATACTGGCCTGGTGTTTAATGCCTACTCATTTTCACTTGCTGATTCGTGCCAATGAACTTTCAATACCGATCATAAAAGACGGGGGTTTTGAAAGACAGGTGTTTTCACAAGGGATCAAGCAATTACTTAGCTCTTATACAAAAGCTATTAATAAGCAGGAGGGTCGGACAGGAAGTTTGTTCCAGCAAAAGACAAAGGCCGTTTGCGTAGCCGATAGTCAAGACTATGCACGAATTGCATTGCACTATATTCATCAAAATCCACTCAAAGCAGGTTTGGTAAACAAAATGGAGGATTGGGAGCATAGTTCTTTTAGAGATTATACCGACCCAAAAAGAGCATCCTTGTGTAACCGAGATCTCGTAATACAATTACTTGACTTGAATATGGAGCGATTCTACAACGATTCGTATCAGACTATTAATTTTGAGCTAAATTTAGTGTAGTTACGTGTCCTACACCTTTGAGGTGTAGGACACGAACTGCTAACTTAAAATGCGGCCATGCCATTCATTGATTTCATCAGTAAAAAGAAGCTAAAGATTTGGGAGGGCATCTCAGGCTCCTTCCATCATTCACAACAGCTTACCTTTGGACACATCACGTTAGATAAAGGCATTGCTTTACCAGAACACAGTCATGTGCATGAACAGTGGACACACGTTATCTCTGGACAGCTGGAGTTTACCATCAATGGAGAAACTACCCTTCTACAACCGGGGATGGCCGCACACATTCCCTCCTTTGCACTCCACTCGGCAAAAGCGATCACCGAATGTAAAGTAATTGACTGCTTCTTGCCTGTTCGGGAAGATTTTATTGAATTGGAGAAAAAATCATAAGTATGTCTTTTCAAATTGTTCCGGCTACACTAGCCGATGTATCCACCATTAATCAACTAGTCAACTCCGCCTACCGGGGTGAAGGAGCCAAAGAAGGCTGGACCACCGAAGCAGATCTTATTGATGGCACCCGCATTGATGAAAGTATTTTAGAAGGATTAATCAAACGATCCGACACCACTGTTCTAACTTATCGGGAAGAGGGCAAATTGCTGGCGTGTGTGGAGCTCCGAAAAGAAGGCAATAAGCTTTATTTAGGAATGCTCTCTGTAAGACCCAACCTGCAAGGGAAAGGTGTGGGCAAAAAATTGTTGAAAGCTGCTGAGGAACATGCGCGCAATAACCAATGCCACACCATTTATATGAGTGTAATTTCTGTGAGAACAGAACTCATTGCCTGGTACGAACGCCATGGCTATGTGCTTACCGGTGAGCGCAAGCCCTTTATTGCTCCTGATGAGCGCTGGGGTATACCCAGAAAAACGCTGGAGTTTGTGATGATGGAGAAGAGGCTTTAGACAACCGCTCATCCTAGCTGACTTCTTAACCATTTACATTTTGCCTATTTTACACAACAAAGACTATAACTATGATTCGCATTCTCTTCACAGTGGCAGCTATCTTTGCTGCCAATACACTTCTTGCTCAAGAATCTGACCTTCCAAGTGATTTCCTTAGTAAAGATTGGCATCAAGAACGCAGAGCCAAACTGCGGGAAAAATTACCTGCCAATTCGGTGGCCGTTTTCTTTGCCAATGCCGTACGTAATCGCAGCAATGATGTGGATTATGTCTACCATCAAGATCCCGACTTTTTTTACTTAAGTGGATACAAAGAACCGGATGCTGTACTCTTGATTTTTAAAGACAAGCAGACCGCCAATAATGGTACACAATATGATGAAATCATTTTCGTACAACCGCGAGATGAACAGGCTGAAATGTGGACGGGTCGCAGGCTGGGTGATAGGGGGACCAAAGAAAGACTAGGTTTGGAACAGGCCTTCAACAATAAGGAATTCAAGAAGTACAATGTAGACTTCAGTAAATTCAGTCAGATACTCTTCACCGATTTTGAGAATGATGTGCGCGACAATCCGCGCGACTCTTCTGATCTCTACGATTTGATTGCACAGTTTAAGGTCAAAGTAAATTATCCGTCCAAGGATAAAATGGCACTTAGTCCAGAGCCTGTTAAAAATAATCTGAACACAAGAGGGCTTTATTCTATCATGGGCACCTTGCGCGGCATCAAGACCACCGAAGAGCTAACTATGATACGCAAAGCGGTAAGTATTTCTTGTATGGGACAACGTGAGGTAATGAAGGCTATTAAACCCGGAATGTCGGAGAGAGAAATACAAGGCATCCATGAATTTGTTTTCAAGAAATATCAGGCAGAAGATTTGGGATACCCCTCCATTGTAGGAGCTGGGCATAACGGTTGTATCCTTCATTACATCGATAACTATAAACCAAACATCACCAACAAAGAAATGATTTTAATGGACCTTGGTGCAGAATACAGAGGTTACACAGCTGACATTACCCGCACTATTCCTGTAAATGGAAAATTCTCACCCGAGCAAAAACAGATTTATGAATTAGTTTTAGCCGCGCAGGAAGAGGCCATGAAAGTAACAAAAGCGGGCGCTACGTTTCAAGAGCTAACCTTCGCTACCCAGCGCGTCATTAACAAAGGCTTAAAAGATCTGGGAATTATTAAAAGTGAAAATGAAAATCATCGCTACTACCCACATGGTTGCTGCCATCACATTGGCTTAGATGTACATGATAATGGACAATACGATCGCTTACGCGAAAACATGGTAATTACTATTGAACCGGGCATCTACATTCCGGAAAATGCTGATTGCGACAAGCGGTGGTGGAGTATTGCTGTTCGCATTGAAGATGATTATCTGATCACCAAAGATGGCTACGAGCACTTATCTGTGTCTGCTCCCCGTAAAGTGGAAGAAGTGGAGGCACTCATGAAGCAGCCCAGTGCACTCGATGATTTTACGCTACCTGAGTTGGAGAAGATTATTAAAAAGGAAAACTAAATCCAGATAAAGAGCCTCTGCCCGAACAAGCAGAGGCTCTTTACTTATAAACAAGGGACTAGAGAAGCGTTACACTTGCTAATGATTTCTCCACTTCTTTCCAACGCACATTCCCCCACTCTTCTTTTGCCATCGCTCCTACAATTTGAAAGACAGGAGCTGGTGCACCCTTTTCCAATTCTTTCATCCAGTGAATCATTTCTGGGGTATTCATTCCTCTAATCATCCACAGAGCATATTTCATCATCTTTTCTGGCGCAATGCTTTGCACAAGCTGTTGTTCAGTTACCCTAATCTGATCATCCGTATACGTGTCCCACAAAACCTGATTCAATAAAGTCTCCTCTTTATTCATGTGGTAGAGATTGAAAGCGATAAACTCATTAAAGGCGTAGAAAAGTTTTGTGCCGACTTGCAATCGCTCTGTCTTCGTTTCTGCTTGTCTCCACGACTTCATGTGCTTTTGCAATAAAAGCGATAGTCGATGATCTTCCTCATGTTCCTTTTCAAAGAGCTTGGCTACTTCTTCGTTAATTTCTTCCAACGGTTCATTAAAAAAATGATCCTCATTGTGTGCATGACTTTCAAACAATAAGATTACCTCCTCTAGCTGAGCCAATAAGATTCCGCCAGCGGTAGTGTCCGTTAAATCTGTTTGTTGGAATTTTAAGGCTGTGTCGTAAAGGAGGGCTCTGAGTCCCTTGTGAACCTGGTTGAATGAATTATGACGCATAATTACTTGTTTTACACCAGCAAACGGACAGAAAAGAATTTTGGCCTACGTTAAAAGGAGTATGATCTACGCAAAACGGAGTAAGTTTATTCTTCCGTGTTTTTTCTAAATTCGGAGGGAGTAAGCCCGGTAATTTTCTTAAAAGTAGTATTAAAAGAAGATTTTGAATTATAACCAACCTGTTCAGCTACTTCTTCAATTTTCAAATGAGGAGACCGTTTCAGAATTATTTTAGCCTCAGTAATTCTGTATTCTGCCATCCATTCGAAGAAAGATTTTCCAAACTTCTCGTTGATGACTTGTGATACACTATGCACGGAAGAACGGCTTGCCTGAGCCAGTGCAGGCAGACTAAAATCGTCTTTCAGGTATGGCTTTCGTGTGATCATGATCTCTTCAATCACACTGGCCAGGCGATCGCGTTCACCATCATCTAAGGATGAACTTTTATATTTCTTGTCCTCTGTTATCGGTATCTGTTTAAAGAAGGACGAGTTTTTGATAACCGAGAAACTCGTGGCGTACACCAACAGTGCACCAAAAGCTGCTGACAAGTGATCGCCTGTATCTTCCTCATTAAAAGTTTTTACCAGCAGAATTAACAAGAGGAATAAAAAAATCTGAATCACACCGTTGCGCAAAATTTTAAGAGCATAGGTATCCGGATTCCAAAAACTACTGGCTTTCTCACGGAAAGCCTGAATGATTGCCATCCCTCCTAACACAACGTATAACACCAAACTCAACAACACCAGCTCGGTGTGATGCTCGGTCAATTTAAACATCCATGGATTATAATCCAGGTTCCAAGGTCGTAGTGGAGCTCCGGGATGGTAAGCGTTCATCCAGGCATTGTATTTCACATCACTTGAGGCCAGAAGAAAAGGAATTAAGCTTAGTGTGTAGACAAGGGGAAATGTGAGGTGAGCCCAAATTGTTTTGGTTGTAGGTTTTCCTTTGGTGAGTGACCTCACAAATAAGTAAAAGAAAGGGCCAATCAATAAAGCGAGTGGTTCTGAAAAATCAACCAAGTGCAAAAAATGGATAATGTAACCTGAGTACATGAGTACCACCTCAAGCAAACACCCTGCAATTGACAATAGCATCAGACCTTGAAAAATATTAAACGACTTCTCTCTGCTTTCTTTAGAAAAGAAAAAGAAAGACAGGAAGATAGCTTGCACCACTCCGAGGAAAATAAAAATGGCAAAAAGGTCTATTCTGTATGGCATATGCCTGAAATACAATTGCCAAATTACGAATAACTAATAGAGTTGCTAGTAAGAATATCAGGCTGATCTTCCCTTTCCCTGCGCGCTTTCAAACCAAATTTGGCCGCCACTTTTCTCTATAAACTCCTTGCACAACACAAGGCCCAGGCCTGTTCCTTTTTCTTCCTGGGTTCCTTCCGTAGAAACTGTTCCAATGGAAAAGAGTCTTCCCTGGTTTTCAAGAGGAATGCCTACACCCGTATCGGAAACGGAAACAATAATTTTATCCTCGTCTTGTTTGGATGCTTTAAGCGCGATGCTTCCGCCTGATTCTGTGAATTTAATCGCGTTCGTTATGAGATTACGCAGGACTGAGCGCATCATATTCAAATCGGTGTGCACTTGTAGTATCTCTTGCAGTTCGGTAGTTAACCGAATATCCTTTTTGTCAATTTCTGGTTGCAGCAAACGAATGGTTTCTTGGGTTAGTTCCGACAGGTTAACCAACGCGGGTTGAAAGGATTCTCCTTTAAGTTGCAGTGTTGCCCATTGCAATAGGTTTTCTACAAATTCCGTGGTCTCGCTGAATCGCACCTCCAAGGCTTCCGATATTTTTTTGAATTCTTCCTGGCTCACCCTGCCTGACTTCAACAGAGAAAGTGCCAATTGCAATGAAGAGAGAGGTCCTTTAATATCATGGGATACAACCGAAAATAATTTATCCTTCACTCGATTTACTTCTTCCAATCGCTCGCTCTTATGTTGAATCTCCTCCGTTCGCAATTTTACCTCTGCCTCCAGACGTTGATTTTCTAACTGTCTCGCTTTGGTGTATTCCTTCTCTAACACATTAATACGATCCCCCAAGGCAAAAGCAATAAAGAGCATTTGCAAGACGAACCCGATCATGAGACCGCTATAGTTTGTGCTAAAATATCCTGGAATAATGCCTAGGTTACTAAGCGTAAACAATACGGTGGCCGTTAAGATGGAAAACCATGCCAGCAAATAATAGCGAGCGGGCCTATATCTTTTGTAAAAACAATAAGCAGCACTCACTAACTCCACTACACAATGAACAATAATAAACACGTGGTGCACTCCGTAGGAGATCTGCCGGAAGAAGATCACCATGAGAATGGCTGCCAATACATTTAAGATCATAATGCCCAGCAGCAAATTATCTAAGAACTTACTAAAACTTCGCAGTTGTAAAAAAGCCCTTGTTAAGATGGTGGTGGCCACTACTAAAAAGGGTCCGCTAAACATGGCAAACCAATCATTCAATGCAGGATAGCTGGGATGAACATATAAAAAGCCATAGCCCTGAAACAAGGCCACAATATTCGCCATGGAAATCAACGCGATGGAATAGTAGAGAGCCAGCTTATCGCGCGTAGAAAGGAAAAGAAATAACTGGTACAGCATCATAATCAACACCGCTCCAAAAAAGAGACCATTGATCATTTGCAGGTTAAAGGACTCTGCAAAAAAATCATCGCGATGCCAAAGAATGAGCGGTACTTGAACTGAGGAAATAGTATGCACGCGTAAATAAATAGTGGCACTTTCTCCCTTCTTCAACGTAAACGAAAAAGTAGGATGACGGTGCGCAATATCGCGAACAGATATGGGTAGCATATCCCCTGCCGTCTTCTTTATCCAGCTACCGTCTTGTTGAATATAAACATCCACGGTATCCAACACAGAGTAAGCAACCTCTAATAAAATGCTCTCCTGGTCTGTTGGATTAGTGAGCTCCAGTTTAAACCAATGATTACTTCGATCAAAACCAAAATTGGGAGACTCACTTATGGGAATTTCTTCAAATGCTTGTTGTTGAATTTGATCAAAATATTTTGACCCGGAAGGGTCTACATAATGAAGAACATTACCTTTTACCTCCAGCTTCCCTTTCGCAGGCATCACCAAAGACTGCGCGTTGGCTAAGTTGGCCAATGCGCATAGCAATACAGTTAGGTAGCGTACCATAAATTTGGTATAGGTAAAATCATGCTTAAAGAAGCAATGATAAACCAATATGCAAAAAATATTACTTTCTGGCTACCTGCTGTGCGAACTCCTTGGCAAAATAGGTGAGAATGATATCGGCTCCTGCACGTTTCATGCTTAACAAAACTTCCTTCATCACCCGATCTCCGTCTAACCAACCCTTCAGTGCAGCAGCTTTTACCATGGAATATTCACCACTTACGTTGTAGGCGGCAATGGGTAAATCAAAATTTTGTTTCAGTGTTTGAATTATATCAAGATACGATAGGGCTGGTTTTACCATCAAAAAATCAGCACCTTCAGCAAAATCCAATTCAGCTTCGATCAAGGCTTCGCGTTTGTTGGCAGGATTCATCTGATACGTTTTCTTATCTCCAAATTTTGGAGCTGAGTCCAGCGCATCGCGAAAGGGATTATAAAAAGCACTGGCGTATTTAGCCGTATAACTCATGATAGAGACTTCTGAAAATCCGTTTTCATCCAACACATTTCTGATATAACCCACACGTCCATCCATCATATCAGAAGGGCCAATAATATCAATGCCTGTAGCTGCTTGTGCCAAAGCCATCTTCCCTAAAATTTCCAGTGTTTCGTCATTCAAAATTTTTCCATCTTTCACTAAACCATCGTGCCCATCAGAACTGTAAGGGTCCATGGCCACATCGGTCATGATGCAGGCTTCAGGAAATTGTTTCTTTATTTCCTTCAATGCTTTCAAGTAAAAAAAGTTTGAATCGTAGCTTTTAGTCGCTGTTTTGTCTTTGAAGGAATCCTCCACAGCCGGAAACACATCAAAGGCTTTAATGCCCAGTTTCAAGCAATCTTCAATTTCTTTCAGCATCAAATCGAGGGTGAAGCGATAAATACCAGGCATAGAGGCTACCTCTACTTTTTTGCTAGTACCGTCTATGAGAAAAAGAGGGAAGAGCATATCATCGGTAGTTACTTTCGTTTCTTCCACTAAAGAACGTATGGCTTCGCTTTTGCGATTTCTGCGGGGGCGTTGAATATTCAGCATGTAGGACGGGTCATTAAGGGTACAAAAATAGTGAATGAACCGTGTGATTCTGGAAAATTTTTATACCCTAGATAACACGATATCCCAGTGTGCCGTAGACCATGTGCTTGAGAAAAGATAAAATCTCCTGGTCATCTTTAAGTTGACCAAAGTCTGTGAGTGAAGGCAAATGATGCATGAAAAAATGTTGGTGGTGTACCATTTCCAAAACGGTGCTAGCCAATGACCGCGAGTAAGTAAAAGCAGGATTATACTCTATAAAAATTTGCGCAATGCGCGCACATAAATCTTTGTATGGCTTAAAAAAAAGCTGCTGATTATCCTCTGTAACGTGACTTGTCAGATAGGATTTTGAATTTTCCTTTGTTACCAAAGATTGCAATACGCGCTTTTCAACCGCAGGCCCTCCCATCAGATCTCCTTCTACTCTATGCAGCAAAATATTTAAGACTACATCAATTTTAGACGTAGCATTTTTCAAATTAGCTGTGTGTACAATAATCAAATATTCCTGCCAGCGTCAAAATAGCGGTAAATACTTGACTCATTAGTATTGAGTTCGGCTGCCAGCTTTTTAAAAGTAAATTCCTCTAAACCCATGCGCTCTATTAAAATGGCGCCCTGCTGAACAATTCGTTTTCCCAGGTCTGAACTGGCCGGGTCGCGCAAAAACAGCTTTTCATTCATCTGTATCTGAAGCTGCCAGGTCATTTTCCTTTAAATTTTTAAGTGTTGAACAAAGTTATTGAAAAATCAGAACATAAGTCTATAGCTTTCGTTTATGAAAGTATTACTTTTACATGTAAAACTAATACTACCTATGGAAAATGCGAAAAAACCAATAACGGTTGCTTTTGGAGATGGTATCGGGCCAGAAATCATGGAATCAACCTTGGCCATTCTCGAGGCAGCGGGGGCTCAAATAGCTCCAGAAATCATTGAAATAGGCGAAAAAATATATCATCAGGGCCACAGTTCGGGCATTAAGCCGGAAGCGTGGGAATCGATCCGCAGAACCAAAGTATTATTAAAAGCCCCTATTACAACACCTCAAGGTGGAGGCGTAAAAAGTCTTAACGTAACCATGCGCAAAATGCTCGGCTTGTATTCGAACGTGAGGCCTTGTGTTTCTTACGCTCCATTTGTCTTTACAAAGCACCCGGTAATGGACGTGGTTATCATTCGCGAAAACGAAGAAGACTTATATGCTGGCATTGAACATCAGCAAACCGATGATGTGGTTCAATGCCTGAAATTAATCAGCAGACCAGGTTGTGAAAAAATTGTCCGCTACGCTTTTGAGTTTGCTCATCAATACGGACGTAAAAAAGTTACCTGTCTGACAAAAGACAACATCATGAAAATGACCGATGGTCTTTTCAGAAAAGTGTTCGAAGAAGTGGCCCAGGAGTATCCTCATATAGAAAGCGAACACTGGATAATCGACATTGGCACCGCCATGTTAGCCGATACACCCGAAAAGTTTGATGTAATCGTTACGCCCAATTTATATGGAGACATCATCAGCGATGTGGCCGCTCAAATAACAGGATCTGTTGGTATAGCGGGATCAGCAAATATTGGAGAGCAATGCGCGATGTTTGAAGCCATACATGGTTCGGCTCCTAAAATTGCCGGACTTGACAAAGCGAATCCATCAGGCTTGTTGCTGGCAGCGGTACAGATGCTCATACACATCGATCAGCCGGCAGTTGCCGAAAAAATACACAATGCCTGGTTAGCAACCCTCGAAGAAGGATTGCACACAGCCGACATCTACCATGCCGATATCAGTAAACGCGAACTTGGCACAAAGGCATTCACAGAAGAGGTTATCCGCCACCTCGGTAAAAAGCCAATTCACTTAAAAGCAGTGAACTACGCCAATGCACGCAAACCAATTGAAATAAAAGTAAAAGAAAAACCGAAAGCACAAAAAACAACGGTGGGGGTAGACATCTTTCTGCACTGGAAAGAAGGTTCGCCCAATGCATTGGGAAAAGCCATTGAGCCAATGGCCAACGATGCCCTGCAATTAAGCATGATTACCAACAGAGGTATCAAAGTATATCCGGATGGCTTACCCGAAACGTTCTGCACCGATCATTGGCGTTGCCGTTTCACAACAGACAACTTCACGCCCACCAGCTATCAGGAAATACTTGCCCTTATGGAAAGGATGACGGCACAAGGCTTTGACATTGTAAAGACTGAAAACTTATGCTCGTTTGATGGAAAGCCTGCCTTCTCGTTAGGGCAAGGGCAATAAGGGAGTAAAACAATGTAACCCCTAAATGTTATGTATACATTCACACGTAGTAAAAATGGTAATTCGTGGTTCTGGCCGGCATTGTTACTGGCCATACTTATTATTGAAATTATTCGGTAGAATTAAATCACAGCGATATGAAAAAGAGTATGCTGGACTATTGTAAACTCATTCTATCAAAAGTAAGTTTCGATAAAAGGCTTTTGAGAAAAGAGTATCGTAAATCCATGAGGTGGCTTACGGTGCCTGAACAATACCGCCTTAGACAGTGGTTAAGAAAAGAGATATTTCAAGAGACGTAAGATAACCATTACACCATTATTCAATAGTCAGAGAAACTTGGGCTTTTAAAAGTATTAATCCTCAAAATCGTGGCTATCAATAATGTGTTGACTAATAAGTTTATAGAGTTCGGCAATCTGCTCGTCTTCTTGAAGCAGGGCCAGGTGCTTGTCTAAAATTTCCAAATCACCCCTTACAGCCGGACCGGTTTGAGCGGCCTCCGGACCAATGGCCAATGACTTGGAAATGGTTTCAGCAATTAAAGGCTTTAACCACTCGTACGGAAGCTCACTCACTTCCATGATTGTTTTGGAAATCGTGAGCATGTGGTTAGTGAAGTTCGATGCAAAAACTGCTGCAACATGAAGCGCCATTCTTTTTGATGAATCGATGGCCTGAACTTTTTTACTAATGGCCTTTGCCATAGTAAGCAGTACTTTCTCTACGTCCTCATTTGTACTTTCTACAAAAATGGGGATCTCAGCAAAGTCTACTTTCTTTTGCTTGCTAAAAGTTTGCAAGGGATAAAAAACACCAATCTGAAAAACAGCTGCTTGTGCCAGCACGGCCAGTGGCTGGCTGCCGGAAGTGTGAATCAGAATAGCCTCATCTGGTAAGATAATTTCATTTACTACCTCCCTAAGAGCATCATCGGTAACGGCCAATACAAAAATAGTGGAGCTACTATCCGAAAAATCCAATGAATCCTTTACTTCAGCCTGGTACAACTTATTGACAAGCGCTTTAGCATTTTTAGGGTTGCGACTGAACACTTCCCGCACCACATAGCCAGCGTTGTCAAGGGCAGGGGCCAAATGCCAAGCCAGGTTTCCAGAACCCACAAATGAAACAGAAACAGATGATGCCATTCTCAAAAATACTATTTCGTCTGTATTAATTTATGATTGCTTCCGGAATACAAGATTGGCTGCTGAGAATGATTAAAATCACTCTTGCGCACCACAATAGGCACTATCTTTCGATCCTAAAAATCTATCTATGCTTAGCTCTCTTTCCTATACTACCGTTCAAGAAGCCCTTAACCATATTCAGTCCGGTGACCGTGTGTATGTACATGGAAGTGCCGCCACACCCCAATGTTTACTGAAAGGACTTGCCCAATATTCTGATCACTTACGAAATGTAGAGATCATTGCTGTGAGCACTCTTGGTGAACTGGAAATAGCCAAGCCTGCCTATAAGGATCGCTTCTACTTCAATTCGCTTTTTGTTTCTGAAAATATACGCGCGGTTGTCAATAGTGAAAATGGTGAGTATGTTCCCATCTTTTTAAGTGAGATATCCAAACTCTTTGAAAAAGGAATTTTGCCCCTGGATGTTGCTCTCATACACGTTTCCCTACCCGACAAACATGGCTATTGTTCATTGGGCACTTCTGTTGACGTGGCTAAATCCGCAGTCAAACACGCTAAGAAAATTATTGCCCAGATTAACCCTAACATGCCTCGCACTTTGGGCGATGGCTTTATACATGTTAGTCAGCTCACGGCCATGGTGGAATGCAATGATGTGTTACCACAAGTTCGGTACAGCGATCGAATAGCCGAATCGGAAAAAATTATCGGACAAAAAATTGCTGAATTAATTGATGATCGCTCCACGTTGCAGATGGGCATAGGAGCCATCCCCGATGCTGTACTGCATTCACTCACCCATTGTAAAGATTTAGGCGTGCACACCGAAATGTTTTCAGATGGGGTGATTGATTTAATTAAGACAGGCGTGATAACCAATGCCTACAAAAAGAAACACCGCGGCAAAACCGTGGCGGCCTTTGCGATTGGCACAGATAAACTCTATCACTTCATTGATGACAATCCAAGCTTTGCTTTTTTGGAAGCAGACTATGTTAATGATACACGCGTAATTCGTGCTAATCCGAATGTAGTAGCCATTAACAGTGCGATTGAAATTGATTTAACAGGCCAGGTCTGTGCCGACTCCATTGGCACCTATCAATTTTCAGGTGTAGGCGGACAAATGGATTTTATCCGTGGTGCTTCGCTGTCTGAAAATGGCAAGCCCATTATTGCGCTCTGCTCCGCTACGAAAAAAGGTGAATCTAAAATTGTTCCTCATCTCAAAACTGGTGCAGGGGTTGTTTCCACCCGGGCACATATTCACTATGTTGTCACGGAATATGGTGTAGCTTATTTGTATGGAAAAAATCTTCATCAACGCGCATTGGCATTAATGAAAATTGCTCATCCAGCGAATCAGGAAATGTTAGAGAAAGAAATCATTGCTCGTTTTGGAAGCTGTCAGTATCGGATGAGTTAACTCGTCTTTTAGTAAAATTTTGAAGAGTCGAGGGTACGAACCAACAAAAAGAGTTGAATGACTCCATAAATACTGAAAGAGTCATTAAGCCCTTAATGAGCCGCCACCCCAATACAGGAAGCTAACTTCTCCACCGCTGTGTCGATGTCTTGCTCAGTGTTGTACTTACTGAATGAAAAGCGAACAGCCCCTCTTTTGGAGTTAGGATACAAAGCACCCAATACATGTGAACCGGTAGTAGCACCACTCGAGCAAGCACTTCCGCCAGAAGCTGAGATGCCTTGCAAATCAAGATTGAACAATAGCATGTCGTTCTCTTCTGATTCAGGCAGGCTTACGTTCAATACGGTGTAAAGACTCCTTTCCAAATTAGCAGAATCGCCATTGAAGCTTATGCCCGGAATCGCTTCGCGCAACTTCTCAATCATGCGAGCTTTTAACTTTGTCATCTGCTTTTCATGCTCACTCATTTCACGATAGGCAATCTCCAATGCTTTCGCGATGCCAATGATTCCGTACACATTTTCAGTACCACCGCGCATATTTCGTTCTTGCGCTCCACCGTGTATGAACTGCTCAATCTTTCTGTCTTTGCGAATGTACATGAAGCCTACACCTTTAGGTCCATGAAATTTGTGAGCAGCGGCTGTCATGCCACACACGTGCAATTCCTTCATGTTATGCGCATAGTGTCCCATGGTTTGCACAGTATCCGAATGGAAGAAGGCCTTGTATTCATTTGCCATTTCGCCCACGCGTTTGATGTCTAATAAATTGCCAATCTCATTGTTGGCATGCATGAGGGAGATCAAGGCATTGGGATACTTTTTCAGCAACTCTTCCAAATGACCAAGTTCGACATGACCATTAGAGTCCAAGGCTACATGGTGAAGTTCTACTACACCCTTCTTGGCTAAAGTCTCCAGCGTGTGGGTAACGGCATGGTGTTCGATAGGTGTTGAAATGGCATGCTTAATGTTATAGGTTTGAGCACCACTGGTAATGATGGCATTGTCTGCTTCCGTTCCTCCCGAAGTAAAAATAATTTCGCCCGGAGTGCAGTTTAACAATTCCGCAATCTTCTTTCTGCTCGATTCAATCGCAGCTCTTACTTTTCTTCCATGGGCGTGTGTGGAGGATGGATTGCCAAAGTCCTCCAACATGAAGGGCTTCATCGCTTCAAATACTTCGGGATCGAGCGGTGTAGTGGCTGCGTTGTCGAGGTAGATTCTCATGGTACTCAATTCAATAGTTCAACTCTCAAATTACAAATTGGCGATGTGCTTAATGTCATCAATGATGCGTTGTGCTAAAGCATCTGCCTTCTTCTCGTTTAGCGATTCGGCATAAATGCGAATGATGGGCTCTGTGTTACTCTTGCGTAAATGCACCCATTCCTTCTCTGTTTCAAAATCGATCTTCACCCCGTCAATGGTATTCACTTTTTCTGTGGCGTACTTCTTCTTCACTTCCTCCAAAACTTTGTCTACATTAATTTGTGGCGTCAGTTCAATTTTATTTTTAGAAATAAAATAAGAAGGATAGGTCTTGCGAAGTTCCGAAGCCTTCATGCCTGACTTTGCCAGGTGTGTTAAGAACAAAGCGATACCCATTAGGGCATCTCTTCCGTAATGCAGCTCACCAAAGATGACTCCTCCATTACCCTCACCCCCAATCACAGCCTTCGTTTCTTTCATGGCATTCACCACATTCACCTCTCCTACCGCAGCGGCTTTGTAAGTGCCTCCGCGTTTTTCAGTAACATCGCGCAAAGCACGTGTAGAAGACAAATTAGAAACGGTATTTCCTTTACGCTTACTCAATACATAATCCGCAACGGCTACTAAGGTATATTCTTCGCCAAAAGGTTTTCCATCTTCCATTACCATAGCCAAACGATCTACATCCGGGTCTACAATGATTCCTAGATGACATTTTTCAGCTTTTACTTTTTTGCAAATTGCTTTTATGTTTTCAGGAAGCGGCTCCGGATTGTGTGGAAATTTTCCGGTAGGCTCCATGTACATCCCCACTACCTTTTTTACACCCAAGGCCTTCAGCAACATCGGCAATACGATACCGCCTGTTGAGTTTACAGCATCCACAGCAATCTTGAATTTTGCTTTCTGAATGGCCTTTACATCCACCAACTTGTTTTTGAGAATCAAGTCGATGTGCTTTTTAAAATAGGTGTTGTTTTGTGTGTACTTGCCCAGCTTGGTTACTTCGGCAAAATCAAAACTCTCGTTCTCTGCTAATTTCAAAACAGCGGCTCCGTCTTCTCCCGAAATAAATTCACCCTTTTCGTTGAGCAACTTAAGGGCGTTCCACTGTATCGGATTATGACTGGCCGTAAGAATAATACCACCCCCTGCCTTTTCCAGCGGCACCGCTATTTCGACAGTGGGGGTTGTCGATAGACCAAGATCAATCACATCTAAACCAAGGCCTTGAAGTGTGGAGCAAACTAAAGTGCTCACCATTTCTCCGGAAATACGTGCATCTCGTCCGACCACTACTTTTTTTCCATTGCGGGATTTTATCCAGGTACCGAAAGCAGCAGCAAATTTTACAGCATCAACAGGGGTTAGATTATCACCAGGAGTACCGCCAATGGTTCCTCGAATGCCAGAAATTGATTTAATAAGCGTCACAGAAAATCAGTTAAAATTTCTGCAAATTAATAAGAATCTAGGACACTGAATTTAGAATTCAATGTCTAGCGAATTGGTAGTTTGTGGGTTAGAAGATCAGGCCAGGAATTATGCGCAGGATCTAAAGTAGAAAAATCTATTTGCCGACCTTAGGCATCTCTACGGGAGGACCATCGGGGCTGGCGCAGGCATCACCGGCATTGAGCGTTTTACCGCAATAGCCGCACTGCACACCTTCCTTATTTAACCAAGGACTTTGAGAAGCACAGGTACCTCGAAACTCGCCATTTTTTAAGAAAATGAGGCGAACTGACATCAATCCGAAGAACAAAGCAAAGATTGCGAGGGTAAGAAGAAAAACAGTCATGCGGTGTACGATTTACAGATTACGATTGACGATTTTTGGGCTGTGCAAAGGTAACTAAAGAATACTATACAAAGTTCCATGAAAAAACCATCCTCCGCCCCCGATCCGAATCGTGCCGAAAAACTTCAAGCCTTTGATCGTCTGTTAACCGTGATGAACGAGCTGCGTGAAAATTGCCCTTGGGATAAGAAGCAAACCTTAGAAAGCCTGCGCCACCTCACCATAGAGGAAACCTATGAACTTTCAGATGCGATTTTAGAAGGTGATTTAAATGAGGTGAAGAAAGAATTGGGGGACCTTATGTTGCACAATGTTTTTTATGCGCGCATCGCCTCCGAGCAAGGCAAATTTGATATCGCAGATGTCTTGAACAGTATTTGCGATAAACTTATTGAGCGTCATCCTCACATTTACAGCGATGTAATCGCCAACGATGAGGAAACCGTAAAAGCGAATTGGGAAAAAATAAAACTTAAAACCGGCAATAAATCGGTTTTAGAAGGTGTTCCTAAATCACTACCTGCGCTGGTAAAAGCCATTCGCATACAAGACAAAGCACGAGGCGTGGGTTTTGATTGGGAAAAGAAAGAACAGGTGTGGGAGAAGGTGGAAGAAGAGATGCAGGAATTTAAAAGTGAGTTCAATGCCGAAACGAATGAAGCCATCAACAAAGAAAAAGCCATGGCGGAATTTGGTGATTTACTCTTTTCGTTAGTTAACTATGCACGCTTCATCAACATCGATCCGGAAGAAGCACTGGAGCGCACCAACAAAAAATTCATCAAGCGTTTTCAGTATTTAGAAATCGAATCTGCTAAAGATGGCAAACAAATGGGCGAGATGACCTTGGCCGAAATGGATGAGTATTGGAACAGGGCGAAAACAATGTAGAATTAACAATTGACAATTCTACTTCGTCCAGTTTCTGCTTAAACTCCACTTCATGAGTGGCCCGCTGGTCATACTGGTGACAAGGGCCATGATCACTAAGGATACAAAGACCTTCTCGTTGATCAATCCGTTCTCCAAGGCAATCAATCCCAAAATAATTTCCATAGCGCCACGGGCATTCATTCCAAAGCCTGCAGCCAGGGATTCCTTCCAACTAAAGCCACCAAGCCTTGTGCCCAAGCCTGCTCCTGCAATTTTACCTGCAAACGCAATGAAGATAATTATGAGTGTGAGTATTAAATCAAAATTAGTGATGAAGTTCACGCGCAAACCAATCGACACAAAAAACAAAGGCGCAAAAATATTATTGATAAACTGATGTACAATTTCCTTGGCGCGTTCTGAAAAATGTTCTGAATCTCCGAGTGCAACACCCATGATAAACGCACCAAAGATGGCGTGAATGCCAATGTATTCTGTAAACGCTGCCGCTAAAAAACACAAAGCCAATGAAAGTGATAAGACGCCTCCTGGCCAAGCCATTTTCTTATTTACCCACGGCAACACTCTATTTAACATTCCACGTCCAATGGTTAGCATGAAGGCCGTAAAACCTGCTGTTAATAGAATGGTATTCCAGAGCGGCATGTTGCTACCCTTGCCAATCATTCCTAAAATGACAGAAAAAATCATCCACCCAATCACATCGTCCACCATCGCAGAAGCAACCACCAACATACCCATGCGCGATTTAAACATGTTGAGATCCATAAGAATCCGCACAATTACTGGTAACGCAGATATCGCCATCGCAGTACCCATGAACAAGGCAAAGACAATGCGGTCTTGATTGTTAGCGATTCCAAAAAACTCCGGGAAGAAATACGGAAACACAAAACCAAAGGCAAAGGGAATAATAAGCCCCATGAAACTGGTAGCAATGGCTTGCTTACCCTGTTGCCATACAATGTGGAGATCCACCTCCAAACCTGCAATAAAGAGCAACATCACAACTGATACCTGAACAATGCCAGAAAGCACGATACCTGCCCCGCCCTGTGTCGGAAAAAGAGATTCGAACCAAGCCGGTTCAATCATTCCCAAAATCGTAGGGCCTAACAATACACCTGCTATAATCTCTCCTATTACTGCGGGTTGTCCGAATTTTCGTGCTGCCTCCGCTAAGGCACGACCCGCAATTAGCATAATGCCAAGTTGCATCAAGAGCTGTACTACATCTGCATGCGCTAACCTAACCATGAAGTGCCTCCTTTCTATGGCCAGGATGTATTACTAATAAATTGCACGGAAGGTCTTGGAAAATGTATTCTAGGTCATGTGTAAAAACGCGATCAAAAAACCAAAATTTTCGAGGCGAAGCACCCACCACTAATAAGTCAGCCCGTTTACGTTGAGCAAATTGCGATAGTTCATATCCAGATTTTCCCGAAAGTAATTTGATGTTTACTTTCAATCCAGCATGCGGGATTTTAGTAAGAATCTTTTCAACGTTTTCAATTTCCGTACGCATTAACCCATTACGCAATTGGTTATGCTCTTCCTCCGAGCAATCATCTAAGGCAGACATTGTCAGGCCAAGTAGTTTTACTTCTCTTACTATATGAAGCCATTGCGCGTTTTCCTTCATGCCAATGTCACAAGCAGCTGCTAATGCGTCTTCTACATAAGCACTGTCTTCAGCATTGGCCACAATCTGTTGAAATCCCTTTCTTTCCACTGAAGGATCAATCAACATAAGTACCGAGCAATTAGCTTTTCGAAGTATTTTTCTGGCAATTGTGCCTAAGTAATACTTCATAAATTGTTCTTTTTTTAGCGCTCCGGCAATCAACAAGTCAACCTGTTCTTCTTTGCATGCCGAAAGAATACAATCTGCCGGATCTCCCTCCTTCCACAAAATTTTTACCTGAGATAACTCCAATTGACTTTTAGCTAATAAGGTTTGAAGTTGATTTTTTGCCTCCGGTGTCTCTTTGCCAACATGTACAAGAAGTAACTGTGCCTGATATGCATGCAACAGACGAGTTGCCTCAGCCATCATCGCTTCCATGCGAGGAGAAAATGCCAGGGCCAGTCCGATCTTCCTTATTTTCATAGATTGAATTCTTTAAAAATAAGATAAATTTCAACTACTTCAGGTCTCACTACCGCTTACATAGCATTTTATTCCCTTTTCAACAAAAACCTTGCATGCATACAGCTTGGCGCACTTTCACTAAATGAGCCCTGATTTATGAACCTACTTTTGCATAGTGAAATCGAGACGTGTGACTTTTAAAAAGACTATCCGCAACCTCATTATTGGGGAATCCAATTACATTGAATCAAGAGGGCAATTCAAGAGAGCCATGCTATCGGGGCAATTTTCCCTGTTGGCAATCATCATACTCTTGCTCTATTTGGCTATTGAGACAATCACAGGCAGAAGTCAATCTTCAACTTTTTTTGTCTATCTCACTCCTATTCTCTTCTTAATCGGATCGATTTATTACCATCGAAAGGGAAATCATTGCACAGCTAACTATTTCCTGCTACCTACTGTAAATGTGGTGGTCTACTTGATCGCTTCCAGCGAATCGCCCAATAGCGGTGCCTTTATTTACTTTCTGCTTACCAGCATGGCCTCCTTTGTAGTCTTTGATTATACGATGCGGTTATGGTCGATTCTTTTTGCTGTGTTTACCTATACACTCTTTGTCTTTGCTTATTTTGTCGACTTCTCTTTTTTACCGAAGCGCGACTACTCACAAGACGAGTTATTGCTAAGCGTCATCATTAATTTTTCCATCGGTTTGCCAACAGGTGCCATGATGGTATACTTACTGATTAGCCTAAACTACTACAATGACATGCAGCTTGTTCAAAATAACAAGTTGCTAATGAAAGCCAACAACGAGTTGGATCGTTTTGTGTACAGCACTTCCCACGACTTGCGAGCTCCTTTAAGTTCTGTGTTGGGACTCATAAATATAGCCGAGAACAGTAAAGACATTTCGGAAGCGAAGCAATACCTGAGCATGATGCGCCAGCGCGTTGGATCACTCGATAAATTCATCAAAGATATTACCGACTATTCACGCAACAACCGTTTACACATTGGTAAAGAGAACATACAACTGGCATCGCTAGTGAGTGAGGTGTGGGAAACACTTCAGTATAGTCCGGAAGCGAGTAACATTCATTTCCAAATGGAGATACCCGAAGATTTAGAAGTACTCTCTGACCGAAGCAGGTTAACAGTCATTCTCTCCAATCTTATTTCTAACGCGATTCGCTACCACGATCAGCGAAAAGAAGAACGCTTTATTCGTTTACGCGTACTCATGAATGGCTATGGATTTTACCTAAAGGTAGAAGACAACGGCCAGGGCATTTCACCAGAATACCATCAACGCATTTTCGATATGTTCTATCGCGCCAACGAACAATCTCAAGGTTCGGGACTTGGTTTGTACATTGTGAAAGAAACCTTAGATAAACTTTCTGGATCGATTCACTTGGAATCTTCACCGGGTGTTGGCTCTACCTTTACGGTACGTTTACCCTATAACAACTAAAAATTAGTTGAGTATTTGATCGGTAATAGTAAGCACATTTCCGTTAAGGCTTGTGCTGTACTGAACCAAGGGTCGCCAGGCAGGCCCTCCCGTAGGATTCCCATCCTCCCACCGAAACGTGGAATTGCAGCAAGCATCATTCATGTAGAGGCCTGAACTGTGTACCTCCACCGTGGCGCAAGCATTCAAAGGTTGATAGGAACAGTTACGTTCGAATGCAAGTACTGTTGAGATATCTTTTCTGTATAAGATAATACCTCGCGTGCCTCCCGAATTGATCGCAGTGTACCCTCCGGTAGACATGAGCGAAACATAAGTGGGTAGAGTTAAATTAATTTGAATCGGATCGAAAGGTGCTAGCGGAATAGCATCATCACTTAAATCGCTATCGCAGGCAAAAACAATTGTTAAAAGAGCGGTAAGATTCAATGCCTTGTGAATAAAAGCTCTCATCTTAGTCTTTGTTGTACTTATAAAATCCCTGACCACTTTTCTTTCCTAAGTGCCCTGCCAATACTTTTTGTTGTTGCACGCGACTGGGTCGGAAGCGGGGCTCCTGATGAAAGCCATTGTACAAAGAGGATGTGACGGAAAAGTTAATATCAATACCAATCAAATCCATTAGCTCAAAAGCACCCATTTTAAAACCGGAGGCACGGAGTAGAGCATCTACCTCCTCCGGAGAAGCAACACCCTCCTCTACTAACTTCAGGGCCTCTACATAGTAGTGGCGCGCTACTCGGTTTACAATAAAACCAGGGGCATCTTCGGCCACTACTGAAACCTTATGGATCGATTGAACAAATAGCTTGAGTTTCTCCATCACACTTTCTTCTGTCGCTACCCCACTAATAATTTCTACCAACTTCATAACAGGTGCTGGGTTAAAGAAGTGCAGTCCGGCAAAACGATCGGGATGACGAAGAGTTGCCGCCAACTGTGTGATTGGAATAGAGGAAGTATTGGAGGTAATGATGGCAGAAGGGGCCACCACTTTTTCGATGGCCGCAAAAAGTTTGCGCTTGGCTTCAGCTTCTTCAATGATCGCTTCAATTACCAGGTCAGCGGGAACATCCACCGTTTCAGTTCCTTTTATTCTGGAGGCGATGTCCACAAGCTCTTCTTGTTTCAATTTATTCTTCGAAACAAGAATCTGAAGATTTTTGTCGATGGCAAGAAGGCCACGTTGAATAGACTCTGGCTGTACATCAAATAAGAAGACTTTATAACCTGCTTGTGCACACACTTGCGCAATGCCCTGCCCCATGGTACCGGCACCAGCCACTAATATGGTTTTAATGTTGATCATCTTGTTGAATAAAAGGATTGAATCGCAGAACAAACATACTCAATCTGTTCCTGACTTAATTCAGGATAGATTGGCAAGGACAGGATCTCAGTGACAAGCTCACTGGCTATTGGAAAGTCTGATGGCGAATGCTTTAGATAGACATACGCAGGTTCAAAGGGTAAGGCCGCAGGGTAATGAATCTCTGTTTCAATACCTTTTTTTAATAAAAAACTTTTCAATTCATTTCTATCCTGTGCGCGAATCACAAATTGATGATAGGTGTGATGTGCATGTGGTCGAAGACCTGGAAGTATGATAGAAGAAACTGTAGCCAATTTCTTTCGATAAATTTCTACATGCTGGATTCGTTGCTCATTCCATTTATCGATGTGCTTCAGCTTAACCGATAGCATGGCTGCTTGTAACTCATCCAGTCGGCTGTTAATCCCCTCCATCAAATGCTCATTTTTATGAAGGCCTCCGTGATTGCTGAAACGTCTTGCCTTTATTGCAACCTCTTCGTTGTTGGTAACAAGGCAACCGGCATCGCCAAAAGCTCCTAAGTTTTTGGTGGGGTAAAAACTAAAGGCTGCCACATCGCCAACAGTACCAGCAACTACCGATTGATGAGTAGCGAAATGTGCCTGTGCGCAGTCTTCAATCACCAGTAAGTTATTGACTACACAAAAGTCTTTTAGTTTATCCAGCGTTAAAGCTTGACCATATAAATGTACAGCGATGATAGCTTTTGTTTTCGGAGTTATCAGTCGCTGCGCGTGCGCGAGATCAATACCAAAGTAGTCAGGCTCCACATCTACGAAAACAGGTGTGGCTCCAGTTAGAGAAATGGTTTCGGAAGTAGAAATCCAACTAAGAGCTGGGGTAAGTACTTCATCGCCCGGCTGAATGTTTAAAGATTTTAAGGCAATGAAAAGGGCATCTGTCCCATTTCCTACACCAAGGCAATGGATCGCCCCGAGCTTGGCTGCAAATGCCTTTTCAAAATCAGCCACATGGTTCCCCTTGATGAAAAGACCATTGCAGAGAACATTTTGTACAGCTTCATCAATCTCAGCTTGGATTGTGGCATACTGAGCCTTGAGATTGACAAAAGGGACCTTCATACCCGTGTTACACTACTGAGCTAAACTGTCTTAGAAAGCGTAAGTCGTTTTCTGAATAAAGTCGGAGGTCGTTTACTTGATAGCGGAGCATGGTAACGCGCTCTATACCCATACCGAAAGCAAAGCCCGTGTATTCTTCCGGGTCGATACCGCAATTGCGCAACACGTTTGGATGCACCATACCAGAACCGGCAATCTCTACCCAGCCGCTGTGTTTACACACATTACAGCCATCACCTTTACAGATCAAACATGAAATATCAATTTCTGCGCTGGGTTCCGTAAAGGGAAAGAAAGAGGGGCGAAAACGAATTTTAGTATCATGACCATACATCTCCTTCGCAAAGTGGTAAAGGGTTTGTTTCAAGTCCGCAAAGCCTACGTTTTTATCTACATATAATCCTTCTACCTGGTGGAAAAAGCAATGCGCTCTTGCAGAGATGGCCTCATTACGATACACTCTACCAGGCATAATCGCGCGAATAGGAGGCTTCTGCTTGCCCATTAAACGGACTTGTACGTTGCTGGTGTGTGTACGTAGTAAAAGATCCTGTTCAGCTCCGTTCTGACCTTTCTTTTCAACGAAAAATGTATCCTGCATCTCACGAGCCGGATGGTTTTCAGGGAAATTAAGGGCAGAGAAATTATGCCAATCGTCTTCAATCTCAGGACCATCGGCTACTGAAAAGCCAAGACGTTCAAAGATCTCAATAATGCGATTTCGGGTTAGCGTAAGCGGATGTTGATTGCCTGTCTTCTCCGCTACCGGAGGAAGGGTAAAGTCAATATCTAAAGTCGTGGCCGAAGAGCTTGCTTCCAGCTTCTCTTGCCACTCCGAAAACTTTGCTTCGGCAGCTTGCTTCAGTTCATTCAGGGTTTTGCCAACCTTCTGTTTTTCTTCTTTAGAGAGCTGCTTTAATTCTTCGAATAGCTCACCGATGGAACCCTTTTTACTAACAAAGCGGAGTCTATAGTTTTCCAATTCCTCTTTCGAAGAAATAACAAATGTGCTTACCTGCTGTAGCAGTTCGCTAATCTTATGCTCCATATACTAAATATCCTTTACGGTCTTTCTCCTCAGAATCAAACGATCCAGAAAGACACTTAATATGATTGAAAAAACTAAAAGCCCTAACAACACCCAATTCTCACTCAGTTTATACGCAGCAATAGCAAGCCCAATGTAAATAACGTGCACGGTGGCAAGGATTAAGGTGGTTTGCGCGTGAGTCATCCCCAAACGCATAATAGCATGGTGAATGTGACTCTTGTCTGGTTTAAGAGGCGATTGTCCTTTTGAAAGGCGGAGAATAATGATCCTTGCTGTGTCAATCAATGGGATGATAATGACACAGGCTGCAGTTGCAACAGAAGCAGTAAACTTATAGGAGTCATACCGTGACAGGTTATAATTTTCATTAATGAAATGAATGGTCATAATCGATAGCATCAAGCCTATTACCAAAGCACCCGTATCGCCCATAAAAATTTCGGACGGATCCCAGTTAAAAATGAGAAAGGCCAGAATTGAACCCAGCATACAAAAGGCTAGAACTGAAAATACTAAATCACCCACCAGAAAAAACCATACTCCAAAAAACAGTAAGGCCACAGAGGATATGGTGCCTGCTAGACCATCCAGACCATCAATCAAATTAAAAGCATTGGTAACTACAATAATGGTAGCTAGGGTCAGTAAATAACTAAGCCACAAAGGAAACTCTCCAATACCAAATACATCATACAAACCAGTGAGTCGTTCATCAAAAAAGAACATGAGAAAACCAATGGCAACAATTTGGCCGAACAATTTCACATAGGCTCTTAGAGGTACCAGATCGTCTCTTACCCCAATAACAAAAACGATGAATAAGGGTACTAATAGGAATTTGATTTCAGAGAGTTGCGGAAAATCTATCCAGATAATAACAGAAAGAAAGAAACCGATGAAAATAGCTATACCCCCCAGCGATGGGGTTATTTTTTTATGGATTTTTCTGCGACCCGGTACATCCACCAAATTCTTTCTAAGTGAATACTTGATGATTACCGGCAGAATTAAAAACGATAATACGAATGCTGTTACTGCGGCTGCTACAAGATTGGCCATAGGCTCATTTTGTCGCAATCTAAGCAAAAAAGGTGTTTTTACACTACCCGCTTCTTTTCAGATTTTTGATCTCCAAGATAAACAAAGGCCAAGAGGAAAAAATAGAAAAAGGCGATGCCTTTTTGAACGCTCAAAAATGATTCCGTTAGCATAACAAAGGCAACCAGCATGTTGAACATTAAAAAGGTGTAATTAGACTCCTTCGATGAGCGCCAAAAGGAATAGCCCAGTATAGAGAGGAAGATTATCAACTCTATTAAGCCATTTCTAGCCATAAATTGAAGGTATTGATTATGAGCATTAAACTCATTCACCACTCCCTCTTCATAGCCAATAGACTTGTACCCAGCATTCAACAGTTCTTGAGTCCCTCCGGTACCTGCCCCTATCAGGGGTGAATTTTTAATACCTTGTATAGCTCCTTTCCAAATTTCTATCCGTTGGTCAAAGGCCTTCGACACTGCCCCATACTCATCAATCAGGTTGGGTGAATTATTCTTATCCAGTAAGAAGGTCAATAAACCTACCATCATTAATACAAAAACAACCAACCAACCTCTTTTTTTCTGTATGATAAAAAAATGACAATGGCTACTACCAATACGCTTGCGCCAGCCAATCCCCATTTGTTCAATGAGGTAAGCGATGCATAGTTAGTTCGAAATGACTCCAGCAAAAAGAATAAAACCAAAATCAAATAAACAGAAAGGTACAGGGGCTGAATACCTGTGTAAAAAATAAAATTCAAATGGCCATGCTGAACTACTTCTGCAAAAGAAACCGAGTCTAAAGCTATCCAGGAAGAAACAAAGCCGAATAGAGCCACCCCAATACAACTGATTGAAAAGAACCTGAGGAGTCTGAAAACAGAGATGTTGGTAGACCTCAGTAAGTAAACGATTGGGAGTATGGCAACGGCATAGATTGCTCTCTCCATATCATTGAAGCCAGCATCCAGATTTGCAGAGTACATAAGCCCAAGAGCAATAATGATAACCTGTAAAGAGTATAAAACGGGTATTGGATTTTCTTTCCATTTTAACTTAAGTGTCTCATTCCATTTTATGGTTACGATGCACAGTAGCAGGAAGAGGATAACAGTGATGTTATGAAATTTGATAGCCAAGGGTATTGAAAATACCACGAGTGCAATCGATATGTTGGTAAGTCTGATAGGAACAAAATTTTTCACGGCTTTCAGCACTTAGGGATCTTTTTTAATAAAGATAACAATCAAGAGGGTATTTTAGTATATAAAAATTGAAGCACTCAATAACCATTCTGTTCTACGCTTACCCGCAATTTAACCTCTCCTTAAATAGTACAAGTAGTCGCGAAGAAATTTAAATGCAAATGTAGGGTAGAATGCAAAAAAGCGTCTTCTTGAGTGTGATTCATAAATCAATCTATACAACCACCGTAAATGGAGTTGATTTATAATTGATGGATAATAGTCCAAACTTTCGGATGACTGATGAAGGAATCCTCCACAAGTAAAGCCAATACCATTCCAGCCCAAATTCTTTAAATCCAAAAGAAATTTTTCTTGTATTGGAGTTCCCATACCCACTATAACTACTGAAGGATTCAATGAAACAATCTCTTCCATTGCTGACGTTCTCTCTTCATCTGTGTTAAAGAACCCATTACGAATTCCGCATAGGTCGATTTTATCAAATTTCCCTCTAATATTGAAAGCAGCCCTTTCTATATTAAGCTGATTGCTTCCAATAAGATAAACTTTAACTTGAGTCTCATTGCAATAATTCAAAACATCCCATGCCATGGATGTCATATCAAAACTGAGTCTTACAATTTTTGGTTTTAAAAGAAGACGGGCAAGTAAAGTCAACGCCTGACCGTCAATAAAAACTAAATCAAACTTATCAGACAGGTTTGTTCCTCGAAGTATTGAGTATGAATAAGGGTTAACAAATGTTACAATTCTTCCCTTAGTACTCATTAATAAATGAAACCAATCATGCCTAGATAAAAAGGAATAACTAGCTTCAATCTTTGCGATTAGGGCCATTTCACTTTTTTTTAAATGCTCCATCCAGTATTAAAAAACAATAAAAAAAACTAACAAAACATATCCCTTTCTGTCTTTCAAGAATTGATTCAGTTAAGAACGAAACGCTGAGTACAAGGAAAAAACCAATCAACACGTAATTCCTCGATTTTATCCCAGCTCTTACAAGATTTAACAGTAGAAGCAATAACGCTGAAATTCCTAAAACACCAACATCGAGCAATGATTCAATATATTGATTATGAGAGTTGTAATTCTCCATACTTTCGTGCCATTCTATTGACCGAAGCTTATTTAATTCGTTGACAGAATCTCCTGTCCCTACTCCAAAAATCCAGTTATCCCTCAATACTAAGCAATTAGTTTTCCAATTTCTCTGCCTAATAAAATCTGTCCTTTGCTCAACCAATTTGGAAAATTTATTAATCAACAAGTCGCCAGTGTAGTTAAAAAAAGTAAAAATAGTTATTGTCAACAGAACTAATACTGTCAGGATTAATCTATAGTTCGTTAGGTTTTGCTTTATAACTAAACCCATTCCAAAAACCATTAATAAAACGGCTATACCAATTTGGGTCCTTGATTCGGTTACAGCTTGTGAAATAAAAAAAAGAAAAGTCAAAAAAAGATATAACCATTTATTCTTTTCATTTTGATTGAGAGATCTGTGAAAGCAGAATACAATAGCCAAATTAACATACATCCCAATATACGTTGGATGGAAAAAATAGTCCTGTTTGTTCTCTGCAAATAGAAAGAAAGAAAGTATAATCAGTAGTGAAGCAATGAATACTGATACAACTTGCTCTGCTATGTTGATATTCTTCTGGTATACGCGAGAAAAGATCAGTGGCAGTAGAATAAATGATACAATACGAAGTAGGCTGTTAACTCCTGCTTCTGTATCTGACGTATATATTAACCCAAAGGCGTAAACTAAAAAATAAATGATTAGGGGATACAAGTGAAGATCAATCTTGAATTGGAATCTATTCTTAGACCAGTCAAAAATGAAAATCACTATAAGTATTATCAGAAATAAACTGGAGTATTTTGGTGGACTAACTAAAAGAAATAAATAAAGCAGTAAGCTATACTTATAAAACTTGTCAATCACCCCATCTTCGTCAGCAATTCTTAAGAATTTAACTTTCTTCATTTCTGTTAGTCGTGTGTAAAAAAATCAAAGAAACAATAAATAAATTAAACACCATGTTGTGATAAAATGACAAAAAATAAAGTGTTACCAAACAAAACAATATTTCATTTCTGGATCCGATTTTGATGAACAAACTCAGGAAGAGTATGGCTCCTATAATTCCAAAATCGTAAAGGATTCTGACAAAATCATTATGAGGCATATGATCGTACTTAAAATTGGTCAGAATAACTTCCCTGGCTCTTTCTGATCCTGCACCAAATAACTGTTGAGTTCCGCTAAGTTCACTGTATTCTAATAAAACTCTTTCAAACAATTCATAGCGAAGCTGGAATGATGGATCCTTTCCATCATCGTATCGCATCGTAGTTATAAAGCTATCTTTATTCAATAGTTTATAGATGGGGTATGCAGCGTTCAACATAAATAGGAAAATTATCAAATAAACCCAGCGAAATCTTTTATGCTTTGAAAGCCAGAAAATGAAAGGCAAAGCCAGAAAGTAGAGAAGATTCAATCTGGTTTGTGTATAGAAAATTAGCAACAATGCTAAAGCATAAAACAATACTATTCTTGACTTTGTAGAGCTTGAATTAAAATAATACAAAATAAAGAATGCTGTTAAGTAACAACTAAAGACTGATGCCGAAATGCCTATACCTGAAAATCGACCGCTATTTTGGAAGTTAGAGGGATTTAGTAATGAAACAACTGAAAGAATCAAATACACAATAGAAAACCATAGGAAAAAAGTCTTCGGCCGACCCTCTGCTAACAGCGTAAATCCGATGATCAAAATTGAGAGAATTGCAAAAAATATGGGAGGGAATGTAACCCTATCAAAATTGGAAAATAACGATAAGCACAGAAGAAGTAAACAAAATATCAAATCCCAAAAGTTCTTGAGAGGAATCCTTCTGATCCCTTTGTACAATGTTAGTACTCCAAGAATTACAGAAGTGATAATAAAATAGTATTTGTTTAACGAAAAAGAAAGGCTGTCTCTAATTACAGGAATATAGAGGAGGATTGGGAAGGCTAATACAATTATGACAAATAAAGTTTTAGAAACTCTCATTCGTTAAGTTTTCGACTAATCTCCTTACTCAAATTCTTCAATGAGACAATTGTAGTCCCCCCGAAAAGATGTTCAATAATTCCAAAATTGTACAAGCGGACTGTTATTACTCTTTTAGCATTATATCCACTTCCCAAAATATCAAGAATAATTGTTGAGCCGAAATTGACAACATAATCAAAGGTATTATAGTCGATAGATTCAGCTGGAATCTTACTGTCTGAAAGATAGAATCTTGAACCCAAAATCGGTTTAATAATCTCTTCAATTCTATTTAGCTTATCCCTGTCCTCGCGTGGATGGGGCTTCAAATACAGACAACAATCAAGAGGAACCATATTATTGGCAACCGTTCTATAAAAATTCAGCTCTTCACTGAGAGATTGATACCCCTCTTCTGAAAGTAATGTGGAGCAGAATAAAACTGTTTTCCCTACTAAATGATTACTGATTTTTGCAAGCTTTAATTCCTTAATCTTTACATACTCTATCTCAGGTCTTTTATTAGTCAGCATCTCCGGAAATCGTAGATAAACCACACTAATACTAAAGAGGCTATATAGAACTTTTAATATCTTCTCCCTAGTCTTTTCTTTAATATAATAGCCCAATCCTTCATCCACCGCTATAACCTTATTTAACAATCGCTTATTTCGCAGGTAGTTTATAGAAAGTTGTACTAAAAAATCTCTGTCATTAAAAATGATTAAGTCGACTTTATCATGTAATTCCTCTTCAAGAGAACTAGATATAAATATGGAATTCTTCTCTACAAGTCTTCGATAATCTAGGAAAACAGAATTTGGATTCTTTAAGAAAGTAAAAGCTCTCTGATGGATTCTTAATGGACGCAGTTGTAGCTGGGTAGTTTCATACCTAAACGTTTTAAACGCATTTAGTCCATCAAGTTCATGCTCAGAAATATGATTGGAGTGAATGATGTAATTTTTAGTTGAATTGAGTTGCAACTCCTTGACTAATAAAAGGAGCTGTTTAAGATGATACTGAGTAATGACCAAAATTACATACGTCTTCTTATATTCCATATTCCAACGATTTGTGCAAATAATATAGTTATGAAACCTAGAAACCCTGCATATGCAGCCCCTATTATTCCAAATCTTTGAATTAGAAATACTCCAGCAGCAATTGTCAAAAAGGATCCGGCCATATAGGAAAGAATAATTACTCTATCCTTATTATAGCCGAACAATATATAATGCGTACCATAATTAATTGACACCAAAACATTCGTAAGCAGGAGAACAATAAAAACATTCAAGCCTTCAAAGTAAACTTCGGGGTTATAAAAGGAGACAAAAATTCGTACTGCCAAATAAACAAAAGGCAATCCCAGAATTGAAACTTTTGTAACATCCATAAAAAATTTCCTCGAAAGTCTATCCTGATCTTCCTTAGTTCCATTTACAAATGAATCAAGTAGTACGGGATATTGATGCATTACAATCAAGGTAAAAACAATGGTGCTCAAAATACTTGCAAAATTGGCATAAAAAGTAAACATGCCCAACTCTGTTTTTCCCAAAGAAAAGTCAATAATATATCTGGTTGAGTACTCTGTGATTTTCAAAAAAATGGTGCTTAGGAAAAATGGGGAGCAAATTTTTAATGCATCCTTAATCTCATTTTTTGAAATGTCATAGGTTGTTTTTGGCAAAAAGGATCTGAGTTTTCTATACCCATAGTAAAATGAAATCAGCAACCCCCCTAGCCATAACCAAAAGATCAAATCAAAATTTGAATGATCAATTACCCAAATAATAGAAAGTATGAAAACCCATGCAGCTGATTTTATAAATAGTAAAACTGAGGCTTGAAAACTCTTTTTAAACAAAATTAGAAGTCTATATTGCTCGGTTGTAATATGCTCAAGAAGTAAAATGGAAAGAAAAGGAATGAAATATTGCCAACCAATATATCCCCTGTAGAAATAGTATATCATGCCACTAATAGCGATGATATACACCAAAAACTGGAAACCCATCTGATTATAAATCACAAATGCTCGATTGGCATCCTTTTTTATCAGTACACGAGATGTGTAGACATAATAATCAAAACCCACAAACTGAACCAATAAGAGAATGCTGGTATTAAAAAGGCCAAACAATCCCAAATTTTCAGGCAGATAGAAATAGGTGATTAATATAATGAGCAAAAATCGTCCACCTATTGAAAGTGCCCTCAACAGCAAATTGGCAATTGAATTTTGAGTGATCTCAGAAAATATATTCAAGATTGATAAATGAGCGCAAATATGAGTAAATATAGCAACTCTTGAAAATTTAAAAGGTATATACTAACTTGACTACTGTTGTCTTTCTATGATACGATCTGAATTTTTACAATCGATGGGTGCCCTAATTTTTGCAAATGCAAATGCAGCTGAATTTATCAAAACTCCCGAAGTATTTAGTGAGTTTTTAAGCCCTGTAGAGTCAATTTGTGACTACACCAAATCGTTTGTAACACATGTAATGCCAAATAAGGCAAACCAAGCGAGAATTCAAGTTGAGTCTCGATGCATCGTGGTTAATTCAGAAACCGGTAAAACAAGTGACTACTTTAAATTTGCTTCGTGTAAGTCTGAGAACACATATGCTAAAGATAATTTGTTCATGGACCCAAATTATGACTTCTCCGGTGTTTACAACTCCCTTGAATATGTCATCTTTAGAAGCAACCAATTTTCCAGTGCTCGTTATGCTGAAAGGGAAATGGTTCAAAGTAGATTTCAATCAATTCGTGTGGAGGTACAAAAGGTAAAACGATTTAAAAAACTGGATAATAACAGAGAAGTTGTTCTCTCCACTTTAAAAAGAAAATCACTAGTTGGAAGAACTACATTTTTTCGAAATGAGTTTGAAAAAATTATACTCGAATACCCAATCAAAACAATGAACGTAAATGACATCGATTGGATCTATCAAGTTGACACCGGCCCAATTGCCTTACCGCACCCTAACAGGAAAGAAGACCCGATATTGAAGTCGCTTGAACTGGCCTTTATCGCGTTTAACAAGAAGGATCAAGCATACGTTGTTATTAATAGTCCAACGCCAATACCTAACAGTCAAGAACTATTAAATAATCACTATTCAGAGATAATAGAAATAAATAATGTTGAAAACGAGATCTATGAGGTTTAAACTTATAACACCAACCAGACCGTTCATTTCTAGTTAAAAGCTCCGTTAGAGCACAAACATTCTAAATTATTTTTTGAACCAAGTCATCAAACAGTTTTAATAAAATCCTTGAATGTGGTAAACTTGAATCCTTGGAGCTTCATCCAGTAGATAAGTGCCCTGAATCGCTCTATCATGTGTGTTCCGGAATTCTTTGAAACAAACCAAGGAAGGCCAAATTCCGAAAGTGTTAGATCAACAAATTCCCAAGGATGAAAATACAAATTAAGATGTCCATCGTGGTCCATCGTTTGCCTGCACGCCTGCTTATAAAACCAAAGGGGAAAATTGTGAAAGGAAAGCCAAAACAAGGGGATTCTCAAAAGCGGGGTTGTTGAGGCGGGTATCTCAAGGAGTCCGTCATTTCTATGCGGTTCGCGTGGTCTGGAGAAATTGTTATAACGGCCAGGTAAAAATATGGGATTTAAAGACGAATCATATGTATAGCCAGCTCTTAGAATCGCTCCGTTATCTATTGGCATCATACGTGGCATTCTGAAACCCACAACCTCTCGTTGCGAAATCTCTTCCAGCTTCGCCTTAGATTGAGCCAAATGTGCCTCTTCAAATTCTGAATGATAAAATCCATGAGATGCGAGCTCATGCCCCTCCGCACACAAGCGATCTATTATTGGTGTGGCGTGCATAGCAAATGTTGCGGTGCTGAAGAATGTTGCCTTTACTCCACTTTCACGCAACAAGTCAAGCACAATGCTTGTGCCTTCAATAGATATTTTAAGTTGATTCTCAAACGAAATTACTTTATTGTATTCAAGCGGGACATCAAACTCTTCAATGTCGAAGGAAAAAAGGACAGGTTTCATTTGATGTATTGGTATTACTTTATCTTATCTGCGCTATAATTAGTATCGCGTACGAAGTAGAGTGGGCGCTGCTTTGACTGAATAACAAGTTTACTAATATACAAACCGATGATTCCAAGCATTAATAACTGTAGGCTGCCAAAAAAATGACGGATATAATAATTGACGTCCAACCCGATACGGCATCACCTAATAGGTAACTTATTAAAGCGTATGGTATTAAGATGAGTGAGACCAGGAATAAAATCAATCCCACATAGGCCACAAGTTTAAGAGGTCTTACACTGAAGGAGGTGATGCCCTTGACAGCAAAGGAAACCATTTGTTTCAGGTTGTATTTTGAGACACCCGAAAATCGTTCGTTTGGTTCATACTCCACTGCTATTTGCTTAAACCCCGCCCATTTGATGAGTCCACGGATAAACAATTCATTTTCACGCAGACTTGAAAATGCCTCTACAACATTTTTACTCATCAACCGAAAGTCAGCCGTGCCTTTCTCCAATTTCAAATCAGACAATCTATTATAGAGATTATAATAAAGTGAGGAGGTCTTTCTTTTAAACCAAGAAAGCTTTTTGTCTTCCTTACGTTTTGTGTAAACGACATCATATCCTTCCTCCCAATACCTGATTAAATCCATCACAATAACTGGCGGATGCTGTAAATCACTATCCATAGTTATTAGGCAGTCTCCTGTTGCCATGTCAATCCCAGCCTTTAGGGCAGACTGATGTCCAAAATTCCTTGATAACTCTATGTAAAAGACATTTGGTTTATTAGAGCATAGCGATTTAACAACCTCAAGTGTTTCGTCAATACTCCCGTCATCAACAAATATAAGCTCGTATTGATACTTTGTTTGTTGCATCACCCGCACGAGTTCTTCGTATAATTTTTCGATATTACGCGCTTCGTTAAAAGCTGGTATGACGATTGATATTTTTTTTACCGATTGCATCTATGGCAGGGTCAAAAGGAATTTTGACAATTCTATAATTTATAAATAGCAAAGTTATCTGAGTCATGGACTTTTGGAAACTCTAGTTCCACATAATCTCCAAAAGCTTTTTTAAGAACCAGTATATACTTACACCCTTCCTTCTTAAGTTGCTCAATTTGACCTGGCTTCAATAGATCGGCTCTCGAGACATTCCAGCCTTTGCGATGGGCAAAATATAAAGGAGTAGACAAATGTGGATGATGGCCATTTACTGTGATTAAGTCATCTTGCTGTATTCCTGCTTCATCCACTATCTTCTCCAATTCTGTAAAAGATTTAAAGGGTTCTCGAATTCTAAACATGTGTGCTTGATTTGCAATGCCCTCAATGCCTACAATGAAAAGAATAATAAACACAAGCTTCTCACTCCTCAGTTGGCTCAGCCCAAGGCCTGCAACAAAGGCCATGGATGGAACAAATAGATACGGGTAATGATAATTTACGGTGAACATCTCTCCCGTTTTAATTATGATGAGAAGGTATGATGTAAAGGGGATCAGAAAAACAACCAGATAAATCCATTTTTTATGACGGATGCATAAAAATAATCCTATCAAAAATGTCGCAAAGCCAGTGTACTTCAGTGGAGCATCATAGAATTGTTTCAGTACTTTGGGCCAATGCTCGAATAATTGGTTTAACCCTTTGAAGAATTCCATTCCCATAAAAAAATGTCCACCAAAATGGTAAGTTGTGTTGAGGTGAGGGACCCAATAAAAATACCAAGCAACAACCATCGTCAGAACTATCAATCCTGCCGCAGTTAACATGAGTTTTCGTTTTACGAGAATTGATTTGTCAATAATGGGAATTGCCAACACTGTTAACAATGTAGCTGCTGAAATTTTGGAGAGACAACCAATAGCACCAAGGATTAGAAAAAGGAATAATGGCAAATAATCACCTTCTCTGAGGTATTTAAGTCCATAGTATAAACTAAAAAAGCAAAAGCTTAAGGCAAAGGGATCGGGCAATGTAGTTCTTGAAAGTGCAAATCCCTGAGAAATCAAAAATAGAATAGTGGCTGCAAAAGCTGCACGTTCATTAAAATAATCTCGAACCAATGCAAAGAAGAAAAAGGCCCCAAGCGATGTTAACACAAGGTTGATGATTCTTCCATACCAATGATTATAACCAAATACTAATGAAACAGTATAAATCGAGTAGTTATAAAGAGGGAATTCAGATCCTACGATACCTGTATGTGTTCCTGCCATATCTACTCTTGGGTATAAGATGTTGGCATCCGTTTCAAAAAAATTCCTGGCTATCATTAGTACATCGCACTGCCGCCAATTTGTATTAACCTCAAGTGGCGGATTAGTAATTCCGTAAAGTCTAACTATAAAAAAGAAAACAATCCAAAAACGAATGTCTGCAAATAGTTTCTTAGCTATGAAATGATAGATTGTAATCATTAAAATTCAAAAAAAATAAATTACATTTTGAAGTAACTTTTATAGTATAAAATAGAATCTTTGAAACTCATTTGATTGACGATAACAATACCATTAATCAGAATCAAATAAAGAATATGTGTTGTTGTGATTAAATACACATTTCAATGTTCGTAAGGCAGCATTTTAATTTTTTAACCAAACTATTTAGTTGTAAAAACTACCTCTTTTGAACTTATAATTGATGCTGGATTATTAAAATTATGAATGTAAACAAGCTTCAATGTATAGTCTGTATTGGGACTTAATCCAGTTAATGAATAGCCCGTTGCAAATTTATCAAGAGTATGCCATAACACGCCATTGAGATAAATTAATATTCTATTGTTACAATCATAGCAGGTAGCACAAGATTGTCGATAAAGCAAAACCCTCCATGATAAATCAACTGATGTACTCGTAATGTTTTCAAATTGTACTAAATCAAATGAGTTAGTAATGGGGATGCTGTTTGTAGTGAAAGTAATTTCCTTGGATGCAATCGGTAGTGGTTCATAGGCTGTATTAAAAGAAATATTCGTTAGGGTGACTTTGATAGTGTAAGAGGTGTTTGGAGTCAAATTATCAATAGTCGGAAAATACTGAGATGACATTGAATTACATTTAATCTCAGAGCTGTGCAGAACACCATTTACGTATACGAAAAAGGGTTGGCGCTGCCTCTGTAAATGATACCCTACGGCAGAACTTAAATTTTTAAGCCCTGCCAATACTTCAGCTCTTTTATCGCTTATGTTATACACATTTAAAATTAGATTTTTCTCTGTCAGTAAAAGGTGGTCTTGAAATGTAAAAATCCCATATTTGGGCGTTGTTAGCAATGGTCCTTTCGCTATAACCGAAAAGCTATTGAGTCCTTTCACAGCATTTTCGTGATTAATTGAAATTAAAACGGAAGTGTCCGCAGTATTCGCCATAATATGACTATTGTTTAGGTAAACATCAAACAAGGCATTTGAACCATCTGGGAGCTTTGCTTTTTTCCATACTATGTGAGCAACGCTATAGCCCTCATACTTAGTAGATAAAGTAAAATCACTCGGTTTTTCCGTAGAAAATGAAAAATCTGATTCGGTCCTATTTCCCAACTCATCGGTAGCAACAACTTTACCATAATAAATATTGCTTAGTGAGATGTCATTTAAAGAAAAGGAGTGGCTAAGCAATGGCGTTCCATGCAATATCTCGATGCCTGCTAAAAATACATTGTAGGTTACAAAGCCGTTGTCAGGGTCGATGGCTGGCTCCCAAGAAATTTGAACACTATTCCCGTTCAACACTCCAACTGTTACCTCAAACATAGAGGGAGGAAGGTTACTATCTTTTTCAGTGCAACCACTGAACAATACAATCAAGCCAAACAAATAGAAAGCCCTTAAAAGCATAAGAAACGGAATTTTTTACATACAAAGGTATGTATTATTCTACGCTGAAATAGTAAATCATTAAATTTACACGAATGAGAACAATACTCCTGTGCTGCACACTATTTTTCTTAAGCTGTGAAAAGGAAAATCTACACCCAGCCAAATTTGAAGTATCTACAACGGCTATTAGCCCAACGAAAGTCAACATTATTTGGGGAGAAGCAATCGATCCAGAGAACGAGAAAATACGGTACTATTTGTTGCTAGACGACATTCTTATAGTGGGAGATCTTACGGTTACAGAATATACCCTTGAAAACCTAACTGTGAGTAAACCATATCATGGGAAAGTGGTCGCTATAGATAAGGCTGGAAATAAGACAACAGCGCTATTCAATTTTCAAACGGATCCTATCGATTTCGTTATCACACTTACAGAAATTAGGAAAACCATTTGGTGGGATGTGGAGTTCAAAAACTTTGATGCCAAATTTATGTGGAACTCACCGTTCAGTCTTGAAATTAATAATAATGTCAAGTATGATTTGAGGGTCAACAATGAACTAAAGGCCGTTGACCTTATGGGACCAGATTACACTATTCGGGATATACGTGAAGGCGCAAGCTTAATTGTTTCAATAACTGCTCGATTAGGTCAGAATACTTTTGAGACGCATGATACTTTCACCATGCCGCGTATCCCATCACAATTTTTTGTGAGCGTGAATACTATAACACAATCATCTGCGGAATTATCCTGGAATCAATCAATTATGCACGACAATTCTCCAGTTCTATATGAAGTTTTCATAGACGATGTTTTGGTAAAAAGCAATCTTACGGATACTTCTGTGGTTATAGACAACTTGGTGTCAGGTAGAAACTACATATCGCGAGTATTAGCAAAGGCCCAAAATGGATATTACCGTGAATGGTACAAGTCTTTTAGAACACTTTAGTGTGAGACATCAAGTTATCAACTTTTGATTCACCAGATTATTTTTTAATTTCATTTCATGAAGCTAAGTGGGTTAAATTGGACAATGTTCGCAACTATTTTTTTTCTAATGGGTTGTGAAACAGAAAATGAAAACCTTCCTTCTCAAAGTTTCTCAATAACAATTTCGAAAATTGATCCTGTTAGCGTAGTCGTTAAAGGGAAATGGAAGCTTCTTTTAACACTGGCAACTAATTAAACTTTAGCTTGAACGTATAAGGATGTTTAAATTTTTTGAGAACACTACAGAATTCCCCACCAGCAACGAAGTAGCTCACACAAAACGTATGGTACTGCATACCGGAAATAATGCCATGTATTTAACTGGTAATTGTATCTTTGTAACGTTCTCAGGAAAGGTCGTGTGATGCAAGGAATAGACTAAACCTGTAAATTTAATTATACAACGTGCACAATGAGTTCTGAAACGCTTTCCGTGGTAATACCTGTTTACCAAGGCGAACCCTTTGTTGAAGAGATGATAGAACGTCTTGAGAAAACACTCAAAAGAATCTCAGGTTCTTTTGAGATCATTCTGGTGGACGACTACAGTAAAGACTTGTCGTGGATATTGATTGAAAAACTGGCCACCCGAAAACCTTTTGTTAAGGGGATCAAGCTTAGCAGAAATTTCGGCCAGCATTATGCGATATCTGCCGGATTGGATCATTGTAAAGGTGATTGGATTGTTGTTATGGACTGCGACCTGCAGGATCAACCCGAAGAGATTATTAAGCTGAAACAAAAAGCAGATGAAGGGTATTCGGCTGTTTTAGCCAGCAGGCATGTTCGAAAGGATTTGTATCTTAAAAGATTATTTTCAAAGATATTCTATAAATTTTTGTCCTATCTAACCGGACATCAACACGATGAGGCAATAGCTAATTTCGGCATCTATAGCAAAGCGCTTATCACCGAAGTTTGTAGAATGAGAGAGAGCATTCGCTATTTTCCCACAATGGTGAAGTGGGTTGGTTTTACTACGTGTAGTATCGAAGTGGAACATGCCGCCAGAACGACCGGTCGGTCGGCTTATAATTTTAAGAAGTTACTTAATTTGGCAATTGACATTATTCTGGCCTACTCTGATAAGCCACTCCGACTCGTCATTAAGACCGGTGTGTTAATCTCTTTCTTCTCGTTTATTTTTGCCTGTTACATAGCTATTCAATGGTTTAACAATAAAATTGAAGTTCTGGGTTATGCTAGCATCATCGTTTCGATATGGTTTCTATCGGGATGCATTTTGTTTACGCTTGGCGTAGTGGGTTTATATGTTGGAAAAATTTTTGAAGGCGTTAAGAGTCGGCCGCTTTACATTATAGAAAAGATTACCTGAATGGATATTAAAGTTTGCCTCTTTTTAATGGGGGAAAAGGGGCTTAAGTCCTTGGAGGCCTTGGTTGAAAAATCAATCTGTAAAAACCTGATTTCCCTTGTAGTTGGTTCACACGATGAGTCGGTTGAAAACGATTACTATCTTGAAATTAAAAAACTAAGTGTGAATTCAGGAATTCCATTTTTAAATAGAAAGGATATCACAGAAACCCCTGCGGTGAAGTATGGCGTTGCCATTTCATGGCGCTGGTTAATAGATACTCGAAAACTTGAACTGATTGTACTGCACGATTCCTTGCTTCCTCAATACAGAGGGTTTAACCCTTTAGTTACAGCATTACTTAATGGTGATGGTCAGATTGGCGTCACAGCCATTGTCGCTAATGAAGAGGCAGACGCGGGACCAATTGTCGGGCAAATAAAAATCCCGATTTCATACCCTCTTAAGATAAAAACAGCGATTGAACTGATCTCTACATCTTATCAACAACTTGTGTGTACTGTTTTTGAGAAAATCGAAAAAGGATCTATCGAAACCACTCCACAAGACGAAGGTCTGGCCTCTTATAGCATGTGGCGAGATGAGGAGGATTATCATATCCAGTGGGAGAAATCGAGCATCGAAATAAAAAGACAAATTGATGCAACAGGCTTTCCGTACAAGGGTGCATCTGCTATTATTGATGACGTGAAAATTCGAATTTTGGATGCTGAGATTGTAGCAGATAAAAAAATTGCCAATAGAGACGTTGGGAAAATTTTTAGTATTGATCATGGTGTACCCATTGTCATCTGTGGGGTTGGTCTTTTGAAGATAACAACGGCTATAGATTGCAATACTGGGCAGAAATTTGAGTTCAAGAAATTAAGGTCGAGGTTGAAATAAAAGAGCAATGCCTACAATACCATTTAATAAACCATTTTTAACAGGTAACGAAATTCAATACATAAAGGAGGCAGTTGCATCTGGTAAAATCTCAGGAAATGGTTCCTTCACAAAGAAATGCCAAGAGTTCTTTGAAGCACATTACGGATTCCAAAAGTGCCTACTCACAACTTCCTGTACCGATGCTTTAGAAATGGCCGCTATCCTTTTGGATATTAAAGAAGGTGATGAAGTAATTGTACCCGCTTACACGTTTGTCTCAACAGCAAATGCGTTCGCCCTTCGGGGCGCCACCCTTGTCTTTGCCGACAGCAGACCCGATCATCCGAATTTGGATGTCAACAAAATCAATGCATTAATTACCCCTAAAACCAAAGCAATCGTTGTTGTTCATTATGCTGGATTAGCATGTGATATGGATTCTCTTATGACAATAGCCAACAAAAATAAACTATATGTTGTTGAAGATGCTGCTCAAGCCATTGACAGCAAATACAAGGGTAAACCAGTAGGATCACACGGTCATTTGGCTACCTTTTCATTTCACGAAACTAAAAATGTTATTTCCGGAGAAGGTGGTATGCTTGCCATCAATGACCCACTTTTCTCGAAGCGAGCAGAGATAATTTGGGAGAAGGGTACTAATCGAGCATCTTTTTTCAGAGGCGAGATTAACAAGTATGAATGGGTGGATATCGGAAGCTCCTTTTTACCATCTGAGATAACTGCGGCCTTTTTGCTGGCCCAACTTCAGAGTATTCAGATGATTCAGCTGAAAAGAAAGGATATTTGGTTTCGCTATCTGGACGGTTTAACGAGTGGCGTTAATCAAGGTCTCTTCAAAACTATGGTGATTGATGACTATTGTTCAAATAATTACCACATGTTTTATCTCCTTTGCAATACGCAAACGGACCGAAATGCTTTGATTAAATTTCTCAACGAACACGGTATCTGGGCAATATTCCATTACCAGGCACTTCATACAAGTCCTTTCTTTGAAGGGAAATACGTTGGGCACGAGCTCAGTAATGCAAAAATGTTTACAGATCGACTTATACGATTGCCTTTATTCTTTGACTTAAGTAAAGAAGATCAAAGCCACATTATTGAGCGTGTGTTGGCATTCTTTACTATGAAGTAAGCATAGTAACCTGAACAGTATTTTATCGTCAGTTTAGTTCCTGGAGTTGAAAGATAGCTATATATTTTCCTTCAATTTTACGAAGTGATCGCATCCACTGATTAACTCTGGGTACATCACTAATTTTAACAATAATATGACTCCATCCATTCTCGGTTGCGATTCGATTAAACTCCTCTTGCGTGATCTCACTAAAGACGCACATTTCATATTTCTTATATCGATCTATTGGATTTTCGTAGATGGCAGAATCTATCACTAAATTATTTTTGAATACATTAAATGGCTCGTCTCTATAGGTGTTGTCAGGAGCCTTGTCGAAATCAATATAGTCTGGAATAAATTTTTGCTGACTCAAGAAAAGTCTCTGAGGTAAGTATACATTCATCACAGTAGTAGTGTAAATGGGGCATTCGTTCCAAATGCGTCTGCCAAGAAAGGCAGAATATAAAAAGAACTTAGGTTGTTCGTGTTGAGGAGCCGCTAACAATGCGTCTTTTGGTAGTTGCTGAGACAACGTAATATACTCCTTTATTTCCTCTCTTGAGATTGAGTCATTGTACCCCTTGTTGTTTAAAACAGGATCAAATGAAATTTTGAATACGGTGAATCCTGGTATTGTCTTCTTGGCAGAGATGGTGAGTAGAAAAACAGCGCACACAAAGAGGGAGGTAAGAAAACTGGCTAGCTTTTTTTCTTGTTGAGAATATATAATGAAAAAGATGTTCAACAAAATTGCGTTAAATGCAAAGTATATATCAGAATACCCTTCGTGGGTTAATACGAAAAAAAGAACAAGGTTAAAAAAACTACAAATTAAGTAGGCCCATTTCATTGATTTGCCTCGAAATACATCAATAATCACAAAGCCCATTGTGATGAAGTAGACAGCGAGAAATGGAAAAAGTGGATTCCAGGATTGAAAATAGGCGAAGTCCCTCGACTCTATTCCAAGAAAAACAGGTGCATTGTTTGAGGAAGAAAACAATACTATAAAAAGCACAGCAAAACAGGGATAGAATAAGAACGAAAGCAACAGTTTGTAGTTACTTTTTACGTTAGCCAGTCGCCACAACTTCTCTGCGAACAGTATTTTCACTGCTGCAAGGAATTCCAGAAAAACAACAACGGGTATAAACGTGCCCTTTGCAAAAACTAAAATGAATACACTCAAAAAAGACACAGCTGCGATTGTAGGCAGACTAAGTGTTTTCCGATACTTGTCAACACGAGACCATACGTAAATGGTGGATATGAAGACAGGTAACGACCAGAAGAAGGTTGAGGCCGCAGCACTGCTAATATGCAGGTGGAATGAACGAAAAACAGACCACTCATCCGCAAACGAGAAAACAAGCATTATCAGAAAAATAACGAGTGACTCCAGACTATTCTTCTTCCCAGCGATTAGTGCCACGAGAATAAACATGGAGAGACTGGTAGCTAGATTTCCATAGTTCATTGTTGTAAGGATATCCAACCCTGTGAAATTCGAAATTCCTGCGAGAAACGCGTCACTTAGGTAGTGATATATAAAGATTGAATTTGTATACCAGTGGGGATCTTTCGGCAAGAAAGTGTTTTTCATTTCATTGATTAACCCAAGATTCCACAGTGTATCAGCATTTAGCCTTATTGCTTCTTCACCTATTGAAGCAAAAGCCATAAGCCAGTACGCTATCCCGAACAACAATCCTACTATTACGGGTTGACCTATTTCGAAAAAATTAATGCTAAAATCGAAGGACTTGGCCCGTCTTATATTCCAAATTAGCA
>LNEN01000240.1 GCA_001464155.1 Cytophagales bacterium Ga0077538 | reverse complement strand
GGTTCCCCTGTCTGCTTTGGATCAAAATCTTCAACGTTATATTTTTGCCACCTACACGTCTGTTACGAAGGATAGTCATATAGGAGAGGACCAATTGATCTCGATTAAAAAAGACTACCTGAACGGTATGTTGGCGAGTGAGCTGGGTGAGTTAGATGCCCTGGAGAAAGAAGTTGTCAAGAGTATTTCTGAGAATAAAATACTATCAGAGCATGTAGACGAAGTTTATGAAGATAGTTTTACGTTTGGTGAGCGTGTGGCTGATAGGATTGCTGAATTTGGTGGTAGCTGGAAATTCATCATCTTTTTCTTTTCGTTTATTCTAGGCTGGATCATCCTGAATGCTTTCTGGCTCAGAAATGATAGCTATGATCCTTATCCTTTTATTCTGTTAAACTTGATACTTTCTTGCTTAGCAGCGATTCAGGCACCGATTATTATGATGAGTCAGAACCGACAAGAGGCAAAGGACAGAAGACGCTCTGAACAGGATTATAAGGTTAACTTAAAAGCAGAATTAGAGATTCAACTTTTACACAAGAAGATAGACCATGTGCTGGTGCATCAAAGTAAGCGTTTGTTGGAGATTGAGAGAGTTCAAGTTGAAATAATGGAAGCGGTATTAAAGCGCTTACCTAATCCATAGTTAATTGCAACCACAACCGCCTCCATTTTTGCCACCATTTCCACCGGAAGCACCTTCGCGGTACAATTGAAAATTCAGCTCGAATTTTTGTGACTTGCGCGTAGCCAATTCCATTTCCGAATCATTCAACCGCATTTTTTGATACTCCTTAACTGACGAGCAGTTTCCAAACAAGAGAAGTGTAGCAACCGAGAGCACAATAAGTTTGATTTTCTTCATCATTAGTTTAGATTAATGTTGTTGGATGTATAAATGGAATCACGGTCATCAATGATAATGCAAGCGATGTTTTTGATTTGATTTACAAGGTTCAAGCCTGCCTGAATCCCCATGACTGTAATGGGAGTTGCCATGGCATCGGCAATTTCTGCACTAGGACAAATAACGGTCGTGCTTTTAATACCTCTTACGGGATAGCCTGTTTTGGGATCAATGGTATGCGAATACTTTATTCCCTTAATGACTACAAATTTTTCATAGTTTCCTGAGGTCGCTACAGAGGTATTGGTAAGCTGTATAGAGGCAAAGGGCATATCTTTCTTTTCCGGATCAGCAATGCCGATAGTCCAGGGTTTGCCATCGGGTTGATTGCCCCACACCGTAAGATCACCGGCAGCGTTAACAATTCCACTGTCAACACCTGCCTGTTGCATCACGGCTTTCGCTCTATCTGCAGCATATCCTTTTCCAATGCCACCAAAACCAATGCGCATACCTTTTTCTTTTAGAAAGACTGTATGCTTTTTCTTATCAAGTACAATGTTTCTGAAGTTGATGAGTTTTACTGCCTCTTTTGCTTCTTCGGGATCGGGAAGGCTTGTCATCGTTTTGTCAAAATTCCAAAATCGTTTGTCAAGCGAGCCGTAGGTGATGTCAAAGGCACCTTGTGTAAGCGTGGATATTTTGATAGATCGATCAATTAGGTTGATCACCTCTTCATCTACCTTTACTGGCTTTATTCCTGCCTGGTTATTAATCAGATTTGTTTGACTATTCTGATCATAGGTTGTAAATAGCTTTTCAATGCGTCTTACTTCCTCAATGCCTAGTGCAATTTTCTCCAGCGCAAGACTTTCATTCTCAGCGACAACTGAAAATTCAAAGCGATTGCCCATGAGTTTGAGCGATTGACTATAGGTCTTGAGTATCTTCACGTTTTATTGCTTGGCTAGTGTCTCCTTAAGGTCAGCCAAAAATTTATCCTGACTGGCAAATGCATAGCCATCCCATTCCTTTATAACTTTACCTTTGGCATCTACTAAAAGAGTGAGAGGAAATTTCCCGTTAGGATTATATTTCTCAGCTAGTTTCTCGTTATGAGCAATTTGTTCCTTCGGCAACTGATTTTTTTTCGAACGCGGAAAATCAGCACGGACCAGAATCAATTCTTTTTCTGCTATTGAAAGAAAGGCTTCACTTTCAAAAACTTCCTTCTTCATTTTAATACATGGAGCGCACCAATCAGATCCCGAGAAGTTGAGTAGAATCAATTTATCCTCTTCTGCTGCTTTGCTTTGTGCCTGATCCCAATTGGTAAGCCAGGATTGATTTAAAATGCTAAAGAGAAGAAGTATGCCAAGTATAGTTTTCATATTTCTTATTTTAATTTGATCAGTAAGGAAATGATGTTCGAGTTTAATTGCGTGGAGCGCTCGTAATGACCATAACGGAGTTCCAGAGAATTGACATGTGACATGTTTAGTACACCACCTGGTGGTGATAAACGCAAGCCCATGCCCATCAGGTGACTGGAAAGTGTAGAGAGATCGTAATCGCTTGTGTAATACTCTTCGGATAGGGCATGTTGCTGGTAAGGAGCAAAGTACTCGATGCCTTGTTGCGTGTAGTATCGATAAAACGGACTAATCGAAACGAAAGGAGTTAACTTAATGGGTGTTTCGATTTCGTAGGTATTCGCCTTCAATCCCCAACTATCCTGATAGTAGCGGTAGTAGGCTCTGATGATGTAGCGGTCAGCCAGGAAATAATGCCAGCGAATTCCCAGCGGAATTTTAAGTCGTGTTTCCGGAAGATTCTCGACTTTATGTGAGCCATCGGTGAAATAGGTGCGATGATAAAGAGTACCCAACAAACCTTCCTGATACGCAACATCACTGAGCAGAAGAAGTTGCATACGTTTGTTAATTACCTGACTAAGCGTGAAAGAGGCGCTGTAGGAATTTCGGGGTTCTGTGCTATTCTTCTTTGTACTGCTTCTTAATTCTACAGGAAGAATAACAGACCATGTATCCAGGAACACTAAGCCTTTCGCACTGAACTCTCTGTTTTTATCTCGGGATAATTTAGACCATCCCAGGCTGGCCCCTTTTGAAATGTAATCATATTCACCTGAAAAGGATCCATTCATTAGGAGTGTAGTTCGCTTTTCATCGTTGGTTATAGAATAGGTTAGAGATGGATAGACTCTTACATCCATCGAAGAGGCAGAAGAAATGGTATTTGGGTCAATCTTATCGGAGGAAGCAGAAGAGTACACATCAATACCCATTTCCCCAATAAGAGTGTGTTTCCTTTTTCTGCTATCGTATTTAGAAAGCCGCACATCGATGGTGGTACCAAAATCAGAGAGCTTTTCTGTTCCAATACCACCGGTCACAGCAGAATTGTTTCCTTCCTGGTGGTAGTAACTTGTCACGAAGTTGATTTCCTCCAACTTGAGTTTTCGATTTTGGTAAGACGTGCTATCCTGTTGAGCAGAAGCAAAGCCCAAGAGCGTATGAAAGAAAATCGCAATGGCTGCTAGTGAAATGCGGAGCATACTCGTTTTTTATAAGGTAAAGCAAGGGTTGAATTCTGAATAAATTCTGAAGATGTGATGGCCACCGGGAACATTCGAATAGCCTCTTCAAACCTCGGTTTTTGGCAGATGGATTAAACAACTGATTACCAGTCTACTTTTAAATGAACAGTTGTTTTAATACCCTACTTTTAGGGCTGAATTTGGCCTTTTAGAGTACATCACATTTCAATCTTTGTTATACCTTCGCGGATTGTATGTCTTTCTGGTAATGAGTTTCTACTCTTTTTCTCTCCCTAAGCGATTCGCCACCTTGGTGCTGTTAACTTTCTTGACACCTTTCCGCCATGGATTTGGGCAGGAGAATGTTCAAATTGGGAGCTTGCGATTTATGGGAGAGTATGATCTTCCTCATCAGTTTGGATTTAATGAGACTATTGTAGGTGGCCTGTCAGGTATTGATTATGACAAAGTGAACGATCACTACTACCTTATTTGTGATGATCGTTCAGGCATCAATGATGCTCGTTTCTATACAGCAAGAATTCACGTTTCAAGTAAGGGGATTGATAGTGTGCAATTTTTATCCACTACTAAATTATTACAGCGTGACGGCACTCCCTATCCCTCTAGTAAGACAACTGTTTCTCTGACTGCAGATCCAGAAGCCATGCGCTTTGATCCATTGACGAAACAATTGGTATGGGCGAGTGAAGGAGAACGAATTGTTTCAGAAAAAAAAGTGGCATTGGCCAATCCTTCTTTAACGATGGTGAATCAGGACGGATCTTTCTCGAGCAGTTTCACTATGCCGAAGAATTTAATCATGCAAGCAACGGAGCATGGCCCCAGACAGAACGGAACCTTAGAAGGGATAACCTTTGAGAATAATTACACATCTTTATTGGCAGCTCTGGAGGAACCTTTGTATGAGGATGGCGTGCGTGCTGATGTTACTGAAACAAATTCCTGGGTTCGATTTTACAGATTCAATATGCGGACTAAAAGGAATGTGGCACAGTATGCCTATCGCCTGGAGCGAATTGCTTTTAAATCTCAGCCAAGTAGTGCTTTTAAAGTAAATGGTATTTCAGATAT
>LNEN01000239.1 GCA_001464155.1 Cytophagales bacterium Ga0077538 | reverse complement strand
TTTTAAAGAAGAAATTTTGAAAGTGGTGAACGAAGGTTTTACAGAAGAAGAAATTGCCGCTGCTAAATCCGGTTGGTCACAGTCCAGAACTGTTTCCAGAGCGCAAGACGGAGGCTTGGCAGGCACGCTCAATAATTACTTGTTCACGAAGCGAACGCTTACATGGGACGAAGCATACGAGAAAAAAGTAATGGAGCTTACCCCTGAACAAATTAACAGTGCCATGAAGCGCCATTTGAAGCTAGAGTCTATGAACATTATAAAGGCTGGAGATTTTGCGAAGGCAAAAGCAAAAGCTGCTGGAGGAAAGTAGTTCACCTGCGGTGTAAACTAAAAAGGAGAGTCGATGACTCTCCTTTTTTATTTCTATATCCTTAACCCTACTGTTTAGTTCAAATGAAACACATCCCTGCTCTTTTCTTCATGCTCGAGCAATTGTATCTGGTAGGCAATTTTATTTCCCAGAAATTTTTGTTGACGGTCTTCCTGTAACGTGATGAATTTGTAGCGATCTGGAAAATCAAAATTTAGTTCGTTGGCTATTTCATAAATAGAACAACTCCGTTCCTGGCGGGCAATGCCACGCATCATGCGAAAAGTACTGTACTGCTGATAAAGTGGCTCGTACGGAAAAACAGTTAGGTCGAGATTCCAGAATTTTGCTTCTCCCCCTGGATATAATTTTCCAGGAAAAATAGTCCGCTGCGTTTCTAATGTAAAGATGTCTTCACACTTCACAATAATGTCCAACTCTCCTTTTGGGTAGCGCTTAGTAACCGATTCCAAACGCATAATGGATCCTAATTTTTGCTCGTTAATGGGGTGATCGAAGTAGATACCAAACCGTATGTCGCGCGTCTCCACATCTTGCAATAACTGCTTATACCGAGGCTCAAAAATATGAAGCGGCACCAATTCACCCGGCAGGGGTAAAATGCGCAAAGGAAACAAAGGAATGAGTACAGAATGCTCCATAGTAAGCATTAAACAACGAAACAGAAGAAGGGTTAATAACTTATCAAATAATGTGGCTTAACGCCAAACTCATTGAAAAGGATTTGGTCACCCTTTAAAAAAGACAAATTGATTAGAAAAGAAAAGGCTTCTGCCCTGGCACCCAGCTTGTTGACCAGGCGGGCTGCTGCGGCTGCCGTACCCCCGGTGGCTAGTAAATCATCATGAATCAGCACTTTACTCCCTGGTTTAATGGCATCCTCATGAATTTCGATGGTAGCCTGCCCATATTCCAGGTTATAAGACTCTGATAAGGTCTTGTACGGAAGCTTACCTGATTTGCGTATGGGCACAAAGGGGATCTGAAGTTCATAGGCAAGGAGGGACCCAAATATGAACCCTCTGGATTCTATACCCGCGATAGCATCAAAACCTTGATGCTTAAAATCCGCTACCAATTCCCGCATTACTTCATGCACCAACTGTGAATCTGCCAATAGTGGAGTAATATCTTTAAACAGAATGCCCGGTTTTGGAAAATTCGGCACATCACGAATAATGCCTTTTACCTTTTCAACTGTGCTCATGCAGGGATTTTAAGAGGTCAAAATAAAAAAATAATCAGAAGAAAATAGCATGAGGCAAAGAGAAGCTCATTGCACTTTGCCCCGAAGAATGACTTTCTCTACTTGCTGACTTCCGAAAGAATAGGGAAGAAAGGCATAGGAAGGCATGGGTTTGGTGATAAATACATTCGCCACTTTCCCAACCGCTATCGAGCCATGTGTTTCACTTAACTCCAATGCATACGCTGTGTTGAGCGTAGCCGCATTAATGGCTTCTTCCGGAGTAAGTTTCATGCGTACACACGCGAGCGAAAGCATCTGCGACATATTACCACTTGGTGCACTCCCCGGATTATAATCGGAGGCAATGGCTAAAGGAAGACCCGCCTCCAACATTTTGCGGGCCGGAGGAAAGGGTAGGTTGAGAAAGAAAGCCGCACCAGGTAAAGCTGTTGGCATTACATCACTGTTCTTCAACAAGTCTATTTCTTCTTCACCCATATTCTCAAGATGATCGACACTAAGTGCTTTTGTTTTAACACCCACCTGCACACCACCTGAGTTGTACAATTGATTTGCATGAAGGCGAGGCCTCATACCCACCTTCTTCCCAGCTTCTACGATCTGTTCTGTCTCTGCTGTAGTAAAGAAACCCTGCTCGCAAAACACATCAATGTAATCGGCTAGTCTCTCATCGGCTACAGCCGGAATCATTTCATGGAGAATTAACTGTATGTATTTTTCTTTGGTAGTGTCAGCCGGAACAGCATGAGCACCCAGGAAGGTTGTCTTTACCGTCAACGGTGTTTCACTTGCAATGCGTTTGGCCACGCGCAGCATTTTAAGTTCATCCTTCACCGTTAATCCATAACCACTTTTAATTTCAACTGCCCCGGTGCCCATCCGAATGATCTCCCATGCTCTGACTACAGAACGCTCGAACAACTCCTCTTCTGAAAGTGCCTGAAGTTTTCTGGCTGAGTTTAAAATACCGCCTCCGGCTGCTGCAATTTCCTGGTAGGTAGCACCTTTAATTTTCATCACGAATTCTTCTTCGCGGCTGGCTGCAAAAACTAAATGTGTGTGAGAATCAACAAAGGAAGGAAAAACGAAACGCCCTGCACACTCTACCTGCTGTTCTGCCTGAAGGTCTGAAGGAAACGTTTCCATGCTCCCAAAAGAAGTGATAACTCCTTTCGTAATGGCGAGGTAAGAATTTGAAAGTACAGGAAGATTGGCCATGGCTGAGCCTGCCACCTTTTTTATGGAAGCAGGTCTTACCTGCACCAATCCTTTAATATTGGTAAGCACTAAATCAACCACCTTGAAACGTGATTATTTGCCGAAGGACTCTACTTTGTAATCGAGCTGTGTTCCAAAAACAGGGAAGCTTATTTTCAACAAAGCAAAGAAACCTCTCCCTTGAAAGCTCGGACGATACCCCATCTCTGCGCCATAGGCCCAACCCAATTGTCTATTGAATTTACCTTCTACACCAGCGCGAAATCCAACCGACTTTGTTTTCAGCGGCTCTACTGAATACGTGTACACCCTGTCTGACATGGGTGTTCCATTGCTAATATCTTTGTGTGTATACACCACGTCATCCACTTGCATATACGGAGTATAGAGGATATCGAAATAGGTAGTTAAGATCAAGTCATCAATACCTTCTTCATACTTGTCGAAGTTCACGGCTATGTTGCGAATCCAGGTGTAAGAACCACCGAGGTAAACAGAGGCTGAAGAAATATTGGAGTACACGTTCACATCCTGCACATTTCTTGCGCCCTGAGGAGTTTGTGGTCGTGTGGGATTTGTTTCCACCGATGGTAATGAAATGTAGGGTTCCTCCACTACAGAGGCATCTTTGTTTTTCAGGTCTTCGTTTTTCAATCCCTGCTCGGAAAGCGCACGGCCCAAATCAGTAGAACTATCCCAATAAATACCTCCCAAACGAGCACCATAAATAATGCGCACTTTACAAGGCACCTCGGCATGCAAGGGCACACGTGCTGCCCATTTATTTCCTTTATAACTCTTTTTGTAAAGGAACATGTTTGTTTTCGAACTCTTTTCGAAGTCCTTAATGTGGTAGGTTCCGCCTAGTTCAAAATAGTTGTAGACTTCCGCATCGTTCTCCACGCTGCTGTTTTTGTCAGCCGCATCACGTGAAAAATCATAGAACTTTTGTGAATAGGTTTTGCGTATTTGAGCCTTAAAATCAGCCTTGTCGTTGTAGTAATAGGAGGCTTCAATTCCGTAACCAGCGTTCACATTGGTGACAAACAACTCCCCGTACATCGGTTGAAAGTGTGCAAAAAGCTTGTTTATGGAATACGGCTCGTCATAAATTTCCTCGTAGGTAACGGCTTGTTTATCCTTGCGTTCGCCTTGGGCAAAAAGTAAAGCCGGTGCCGCAAAAAACAGTGCAAGCACGGAGGTACGTATGGCTTTGTTCATGGTGCGCATCGTTAGATCAGTAAAGGTATGAAATATCTGCGAAAATGGAAGAATCCACCCCCAGGGTCTTTCGCACCATCATCCCTGCCTTAACCCTTTTTCAGACTTGGTAAGCCCAAGCGTTTTGCCTGCATCTCATACAATCCTTCAGCCATCACATCATTCTTTATGTGATAGCGGGCCCCTATGTATTTGTAGACTACACCCTTCTCATCCTTAATCGGCACAATGGTGGCATCCACCCAATAATGCGATCCATCCTTCGCGCGGTTTTTAACAATTCCATTAAACACTCTTCCACTTTTAATAGTATCCCAAAAGAGTTTAAATAACTCCTTAGGCATATCAGGGTGCCTGAACATGTTATGTCCTTTTCCTTGCATTTCTTGCCATGAGTATTTAGACACTTCGATTAACTTATCATTGGCAAAGGTGATCGTACCAAACAGATCAGCTTCCGAAAGTATGGTGGTCAGGCTAAAAACATCTTCTCTCTCCTTTAGCTGATCTTTCAACTGATTTGTTTCCTGCAATTGCTTTTCAATGTGCTCTTGCGTGGCTTGTAATTCCTCTGTATTCTGTCTTAGCTCTTCTTCCTGTGCTGAAATTTGTTGTACCAGCTCATTGGCTTTATACGTTTTGAAGACAATGGTTACGATGTCGGCACAGGACTTCAAAAACTCAACATCTTCTTCCGTCCAATTTTTTTGTTCGCCCTGGTGCTCACAACAAATAACACCGGCAATTTTGCCTGCTTCAAAGAAAGGCACGTCTAACATGGATTCAATCCCAAGCGGCCGTAAATATACCATAGAGAATTCGCTTGTAGCCGAGTGAGTATGGGCATCGTTTGCTACAATAACTTCTTCACTCAACACAGCTTTAAAGTAATTGGGGAAATCTTTGCCGTATAAATTAGTTCCTTGTTCAAATTCACCCGATTGTGTATTGTGCAGCTTTTCGCAAAAAATAGAATTCGTGACACTGTGATAAGACCAAATACTACAGCGGGAGGATCCGATGGTTTTGGTGATGGTCGAGGAGATTTCCTCCATGGCTTTTGCAAACTGACCTGCCTGAACGGCTTCATTCTTTGTCAATTTCATTAAGGCAGTGCGATTCCTCTTTCCGATGGCATTTCTGGCCTGCTCTTCATCCAACACATTCTGTATATGCTTTTCCTTTCTGCGCATTTCCTCCTGTGTTGCCTCAAGCTCTTCCATGTTCTGGCGCATCTCTTCTTCCTGCGCGCGCATCTCTTCCGTTTGCTGCTGTGTTTTCTCCAGCAAAATGCGTGTACTCTCATTCGTGCGCACTGCTGAGATGGTAGAAGCGATACTCTCTGCTAACTTCTCTACCAATTCAATTTCGTAGTCTTCAAATTTCTTGAAGGAAGCTAGTTCAATCACACCATATAATTTTTCATTTACTTTCATCGGCACCAGTAAGAGCGCTGATGGATTGGCGCCACCCAGACCTGAAGTAATGGCGATGTATTCCTCCGGTACATCCAACAGATAAATTCGTTCTCCTTCTACAAAACACTGCCCAACCAAACCTTCGCCTATGCCCACTTTCTTAGTCAAGAATTTCTTCCGCTCAAAGGCATAGCAGGCCGAAAGTTCCAGAAAATGGTCTGCGTCATTCTCTTCATTCAAAATAAACAAACCACCTTGGTTGCTTTCTGTATACTTCACAACAAATCGAATGATGTTGTCATAGAGCTCAGTGGTGGATGTGTTGCTGGCGCGAAGAATATCTCCAATTTGCGCAAGACCAGACGTAGCCCAGTTTCTTCTACGATCTGTCTCTGCATTTTGGCGAAGCTTGTTGCGCATGGCTACGAGGGTAGCTCCCAGCCCTTCGGTTTCGCTCATGCCCGAAAGCTCTATGGCATAGTTACCGGAAGATACGCCTTCAATAAAACCCGCCATTCCCTCCATTCTCGTTGATTCCTCTACAAGCTTTGCATTATTCTCAGCAATGAGTCTTTCATTGTTAAAACACAGACGATAGATCAAGGTGCATATCAAAACAAAGGCGCCTATGACCAATACAATGGTTATCCAGGATAGATTATTAAGAAAGCCTGAGTCCTTGGTTACCCGTTGACCGATGTGAGCGACCAGGCGGTCCATGGTGGTCTGAAATTCCTCGTAGGCTTCATCAAACTTCTGATCCAGCTCTCCACCGGCAGCCTCTCCCGTATCCGAGAGAATTACATTGCCCAGACTATCTGTTTGCACATTTGCTTGAGCCTCTAGCTTAAACTTGTATCTTTCTTTTGCAGAATTAGTCAGGTTGTCTATGTCAGTCAACGCTTCTTTTAGAATTACATAAGTCTCGTCATCGTCAATTTTTTCAAACTTGCCCAGCTCGGTGGCTGATGAATTGATAGCTCCCTCTAAAATGTCGTGGCTTGATGTGAACAGCGAAAGCACATCTTTCTCAAAGTTTAGAGTAGCATCGCCAGCCATTAGTTCTTCGAACCATAAATGTGCTTTGGTGGACTTGTTTTTAATATGATCTCCCAGACTGATGTAGGGCAAGTTGCGGTCATACACAGCCAGCGTATTGCGCTGCACATAAGCAATCAATAGGGTCACTACCAAGCCGATAAGTGCAAAGCCAAGCGTGTACCGAAAGGTGCGGGATTGTGTGAAATTCATAGCTGAGAAGATTAACGTGGACCGGGAATACTTAAAGTAAGATAATGGATAATCATCGAATGATCAACACCATCTTTCTTCAAAACAGCCTGGTCATAGACCTTCCATGCTATTCACAAAAAATTACAAACGCTTAAAGGATTCCCGGCTGGCAGTCAAGATACTGTCTACCACTTCATTACTAATGGCCTCCGAAATAAACATGGCTTCAAATTGCGAAGGTGCCAGGTAAATGCCTTGTTCCAACATGTGTTGAAAATAGTTGCCAAAAAGAGTGGTGTCAGCTTTTTTAGCTGTCTCATAATTTACCACCTGAACATCGCTGAAGAATAGTGTGAACATAGAGCCTTGCTGGTTCACAGTTGCCTTTACACCGAATTCTCGCGCCTGACTTCTAAGTTCCTTTGCAATTTTTTCACCCGTTTGATTAATGTGTTGATACACTTCCGGATGTTCCTTTAAATAGGTAAGCAGTGCCATACCGGCTGCCATCGCCAAGGGATTTCCAGACAAAGTTCCCGCCTGATACACAGGGCCTGCTGGTGATACGCAACTCATAATTTCTTTTTTGCCACCATAGGCACCCACCGGTAATCCACCACCCACAATTTTTCCAAGGGTTGTCATGTCTGGCTTCACATCGAAAACTTGTTGTGCTCCACCGAGGGCCAGACGAAAACCAGTCATCACTTCATCAAAAATTAACACAACCTTATGTTGATCACATAACTTTCTCAATCCTTGCAGGTAGCCCGCTTGCGGAAGCACACAGCCCATATTACCCACTACTGGCTCCAGTATTAACGCAGCAACCTGGTTAACATTTTCAGAAAGCACTTTCTCTACAGCATTTAAATTGTTGAAGGGAACGGTTAATGTATCATTCGCCACTCCTTTGGTAACCCCTGGGCTATCGGGTACTCCGAACGTCATGGCTCCGCTTCCTGCGGCAATCAAAAAAGAATCGGCATGGCCATGATAACAGCCTTCCATTTTGATAATCTTATCGCGCCCTGTGTAGCCTCTGGCAACGCGAATCGCTGCCATGGTGGCTTCTGTTCCAGAGTTTACCATGCGTACTTGTTCTATGGAAGGAACCAGCGAGCAAACTAATTCAGCCATCTCCACTTCTCTTCGGGTAGGTGCCCCAAAAGAAGGTGAACCCGAAAGTGCCTTTTTAACAGCCTCCTCTACCACAGGATGTGCATGCCCTAAGATCATAGGACCCCAGGAGTTGATCAGGTCTACAAAGCGATTGCCATCTTCATCGAAGAGATACGCACCTTTGGCATGACTCATGAAGAGAGGATTTCCTCCCACAGCGCGGAAAGCACGTACGGGTGAGTTTACGCCACCCGGTATATTTTTCTTTGCTCTTTCAAAAAGAGATTGACTGTTACTCCTGTTAAGCATCTTGGAAAAAGTAAGTAGTTGATGAATTACGTTAATAGGTGGCGATCACGTCCAGCGAACCGTTCGAAAATTTTACGAAGGGAACCGATTGATTATAGTTACCACCTCTGAAGTCAAAGCCTTGCATTTGAAATCCTGGTTGCACTTCGGTTGCCAGTCCATTTTGAATATAGACACCATATTTTTTTAGTGCATGTCCCAATACAAGCATTAACTCATAGCCAATTCGCGCATAACTTAATGATAAACTCGATGGAGCACGACCGTGTTCTTTGATGAAGCGTTGTGTAAAGTCCTGATAATAGGCATTTGCAGAAGACACATAATTGGGTGCGTAGAAAACAAAATTCATGCGCTGAAATTTCATGAGATCGATAGAGCCATTGTCCATCCAGCTCTCACTTCCGATTATGAGCGTATTATCCTTCCGCGTTTCCACGGCACTCACCACTTTGGTATAAATCATAGGATCTTCAGACGCCACAAAAATAGCTCCGATGCTGTCCTTGGGTATGGTAAACTGAATAGGTGCTTTGTATTCATCAAACTCCGTTGGTGTAGCCAAGACGGCTGTTATCTTATTTGACTCTTCTTTAAACACCTCTTGTTTAAGAATTACCTTTACCCCCAATTCCTCTGCCTTTCTGATAAAATTCCAGGCCAGTACAGAATCACGCACATTGGCCCCGTAAAAAACCAAGCATTTCTTTTTTCCATGCTGAGGATCGTTGGCCAGGTATTGCGCTGACTTCTCTCCCAGCTTTTCATAGCTCGGCTGAAAGAGAAAACCAAAGGGATTGCCCTTTACCATTTCCAGGTCATTCGTCAATGGATTCACAACATTGACTTTGTTGGCTATCGAAAACTCCTGAATCTGGGCATTGTCTTCTCGCAGCAGCGGGCCGATGATCAGGTCTGTATTTCTCATCTCTTCTGTGCCCAATAGCAATTTCAATTTTTCCTGACTTCTGTCTGCTTTGACAGGGTATCCAAGGCCAGATTGATGCCATGGTATAAATCAATGACAAATTGATTTGGCTTTTTAGAAGGGGTAGGCTCCAATCGAGATACGACAAAAGGAAAAAGTACTGCGACCGTGTACGTCTCTTTAAAAAATGGTTTGGAGGGTGTTAGTCCATAGGCATCGCGATTGAGATGGTAGGTGTCTACCAGTTTCTCGAGTTCTCTTCGTTCATCTGCAGTGCTCAGATTTTTCGACAAGCAGCTCGCCAGACTTATGCCAATGATTTCATCCTTTGGATATTCTTCCAACATCATGCGCAGCGTTTCCGGATCGGAGATGGCAGACAAATAATGCTGCTTTGCTTTGTTCACATCGCTGGTTAACGATTTGTTCTTAATGGAATTGAGAATTTTCAGTGCCTGAAAAGAATCACCCGCTTCAAACAAATGAATCGCCAACCAGTAATTCACCTCTTCAATTTTTTCCCATTCAGGATAGAGGATTTTTATTTGATTAAGCATGTCCTTCGACACACTCTTATAGTTTTGTTTATAGGCAGAAAGTGAATAATAAAAGGAAGCATAGACAGAGAAAGGGTTTGCTTTGTCGTAAGGCATCAGTCGCTTAAAGCTCTCCATTGCCAAACTATACTTCCCATTCTGAAAAAGTTCTTTAGCGTTCTTATAGTCTTGCTGATAGTTGACTTGTGCAAAGGAATAGTTGAAAACTGTCAACTGACAGCTGACAATTACGAACATTAGAAAAAAAAATCTTCTTAATCGCATCTTCTAAAGTTTAGCAGCTACCAACTATCCGTTGTCAACTGTCCGTTATCAATTATTATTCCCACTCAATCGTAGCCGGAGGTTTAGAGCTGATGTCATACACCACTCTGTTTACGCCTTTTACCCGATTAATAATTTCATTCGAAATTTCTGCTAGAAACTCGTACGGTAAATGCACCCAGTCTGCTGTCATGCCATCAATAGAACTTACTGCGCGCAGAGCAACAACTCTTTCATAGGTTCTTTCATCGCCCATTACACCCACTGATTGTATTGGCAAGAGCATAGCACCTGCTTGCCACACCTTATCATATAATCCATGCTTGCGTAAGCCGCCAATAAAAATAGCGTCTACTTCTTGTAGCACACTTACTTTCTCTGCGGTAATGTCTCCTAAAATTCTGATCCCCAAACCAGGACCCGGGAAGGGATGTCTTCCCAAAATTGTTGGATCAATGCCTAAGGTCTTGCCTACTAAACGAACTTCATCTTTAAAAAGCGTATTCAGCGGCTCCACAATTTTCAACTTCATCTTTTCGGGCAAACCACCCACATTGTGGTGCGACTTAATCGTTTGGGAAGGACCCATGACAGGTGCTGACTCAATCACATCTGGATAAATGGTGCCTTGGCCTAACCACTTTACATCGGTTATCTTATGAGATTCCTCATCAAAGACATCGATGAATGTTTTACCAATGGCCTTTCGTTTGGCTTCTGGTTCTGTTAATCCATTTAACGAGGTGTAAAATTTATCTCTCGCATCCACACCTTTGATATTCAAGCCCATGCCTTTGTACGACTCCAGCACTTGCTCATATTCGCCTTTGCGTAGTAAACCATTGTCCACAAAAATGCAACTGAGGTTCTTACCAATGGCTTTGTGAACCAACACAGCAGCTACGGTAGAATCTACACCACCCGACAAGGCCATTACCACCTTATCATTGCCTAATTTATTTTTTAAGTCAGCAATGGTTGTTTCAATGAATTGATCCGGAGTCCAATCTTGTGCGCAATGACAGATGTGTACCACAAAATTTCTCAATAGGTTTTTACCTTCTGTGGTATGGGTTACTTCCGGATGGAATTGTATGCCATAGGTCTTTTCATTTTTTAATTGAAAAGCCGCAATCTTAACCGAAGCGGTGCTGGCGATCAATTCAAACGATGGAGGAATGCTTTCGATGGTATCGGCATGCGACATCCATACCTGGCTGTCTATGGAAATTTCCTTTAGTAATTCATTGTGATGATCTACTGTTGTAAGCTTGGCGCGACCGTATTCTCTTATATTCGAAGGAGCCACGTTCCCACCTAACTGCTGTGCCATCAGCTGAGCTCCATAGCAAACACCCAATACGGGTACTTTCCCCCTAAACAGTGAAAGATCTACCCCGGGAGCATTTTCTTGTCTTACCGAACAGGGGCTTCCGGAAAAAATAACGCCCTTAATATCAGGAGTAAGCGCTGGAACTTTATTAAAAGGGTGGATTTCGCAGTAAACATTTAACTCGCGTACCCTGCGGGCAATCAATTGAGTATACTGGGAACCGAAATCGAGGATGAGTATTTGCTGTGGCATCTGCAAAAATAGGATTATCGAGGGATAAATCTCAAAATGAACTTAGGATTTAGTTTGGCAAATGAAGGCTTCTTTGCGCCTATTGAACATCATCCTGTAACAAGTAGTCCAACGCTTCCTTTTCAGAATCGAAAGCCACAAAATCCGTTTTTCCCATGAGAAGACTGAAGCCCCTAAGAATCATGCGTTTTGGCTGATTCATACCAATAAAAGCATTCTTAATAATCAGGTGTTTTACTTCCAACATTTCCCTTTCGGCATGCCGCATAAAGTTGGGAGTTACGTAGGTATTACTAAGGTCTGTAAGTATCCTGCACCTTTCCCCTTTTGCCAGTATGGCACGCTTGGCTTCATCAAATAGCAGAATCATTTGATCGCTTTTGCAACCCGTATAATCAACAACAAGTATCTCCTTACCTAAAACTTGTATGTAGCTTACGCCTGGCATAATCTTCCTTTCAATATTCGAACACTGAATACCCGCACAAAGAGTCTCAAGAGTGAATATACAAAAAAATAAAAAAGGATGGCTCTTGCGAACCACCCTTTTCCTGAATGTTATCTCTACTCTTTATTGAGCCTTACCGTAACGTTTACGGTCATTCTCATTCAAGTAAATCTTACGCAAACGAATCGACTTAGGCGTTACCTCTACGTACTCATCACCCTGGATGTATTCTAAGGCTTCTTCCAATGTATGCTTCAACGGAGGCGCGATTTTCATCTTCTCGTCAGAACCAGAAGCACGCATGTTTGTCAGTTTCTTAGTCTTGGTAACGTTAATTACCAAGTCACCTGCACGACTGTGTTCACCTATTACCTGTCCTTCGTATACCTCTTCACCATCATTGATGAAGAATTTACCACGGTCTTGCAAGTTGTGCAAGCTGTAGGCAATGGCTTCGCCTTGTTCCATTACGATCAACGAACCGTTGATACGACCTGGAATTTCGCCTTTGTATGGCTGGTATTCTTTGAAACGGTGTGTGACAATGGCCTCACCCGCTGTTACATTCAATAGATAATTTCTTAAGCCCATGATACCACGTGATGGAATCAAGAACTTTAAAATCATACGATCGCCTTTAGGTTCCATGTTCAACATTTCACCTTTGCGTTGCGATACGGTTTCAATAGCCTTACCGGCTACTACTTCTGGCAAGTCGATGGTTAATTCTTCTACCGGCTCACACTTCACTCCGTCAATTTCGCGGAAGATAACCTGTGGCTGACCGATCTGAAGTTCGTATCCTTCTCTGCGCATGGTTTCAATCAATACAGACAAGTGCAATACACCGCGTCCGAATACCATGAAACTATCAGCAGAACCTGTATCGCCTAAGCGAAGCGCCAGGTTCTTTTCTAATTCTTTTTCCAAACGCTCACGGATGTGGCGAGAGGTTACAAACTTTCCTTCTTTCGCGTAGAAAGGTGAGTTGTTGATGGTGAAGAGCATACTCATGGTAGGCTCATCAATCGAAATCGCTTTCAAGGCTTCTGGCTTTTCTACATCGGTAACGGTGTCACCAATTTCAAAACCTTCGATACCTACTAAGGCACAAATTTCTCCGGCAAATACCTGCTCTACCTTCTCCTTCGCGAAACCTTCGAATACGTATACTTCTTTTACTTTGGTTTTGACGATTTTTCCATCGCGTTTCACCAAAGCTACCGCCTGACCCGCCTTGATGCTGCCGCGTTGTACGCGACCAATCGCTACACGACCGATGTACGCTGAATACTCCAATGAAGTAATCATCATCTGCGTTAAGCCTTCATCCACTTTAGGTTGTGGAATATGCTCAATCACACCTTCAATAAGGGAAGTGATATCCTCCGTTGGCTTCTTCCAGTCGGTGCTCATCCAACCGTTTTTTGCAGAACCATAGAAGGTGGGGAAGTTCAATTGCTCTTCTGTTGCATCTAAGGAGAACATGAGTTCGAAAACCTGCTCATGCACTTCGTCTGGTGTACAGTTCTTCTTGTCTACTTTGTTAATTACTACGATTGGCTTCAAGCCTAACTGTAATGCTTTTTGCAATACGAAACGTGTCTGTGGCATTGGACCTTCAAAGGCATCCACCAACAATAAACAGCCATCAGCCATGTTCAACACGCGCTCTACTTCACCACCAAAGTCGCTGTGACCAGGAGTATCAATGATGTTGATCTTATAATCTTTATAACGAACAGAAACGTTTTTCGCCAAAATGGTGATACCACGCTCGCGTTCCAGGTCGTTGCTATCCATGATCAACTCGCCAGGCTTCTCGTGATCCTTAAAGAGGTGGCCGGCTACTAATAGTTTATCAACGAGGGTAGTTTTACCGTGGTCAACGTGGGCGATAATCGCGATGTTTCTGATTTTTGATACTTCCATAATTGTTAGGATGCCCTATTCACTAGGACAAACGGATAAAATTTAAGGCCGCAAAGATACGGGAAAGATGTGGAAATGCCTTGACTACTTTGAAATTAAGCGCCCTTTAGAAATGTTTGCTAATGGCAGAAGAATATTTGCCTCTATTGAATCAATTCAGTTTTAAGTACTCCATATAGTTGAAAACCATCCTTATTTCACCGTAAGAATAGTCCGCACCCAATTTTTCCTTTACAGGTGTTAGTGAGGTTGTCTGCAATTCGCCAAAGGCGGCTTGTATAGCATGCACTTTTTCTTCGCTCACCATTTTTTTAATATCCACATCGCCTGTTTTGATAAACTGCGCGATGTGTCCTTCAATAGTCGTTAGCGCCAAGCCACGGACCGAGGCGATATTTTCCAAGGAAATGCCCTTATCAAACAACAACTTGCTTTCCCAGGCACTGTTTACGCTTGGGTTTTCCTTTACCTGTGCTGCCGCAGTAAAATAGCCAGGCTTCCCATCAAACATGATTTCGTCTTCCAGAAAAATAGAACATAAGCGCTGGGCATGAGCACGCACCAAAGCCAAGAGGTGTACCACTTCTTGTAGTTTCTTCTTTACCTTTTTCTTTTCCTTAAAACTTGCTTCGTGTTCTTGCAGGGGTAAGTAGAAATCGTTGTGCAGCAGTTCATAAAAATGCTCGATGGATTTTCGCAAGCCTTGCTCAAACACTTGCGTTGCTTCTTCTGTTTGCGCGCCTTCACTTTTCCGTTCCAACCACGAACGTGTTTTCACCGCGAGTTCATCCAGGTTGATGGCTTTTGCCATAAGCTTACCGCTCAATTGAATGGCATTGATATCTGGAGATTTCTGTTCACCGATAGCTGCAGCCCATTCAGAAATGGCATCCTTTATTTTTGAAAAAGAAAAGGATCGCGCTATCTGCAGTTTGGTATGAATGGTCTTCTCACTTTCCAGTAATTCGTTCAGCTCTGTAACAGTCGTTAGATTCTTGGTATACTCAATCACCTGCGGATCGGTCATAATTTGCCGAGCTGCGATCGGTGTTTGCAGTACCAAGCCTTCCAGTGAAGTACAACGGCTTAAGGCGACATATACTTGTCCGGGGGCAAAAGAACTACCGGCATCAATAATTGCCTTTTCAAACGTCAAGCCCTGACTTTTATGTATCGTGATCGCCCATGCTAATCGAATCGGATACTGTGTAAAGGTGCCCAACTCTTCCTCCTCTATCTCATCAGCTTCTGCCTGATACTTGTACCGAATGTTGCGCCAAGTTTCTCGTGTTAAATCAAAGGTGATTCCTTCATCAAACTCTACTTCCACCGCGTCTTCATCCACGTGTGTTACGGTGGCCATCTTGCCATTGTAATACTTGCGCTCCTCTCCCGAATCATTTTTGATGAACATCACCCGGGCACCTTTCTTCAACACCAATACTTCATCGGTTGGGTAACTCTTCTCTGGAAAGTCATTGGCAATAATGGCAGGGAAACGAAAAGCCTTACCACCCAGACTACTAAGCTCCTGCTCATTAATGGTGTCTGCTTTTTGATTGTGGGTGGTTAGCGTAATAGCTCCGCCAATCGTCTGTTGTTGTCTACGCGAATTCAGCAAGTGTAAATCATCGTTGTCAACTTCTCCTTGTCGTATGTTGTTGAGCAAATCAATAAAAGTCTGCTCGTTCTGCCGGTAGATTTTAGTTAGCTCTATATTCAACGGCTTGGCCTCCTCCATTACTTTGGCATGAAAGAAGAAAGGGCTTTTGTAATGTTCCTTCATCACGGCCCATTCATCAGCTTTGGCTACAGGGGACAATTGAAACAAATCTCCGATGAACAATACTTGAACTCCTCCAAAAGGCTGTTGACTTCTCCTTACCACTTTCAGAATAGTATCCACCGCATCGAGCATGTCGCAGCGCACCATGCTAATCTCATCAATGATGAGTAAGTCCATCTCTTGAATTACTTCTCGCTTCGTTTTGCTGAGATGAAGGTTCTTAAAAAGTGTATTTCGGTTTGTTATCTGAATGGCGCTATCGGCAATGTGGTAACCCGGCAGGTAAACACCAAAGGGCAATTGAAACAGCGAATGAAGCGTTACACCTCCTGCGTTGATAGCTGCCACACCGGTAGGGGCTGCTATCGCGAAATTCTTTTTAGTAGTGGCGGCAATATGTCTGAGAAAGGTAGTCTTACCCGTACCCGCCTTCCCCGTTAAAAAAACAGAACGTGAAGTATGCTGAATAAAATCAGCCGCCAGGGCAAATAAGGTGTTCGAGGAATCACGCATAACGAGGAAACGAATTTACAAAACGATTTCCTTTGATTCCAAACACTTAAACATGAAACCTTAGAAAAGTACCCATGGGTAAGTCACGATTATTTTTTGATTTTAAGAAGAATTCACCAAACTCAGGTGTTACTTCAAAATGCGATTTCACTACGTTCACGCTCACCAGGCTTGACAAGCCTACGGCATAGGTGCTTAGAATAAAGAAGGCATTTTTCTTCTCCAACAATTCACTGGCTTGTTGAACCAGTTCATCCAACTTCTCTTGTAAGGTCCACTTCTCACCGTCCGGTCCGCGGCCATAAGGAGGCGGATCCATGATGATACCGTTGTATTTATTGCCGCGCTTTACTTCTCGCTTTACAAACTTGAGTGCATCTTCATACACCCAGCGAATGTCCGCGAGGTCGTTTAGTTGCATGTTTTGATTGGCCCAGTTAATACCAGGGCGTGACGCATCCACGTGCGTTACATCGGCACCTGCTGCTTTGGCTATTACACTTGCGGCACCGGTGTAGGCAAACAAATTCAGTACGCGTGGTTTTTCAACCTTCCAACTGCGTACGGTGCTATAGATAAAATTCCAGTTCTCTCCTTGCTCAGGAAAAATACCCACGTGCCCAAAACTCGTAAGTGCCAAACGTAGTGTGATCACTTTGTCTTCTAAAGGATACTGAATGTTCCAGGTCTCTGGCATGTCTTTGCCGCGTTGCCATCCGCCTTTCACCTCATCGCTAAACCGAAACTTATCTTTTTGTTCACGATCGAAACGTGCTGTGGCCAGCTTTGTCCACTCTGCATCACTCAGTACCTTTTTCCAAATAGCCTGAGGCTCCGGACGGATCAGGGTGAATTTGCCAAAGCGTTCTAACTTTTCACCCTCACCGGAGTCGATGAGTTGATAGTCTTTCCAGGAAGCAGGATGCAGTAGTTTCAAATTCAAGGTTTAATATTCAAAATTGAAAATAAAAGTACGAATAAGTGCTCATTCTGACTTTAAATTTTGAATTTTGAATCTAAGACCTCCCAATACCTTTGTTTGAGAAGGACGGGGTATTGAAAATATTTCTGCAATGGATCGTATTCACAATAGAAAATACTTAAAACAAAACCGAAAGGATTTAAGAAATAACGCAACCGCTGCAGAAGCAACCCTTTGGAATTTCTTAAAGGAAAGTCAACTTGAAGGAAAGAAATTCAGAAGGCAGCATAGCATTGGGAATTATATCGTGGACTTCTATTGCCCCGCTGAGAAATTGGTTATTGAACTTGATGGGGCAGGGCATTTTTCAACCTCAGGATATTTACACGATGAAGAACGAACAAAGTATCTTAATGATTTAGGGATTCGTGTTTTGCGATTTGAAAACGATGAGGTGTATAAAGCAACTGAGGCGATGTTAGAAAAAATAAAATCAGCACTAACCAACCCCTCCTTTACCAAGGAGGGGAGTTTGGGTTCCCCAACTAAAAGAGGAGCACCTGAACTTGCTGAAAATAAATCACCTCACAATAAAGAAGGAATCTCAGAGGGAAGGCCTCGCTATTCCCCTCCTGGTACAGGAGGGGTGCCCGAAGGGCGGGGTGGTCAAATTAACACACACTTCCGGATTACCAGTACACAAAACCCCAAAGTGAAAAGCCTGCTCGCACTGGAAAAACCTCGTGAGCGAAGAAAACAGCAGCTCTTTATTATTGAAGGTCAAAAGGAGATCAGCATGGCCCTTGAGGCTGGGTACAAAATCGGTAATTTGTTTTTCTGTGATGAGATTATTGATGTAGCTAACATACCTGCTCAACTGAAAGATGAGAAGCTTCTGATCCCCGTATCCAAAGAAGTCTTTGACAAAATTGCCGTACGCGAAGGCACCGGAGGCATGATAGCCGTTGCTGAGATGCGCGTGCATGCACTTGAGCAACTCACACTCAGCAAGAATCCCTTGATCTTGATCTTAGAAGGTGTCGAGAAACCCGGTAACCTTGGGGCCATTCTGCGCACCGCTGATGCCGCCAATGTAGATGCCGTTATCATCTGCGATCCACAAACTGATTTTTACAATCCGAATGTTATTCGTTCCAGCTTGGGTTGCGTCTTCACAAAGCAAGTTGCTTCGGCAACCTCTGAGGAGACAATAACCTGGTTGCAAAAAAATAAGATTGAGATTTTCTGTACCTACTTGCAAGCCTCTAAACCTTATCACACCGTTGATTATCAAAAATCTTCTGCCATTGTAATGGGCACCGAAGCAACGGGACTTACAGAGGTATGGGTAAAAAATTCAAGTGCCAACATTATTATTCCTATGCTTGGTAAAATTGACTCCATGAACGTCTCAACTGCCGCTGCGGTGGTGGTGTACGAGGCGAAGAGACAAAGAGGGTTTAAGTAGGCGGTAAGAAGACCACCATTCACATCTGCAAATAACTACAATCTCTTTTGAACAGATAATCCGGTTTGAAAACCCTCCCCACGTGTGCTCACAATAAATCCTCCCACTTCTATACCCGTTTGGACATGGCTGTATTGAAGATTGAACCATAGTCTGTCCTTTGCATACCAATAATAATCAAGTTGATCTAACTTACAATTTCCTCCAATCGCTAAACCGTATACATTCTGATTGTGAGCAATTTTGCTAAGATTTATTTCCATCAGCAACTGCTGTGTTTTCAGGATATCATACTCATAAATCGTTTTCAACCCCAACTGAAGCCTGTTGCTTTTAATGTTTACATCTGCCATTAGATTATCAGCCGCATTAATAATTCGAGCATCGCCAAGCAAGGCAGATGGATTGGGGCTTAACAGTCGCACCTCTTTGGGAGCAAGGAAACTTCTTTTCTGAAAAGTAAATTTGGCTGTTACGTTTCCTGAGTTAGATGCCACAAACGCATGAGCACCATAGGTGGTAAAAATGTTTCCATCTCCTGTTTTTTGTATGCGACTCTCCTTGAGTGTATCTGTGTTGTTAAACAAAGAGGCATTTAAGAGCATGTAGAGTTGTGAATGTGAGAAAGCTGAGAAACTTAAATTCTTTCCAATCTTAACTGCATTTGTTTCCACCTTAGCTATGTAGCGCGCCATCAAAGATATATTATGCGAAGACTGCCAAGAATACCAGGGCAGGTGGGCCGATCTTATCTCTGAATCCTCATAGTACTGTGGCTGTAACACGGTTTTTCCCTGATAATTCAGGTACTTAATAAGGTTTATCTTGCGGGAATCGTGAGCGAGTGTTCCCATTACATAGGTCAAATTACCACTCAGTCTGCCAGCGGAAGCATTCCAACTCCACTTTTCATTTACATTTTTACTCACTCGTATATCAGAGTAAAAGGTTCTTGCAAAAGAGTTGTTGAAAGTAGCATACTCGTCATCTGATAGTGCATTGATATCAAACAACCTTCCTCGTTCGGTCTTGTGAAGCATGAATGGAACGGCATATCCCTTTTTTTCATCAAATTTAAATAGCCGTATGTCCAGGCCCACGTTATTAGGTGTTTCCAATCCATCCTGACTTTCGCGTTTGTAGATTCTTCCCCAATCCAAATCGTATCCGTTACGAGGATTGGCCGGATCTACTAAGAGTACACTAATGTGCTGTGAAGAAGGCGTAACCCAAGCTTGGAGAAATATATAGTCATCGGGATTAAGTTTATTTTGCCTATCCTGATTATAGTACACATCAAATGATTGCCGCATCAACCGCAAGGCATACTCCTCTACATCCCGGCATACACCCTTTTTTATATTTACATCTAAGGCTCTATGCGTACTCAAAATTTCCATGGGGGTAACCACCCCCTTTGCTGCGTCATTATCAATAGTGATCCGATCTGTATCAAAATAGAGCTCCCGATGCTCGCTGAGCATGCGAGCCAGCAAAGGCATGAAGTCATTCTCGAAATCGGTCAAGCCAATTTCTTTTAATTCAGTTGCTATCAATCGTATGTTGGCATTTATTTCCGCCTCATTTTCAGATCTGAATAATTTGGCGGCACATATGGCATACACAACATCCCGATTCATCTGCGATCGGATATCTGGTAAGCCTGCCAAGGTTGATTCACTGCTATATTCCAAGCGCAAACTCTCATACACCTGATTTATGGTCACCCCCGTAAGATTAGGGTAATTGATTGTGCAGTAATTTTTAACTATTTCATTGAGGTTTCGTGAAGCATAGGCATCGACTTGAAAATTATAATGCGTGACCAATTCAGTCTTGCTAACATTGCTGGAAAAGGAGGGTATTGTCTGAAGATTGATCGCGATCACTATACTCGTATCCGCTACTTGAGTATAGGCTTGGTGGTACGAGCTTACGGTAAGCGTAAGATAAATCCACCTCATCAGGCTGGTCTGAAAAATTCTATTCAAATGACAACGATCTGGAGCATAAAGGTATAAATTTTAACATATCTATCGATCCACTTACAATGTCGTAAAGGACGAAGAGACAATGATGGGTTAATTAGTCGATGACCAATGGGTCAATTTGTCAATGAAGGTCGTGAGCACATCAACTCATTATCAAATCAGCACATCAAGCTGGTTCCCACAACTCAATTTTATTTCCCTCCGGATCGTAGACCCAGGCAAATTTTCCATAAGCCTCATTCATTCTATTCTTATCAATTTTCACACCCGCTGTTTTCAGTTTTTCAACAAAGCCATCCAGATCACTAACACGAAAGTTGATCATGAACATTTGTTCAGGGCCTCCAAAGTAAGTGGTGTCTTGTTTAAAGGGTGAGAATACTGTTGGACCTTTTTCGGTGATCCAAAGTTCATTGCTTTGCGCATCGTTAATTCCAAAATGGATGCGATACCATTCGCTGAGTTTTTGGGAATCTTTTGAACGGAAGAACAAACCTCCAATACCCAATACGTGATTTTTCATTCTGCTGCTTTAGTGAGGTTTATAAAAATTTATACTGCCAGCCATTTTGAAATGATCTCATTCAACTGCTTTTTGTTCGTCTCAATCTCCTCCATACTCTTAAACGTTATTACCGCGCGATCACTCGCCTTCCAATCCAACAAACCGGAGGCATCATCGATCAATCGTTGCTTTGATTTTGCACTTGCTTTCGCACCGCGATGAAAAATTATCTGGAGATGCGGTGATGGCTGGATGCGCATCGTAATTCTGTCCTCTCCCCTAAATTGAAAATTGGGCCCATTCCATTTTATATTCTCCTCCAAGCCTTTCTGTGCATTCAGTATTATTTTTCTAACCTCCTCAATCTCCTTCTTTAAAGGATGCACGAGTGTCTTCATGAATGTTGCCACCTCATTCTCCATACTACTTCTTTACCTGTGACTCGTAATGGGCAATCCACTGCTTGGGCGTAACTTTTGACACGAGCTCACCAAGTAAGTCAACCGGAACATCTTCAGGTTTCTTAAAGCGCACACAACATTTTCCCATGTCAAGTTTCTTGGTCGATACCTCCTTCCACTCCTCTCTAAACCAATCCAACAGCTCACCTTCATACAAGCCCATATGATAGAAAGAAATGTAGTTTTTCTGTGAAGCTACACTGATAAAGGGCAGTGGTAATTTCGGATCGCAATGATAGCCGGCCGGGTAGAGTTTATGTGGCACCACATAGCCAATCATACCATAGCTCATTACCTCCTCAAACCCTTTGGGTAAATTTTTTAAGATCGCTTTGCGGATCGCTACGATCGCCTTTTTTCGATCGGCAGGTAGTGAATCAATGTACTCGGGAACAGTGGTTGCTTTTGATTGCATCGTCTTTGGAATTTATGCCGGCAATATTTCTTTCTTTCGCAGTAAGCCTGCGCTGATGAGGGTGATGATCAGGCCCACCGGAAATATCTCTAACAAAGTCATGCTAAAGCGCATCAATGGATTTTGATAGATCGTAGCCAATTGCGCCAAGCTGGTTTTCATTTCACTCAACTCTGCTTCGCTGGCGCCCTCCTCTACCATTTTATCGACTTGCGCTTTGCTGTACCACTCCACAAAATCAGATCCGGCTGTGTTAAAATAAATTTCCCAGGTAGTGGCGTACATCAAAGAGGCGATACTGGCAATCAAAATTCCAATTTGAAAAGCCTTGCCGAAGGTAATGATGCCGTTTTGGTGCTGGTCACGATAGGATTTTATGGCCACAAAAATCAGGGACAGGGAAATGATCATGGTGCTGAAGCCGATGAGCATGCCATAATCCAGTGTAGTGCCGTTGGTCCTGAAAATGTACTGGGTAATCAGCAGCATGGCCGACACGATGGCCCCCGCGATAAGTCCGTTGAGGAGTATTATTTTTTTCATACGAATTGGTTTTAGTGCTGCAAACAAAGCAACACAAGGGCTTTTTAGCCTCACCCAAAAGGATGATTGTCTATAAACTTAGCAAAATCACCTGAAAGTTTGAACCACCCCGTCCTTTGGTCTCCCTCCTTAAAGGTGCGGGGGTTATTGAATTTTATATCATCCGATCAATCCTAGTTCCTTCGCCTTTTGCACAGCCTGCGTTCTTCGCTTGGCATCGAGTTTTATAAAGAGATTGGCGGAGTGGGTTTTGATGGTGTTGAGGGAAACAAAGAGTTTATCAGCTATTTCCTGATTCGATAAGCCCTGAGCCATTAGTCCCAGCACTTCCAGTTCGCGCTTGCTGATGCCCAAGCGATTGTACTCCTCCTCATTAAAAATGAAGTTGCTTTGCAGCACCACTTTCGTTTTAGGTTTTGTGAGTTTTAGACCCGCCCAAATTCCCACTGCCGTGAATACGACTGCTACAACGCCCAGATAAAATTCAAGCGACAGATCGCGGACTATGTACCCAAACTGCAACCATTGCAAGAGGAAAAGAAGAGCGGCTAAGGCCAGGCTGTAGAGAAGGATGGTGCGTTTCATAGTTAAGCCTCTAAAAATACGGGAGCTTTCTTAAGACACAAAACGCAGTAATGGTAATTCCATTTTCACAGAGTCCCTTTCTGGAGACTTTGCGAAGACAAAGGAGGAGAAATATCTATGGTCGTATCTAGACTTTACGACCAGTCGGTGGTAAATGTCATCTCAAATAATCACTAAGTATCTTATCGATCTCTGTGTTCCTTTTAGAGCTAAGTTTAATGACCCTTGGCTCATAACTAAAAACCGAATCAATAAAGAAATGCGGTTTCTCATCAATTATATCATAAATAAATAATATCGGAGTTCTACCTCGGGGCAGCTCGAGAAATTCAAAAGAATCTTTTCTCAAGGTTTGTCCAACTATAGAATTAATATCCTTGTATATTAATATAACTAAAGGTTTTGAAAATTCCTCTAAAGTGATCCTAAAATTAACCTTTTCAGTATCTTCAACGAAGTAATCAGCGTTTATCCACCCTAATGTTTTAGACCTAAAAAAATAGCCTTGAACATCGTAGTCAACCACAACTGAATCATATCCTTCATACAAATTGTAAACTTTGTATTTTTTTTCACCATCTAGTCTAACATCATCCTGATCTGCCAATCGCCAGATCACAGCATTACCTTTTGTTGAATCTGCGTGGCCTATAAACGGAA
>LNEN01000238.1 GCA_001464155.1 Cytophagales bacterium Ga0077538 | reverse complement strand
ACCGAAACAATGGTTGTGTCTTTAAATTTTTGAAATAACTGAAAGGGCTCATCCCCCAAAGTGGCTGCGGTATCGTTGCTGTTGGCAAGGCGCATGCCTTTGGTCGTACGACCATACCCACGACTTAAGGTTGCTACGGAAAAGTGGTGTGCGTTCAGCAGGCGAATCAGGTGTTCAACCATCGGGGTTTTCCCTGTACCTCCGACCGCCAGATTGCCCACGCTTATCAGGGGAATATCAAATGAAGCAGAAGGTTGAATACCAAGGTCATACAAGCGGTTACGCAAACGCGTGATCACATTGTATAAAACAGCGAAGGGAAAAAGGAGTATCCTTACCAGAAACATTTAGCTTTGTTTTCAAGGCAAAAATACTTGATAAAAGTATCTCTTTACGATAAGTAGTCACCTTCTATGAAAATACAGGAAATCATTCAATACCTGGAGACATTGGCCCCCAGGGCTTATCAGGAGTCGTATGACAACAGTGGATTATTAACCGGAAGTAAAGCAGCGGAAGTAAGTGGAGTACTTATTACCCTCGATTGCACCGAAGCAGTGGTGGACGAAGCCATTTCCAAAAAATGCAACCTCATCATTGCACACCATCCCATTCTCTTCAAAGGGCTTAAAAAATTAACTGGCACAAACTATATCGAGCGTACTCTTCTAAAGGCCATTAAGCATGATATCGCCCTCTATGCGATTCACACAAACCTGGACAATGTACACGTTGGGGTAAATCGAAAAATTGCCGAGAAAATTGGGCTTCAAAATCTTCAAATTCTGTCGCCCAGAAAAGATACGCTCACCAAGCTTAGCACCTTCATTCCAGATGGACATGTAGATGCCGTTTTAAATGACTTACATGAGGCCGGTGCCGGGCACATTGGAAATTATCAGAATTGCAGTTTTAGAGTAGATGGTACCGGTACTTTCAAACCCAACACGGAGGCTAAACCACACATAGGTTTTGCGAACGAGCAAGAATATGTGAAGGAAACTCGGGTAGAGGTTATTTTCCCTAATTACCTGGAAGACAAAATTATCGCTGGACTCAGAAAAAGCCATCCTTATGAAGAGGTGGCCTATTATTTAACGCCTTTAGTCAATGAAAATCAAGAAGTTGGCTCGGGAATAATCGGTGAGCTGGAAGAAGCCATGGAACCGATCGCCTTTCTGAAGCGTTTGAAAAACAACATGTCTTTGAAAGTAATCCGCCACACACCCTTGCTGCATCATAAAGTGAAAAAAGTGGCACTTTGCGGAGGTTCAGGGAGCTTTTTACTACCCAAAGCGATTGCGGCTGGAGCCGATTTCTTTGTAACAGCTGATTTTAAGTATCACGAGTTTTTTGATGCCGATGGCCACTTAACCATTGCTGATATTGGGCATTATGAAAGCGAGGTTTATACGAAAGATTTAATAGCTGAGCTTTTAACCAAAAAATTTCCTACTTTTGCAGTCAATTTTTCCGCAACTATCACGAATCCAATAAGTTACTACCTCTGATGGAAACTCAAACCGTAGCACAGAAACTAGAAGCCCTTGTTAAACTCCAATCGATCGATAGCAAAATAGACGAACTGAAGAAGCTCAGAGGCGATTTGCCCGATGAAGTTCAGGACCTCGAAGACGAAATAGAAGGCTACAAAACCCGTCTGAGCCGCTACCAGGCAGAGCAGAAGGAAATGGATGAGAGCATCAAAAAGAACAAAGAAGGAATTAAAGAGGCCGAAAAGCTGATTAAAAAATACCAGGAGCAGCAGAAAAACGTACGCAACAACCGCGAGTTTGATGCCATCACCAAAGAAACAGAGCTTCAGGAACTTGAAATACAGATCTGCGAGAAAAAGATCAAGCAAGCCAAAGACGAAATCACGCGTAAGAAGGATGAGGTAGAGAAAATCGAAAGCCAGATCAACGAACGTGGCGAACACCTCAACATCAAGAAAAAAGAATTGGATGGCATCTTAGCCGAAAGCCAGGAAGAAGAAGCCCGCTTATTGGGTGAGCGTGACAAGGCTACTAAAAAAATCGAAGACAAGAACTTATTGAAATACTACGAGCGTTTACGCGGAAGCCTTTCTAACGGCTTAGCGGTTGTTCGTGTAGTACGTGGTGCCGCAGAAGGATGCAACATTGTTATCCCTCCTCAAAAAATTGCGGAGATCCGCGAGAAGAAAAAAATCGTTATCGATGAACACTCAGGCCGTATCTTAGCCGATGTAGACATTGACACACTGGATGAAAGCGATAAGCCTAAGTCAGCAAAACCTGCCGTTACGGTTGTGCCAACACGCAGAAGAAAAACAGCTGAATAAGCGAATGCGTCATTGCGAGCGTAGCGAAGCAATCTCTCATCCATCCATCATAAAAAAGGCAAGCCTAATCGCTTGCCTTTTTTGCATTCCACTCAGCAAAAGAAGTACGAGCTGCTTCTACACTTACAATGGGACCCAGCACGACTCATCAGCACTTCTCAAGAACCGGCAAGCCTCTACCTGCAAGGGCTAAGCAATGCCCTTGAACTCTTAGTGAACGAAGACCCCACTCGCTTTAATGCGTATGAAACAGCCTTTGAGGAACAGTTGGATCAGCTCCAATCAATCAAGAAACAAGGTGCAGACCTCCTCTATTTCGAAACGGATTTATGCCTGTACTGGTCTTTTGTCTATTTGAAATTTGGTCATGAATTAGAAGCAGCCTTTCAACTGCGTAAAGCTTACCAGCTGGCAGCACAGGGCAGGAAAAAATATCCAGACTATGCACCCTTGCTAAAATCACATGGCCTGCTACAGATCATTATGGGCTCTGTACCTGAAAAATACAATTGGGTATTGTCCATGCTGAACATGACGGGTAACATTTCACTTGGCTTAAAAGAACTACAACAGGCCAGTGCCCCTACCTCCAAGGTAAGTATAGAAGCCAGCTTAGTACTTGCCTTAGTGCAAGCGTATGTACTGCAAGAGCAAGGAAAGAAAACGATCATCCCCTTGCTTCTTTTATTGGAGCTTCTATCTCCTTAAAAAATGCCCAGTCGGAAAAAGCTATCCAACTCCTTCAGCCTTTAGTGTCTACTGGTATTCCTTCCATCCATTACTTTTTGGGAGAAGCCTTTTTATATAAAGGTGAGTATGAAAAGTCCGTGGCCGAGTTTCTTCTCTACATTCAAACGTTTAAAGGAGAAAATTTTATTAAAGATTCACACTTTAAAATCGGCCTTTGCTACCTGTTACTGGGGCAAAAAGATCGCGCGACCAGCTACTTTGTAAAGGCAGAAGAAAAAGGGCACGAAAACACAGAAGCCGACAAGTACGCGGCACGCACGTTGGCTAGTGGAGATGTCCTCAATGCAAAACTCTTTAAAATTCGTTTCTTCACCGATGGTGGCTACTACGAGCAAGCGCGTGAAACCATACGCACTGTGACCCCGACTGATTTGCCGAACAAAAAAGAACAAGTGGAATTTTACTATCGTCAGGCACGACTCGCACACAAAACCAACCAACTACCCGCTGCCAAATTATTTTATGAGCAATGTGTCTCCATGAGTGGCGCAGAACCTTGGTACTTTGCGCCCAATGCCTGCTTACAAACAGGGTATATTTTGCAGGCTGAGGGTAAAGGAGAAGAAGCAAAAATCTATTTTGAAAAAGCGCTTAGTTACAAAAAGCACGAATACAAGAATAGCATCGATGCAAAAGCTAAATCGGCCTTGTCTCAGGGTACTAAGCGCAAGTGACGCACATCGTTATAGCATTCAACGCTAAACATGGAGCCGGTATACGTAAGTTGATAGAGACAAAGATTCTGGTGCTCAAACATATCCATGCTTTTTAAGGGATAGTTGAGCAAATGACATAACAAAATACGAATGGCACGGCCATGCATGCAGATCAGAACGGTTTGCTCTGTTGTTTGCTGAAGAATGTGCTCCACAGCAGGCTTCATTCGTTTCACTACATCATCCGGGCTCTCTCCCTTCTCAATACAAAGTGATGTATTTCCCAATTGCCACTGCTTAAGCATATAGTGGTAATATTCATCCTCCTCGGGGGTAATGGGGTGCCCTTCTTTCGTTCCCCAGCTTATTTCGTTTAAACCCACCAGTTTTTCGTGAGGAATCCCCAAATCGATAAAAGATTGAACCGATTGCACGGTACGTTGTAATACAGAGGTGTAGATCTTATCAAAAGCCACCTCTTTATAGGTCTCAAAAAAGGCCTTGGCCTGGGCTTGTCCTCTCTCATTCAACGAACTGTCTACGCCACTCCCTTGCACGATGTTTCGGAGGTTAAAATCCGTTTGACCATGGCGTACGATATAGATTTTTTTGGAGTTCAATTTTGGGTAATTTGGCCGCAAGTATAGGACAAATACTTGAGAGTTAACAAGGCTCCCAACCTGTACCCCTTAACCCCCCACGAAGACTAAAATGGGCATTTTTAAAGAAGGCGTTACCCTTGAGATTCTAAACAGAATGTCTGCCAACACCATGATGGATCACATTGGTATCCAATTCACCGCAATAGGGGACGATTATATTGAAGCCACCATGCCTGTAGATGCGCGAACACATCAACCCCTTGGCTTGTTACATGGAGGTGCTTCGGTGGTGTTAGCCGAAACACTGGGAAGTGTGGCCGCCACCTGCTGCGTGGATATTGCCAAACAGTATTGTGTAGGATTGGAAATTAATGCTAACCACATTAAAAGCGCGCGAAGCGGAGTGGTAACAGGCATTACCCGTCCGATCCACATCGGTGGAAAAACACAGATTTGGGAAATACGCATTACCAATGAAGCAAAGGAATTAGTGTGCATCAGCCGTATTACCATGGCTGTTTTAGATAAGAAGAATTAAGTATTGAAAAAAGTGACGCTGGCTCATTTGATACAAACAGAGAAAAAGGAAAATAAGGCCTTTCATGTGAAGGGGGTGATTGAAACTGCTTTGGACAAAGGCGACAACTTCGCGCTGTGGCGTTTGCCCAATGAAACTGCGCAGCAATTAATACTTGCCAAGTCAATAAAGACTTTATCACAAGAGGATGCGTTAGAAGAATTGCCTGAAGGATTCATGATTACTCCTTTCAACGCAGTGACCCGAAGTTTTATACCGGTAGATTATTTCTTTCAATTCAACAAAGGCTTACTCCAACCACCACAATCCACTAAAGAAACAGACGCGCACAACTGGTTGCACCAGCAACAGCTTTCCTCCTCAGGAAACCTGAGCTTTCATATTCAAAAAAGTAAGGCTCCTTTTGCTGCCGATACAAACACCTTCAAAGAATTAGTACGTAAAGGGGTGGAACACATTGAAGCAGGTGCTTTTGAAAAAGTTGTCCCTTCGCGTACCAGAAATATTCCTAACAGGTTCGATGTGTTAGACGCTTTTGAAAAGCTTTGTACTCGTTACCCCACGGCCATGGTGTCGCTGATCAGTACCACCGAGCACGGCACATGGCTCGGTGCTACACCCGAAATCTTAGTTTCGATAGAAGGCAATACCATTTTTAAAACTGTGGCACTGGCAGGCACAAAAGCCTGGCACGAGGGCATTGATCTCAAGAATGTGGCGTGGACCCAAAAAGAAATTGAAGAGCAGGCTTTAGTTGAGCGCTACATCATCAGCTGCTTAAAGAAAATACGCTTGCGCGAATACGAAGAGCAGGGTCCCAAGACAATTGTGGCCGGAAACCTCATGCACCTCAAGAGTACTTTTACGGTTGACATGCAAGCCTCCAATTTTTCACAACTGGGTTCTACCATGTTGAATTTACTCCACCCTACTTCTGCTGTGTGTGGAATGCCGAAAGAACCCGCGCTGGATTTTTTACAACAACACGAAGGCTATGACCGCGAATTGTACAGTGGTTATCTGGGGCCTGTAAATATTCACGGAAACACCAACCTTTTTGTGAACTTGCGTTGTCTTCAACTCAAAAAAGAGGAAGCCATCCTCTATGCTGGTGCCGGTGTAACCGTTGATTCCGATCCGCAAAAGGAATGGGAAGAAACCGAAATGAAAATGAAGACCTTGGAAAGTGTAATTCAATAAAGATCGCCCTGCATGAATTACCAAGCCATTTACGACATTGCTGAAATCTGTGCGCGAAAAGGTATTGAGCACGTGGTGTTGTGTCCCGGCTCGCGCTGTGCACCCCTTACGCTGGCATTTTCCCGACAGGGTTCATTTAAGATGCATGTGTTTAGCGATGAGCGCAGTGCAGGTTTCATTGCGCTGGGTCTTGCTCAACAAACTAAACAACCAGTAGTAGTTATCTGTACCTCTGGTTCGGCCCTCTACAACCTGGCTCCAGCAGTATCCGAAGCTTATTTTTCTGAAATTCCCTTAGTGATTCTTTCTGCCGATCGCCCCAGCGAATGGATTGGTCAGCACGATGGACAAACCATTTTTCAACAAAGCATTTTTGGCAAGCATGTAAAAGGCTCTTATCAATTACCGCAGGAATATACGCCCGCTGATAACGCCTGGGCGATCAACCGAATGGTAAACGAAGCCATTAACCTGAGCCAACTACAGAAGCACGGCCCCGTACACATCAACGCACCGTTTCGAGAGCCACTCTATCCTGCCAAAGGCGAAAGCATTACTTTCTCGAAAGACCTTCGCATTATTGACTCACAACCTTCTGAAGCGCAACTTTCGGAAAGCACCAAGAAAATCTTTACTGAACATTGGAAGACGTACAACAAAATATTGATTGTCTGCGGACAAGAAGACAAAGACTCTGCACTGCACCAATTGCTGCGTTACAATGCAGAGAAACATGCCTTGCCCGTGATTGCCGATATACTTTCCAACCAGCATGGCCTCGAAAACAGCATTCAGCATGCTGATTCTTTTTTAGGTTTTGCCCCGGAAAAATTAAAAGAGTCCTTACAACCCGAGTTGTTGATTACGGTGGGCAAGTCTATTATCTCCAAACAAGTAAAACTCTTTCTACGGAAGTATACACCCATCGTGCATTGGCACATACAAGAAGCTGGTGAAGTGGCGGACACCTATCAGCATCTAAGTCATACCGTTTTTGTTACACCCGAAACCTTCTTTACCTTTCTCAGCACGCTCGATAAAAAAGAAAGCTTCGATCGGCAGAAGAAAGAGAATTACAAACAACTCTGGGCACTGGAAGAAAGTAAGTGTATAGAAGTAACGAACAACTTCTTTCCACAAACAGAACTCAATGAGTTTGAAGTAGTGAAAGAAGTGGTCACCAACCTGCCTTCTGATTGCCACTTACACTTGGCCAACAGCATGAGTGTTCGTTATGCAAATTACATAGGTCTAAGCACCCAGCATTCCAACATAAACGTGTACGCCAACAGGGGTACCAGCGGTATTGATGGCAGCACAAGTACAGTTGTTGGTCATTGTTTGGCCAATCCGGATGTGTTGAATGTATTGATTACCGGTGACATTGCCTTCTTCTACGACCGCAATGCGTTCTGGCATAACTACTCGCTGCCCAATCTCCGCATTGTCTTGCTCAACAATCACGGAGGGGTTATTTTTAAATTGATAGATGGCCCTTCCGATATGCCGGAAGCAGACGCACTCTTTGTGACCCAACAAAAACTGAATGCCAAATATCTCTGTGTAGAACACGGTATCGAGCACCTGCCGGTAGACAATCGCAAAAAGCTAAAGAACATGATCCACAATCTCTTTGAAAGAGATGGCATTCCGAAAATTCTGGAAATAGAGAGTGATCCTAACCTGAACAAAACGATATTTGAATCCTTTAAGAAAAGTTTAAAAGCACGTTATGAATCTTAAGTATCCCTGGAAACCGATCAAAGAATACAAAGAAATACTTTTTCATAAGTATGACGGCATTGCCCGCATTAGTATAAACCGCCCGCAGGTGCACAATGCGTTCACGCCCCTTACCGTATCAGAAATGATTGACGCCATGAACATCTGTCGGGAAGACATGGACATCCGTGTGATCATTTTAACCGGTGAAGGCGGTAAAGCTTTTTGTAGTGGTGGTGATCAAAGCGTACGCGGCCACGGAGGCTACGTTGGCCAGGATGCTACGCCACGTCTCAATGTCTTAGACCTTCAAAAAATGATCCGCTCCATTCCTAAGCCTGTGGTAGCCGCTGTGGCTGGCTGGGCCATTGGCGGAGGACATGTTTTGCATGTAGTGTGTGATCTTTCCATTGCTGCCGAGAACGCACGCTTCGGTCAAACCGGTCCCAAAGTAGGAAGCTTTGATGGAGGCTTTGGGGCTTCGTACCTGGCACGTGTAGTGGGCCAAAAGAAGGCACGCGAAATCTGGTACTTATGCGATCAATACAATGCGCAAGAAGCCTTAGACATGGGGTTGGTGAACAAAGTCGTTCCGTTAGAAATGTTGGAAGAGACCTATGTTGAGTGGAGTCGTAAAATGATTTCCAAAAGTCCGATTGCCTTGCGCATGTTGAAGTCGTCCTTCAATGCAGAGTTAGACGGACAGGCGGGTATACAAGAGTTGGCCGGAAACGCAACCTTGCTCTACTACTTGTCTGAAGAAGCGAAAGAAGGTAAGAATGCCTTCCTGGAAAAACGTGAACCAGACTGGTCAAAATATCCGAAGTTCCCTTAACCAATAATTTCAGGCATCGCTGTGGAAAGTACACACCGATGCCTGATTAATTCCAACAAGGTGCTATCTTGTAGTGTCGTATGGAAATAGAAAAAAGAGAAATTTACCGAGCCATTGCCGAGATGGCTTATGTGATTGCCAAAGCAGACAAAGGGCTGAGTGCGGATGAGCGAATGGCTTTCAACAACATTGTAGAAGAAGAGCTGCAATTAAATTCCTGGATTGCCCAGAGTCGTTTCGAACTACTGGATGAAATTACCCAACCCAGCATTGATCAGGCGTACAACGAAGCCCTGCACGATCTTAAGAAATACCGAGACCACCTCACCGAAGACTTGAAAGCAAGAATCCTTCGGGTCGTAACACGTGTGGCAGAATCCTGCAGTGGCTATAGCGAAAAAGAACGAATCATTATCGATCGGCTGAAAGGCGATCTGAAAAGCATTACCAACGACTGATTCCACTCATGCCTTACTCCCATGAGCAGTTGTTAGTGAACGGCCACGTGGTGTCACTTCTTGATATTCAACAAGGAAAAATGCTTGCCCAAAGTGCCTTTGAAGAATCAACCTTCTCTTTTCTAACCCAATGGCTGAACAACCAATCAAGTTTTGACCGCTACACCAGCGGATCGACCGGAACTCCGAAGAA
>LNEN01000237.1 GCA_001464155.1 Cytophagales bacterium Ga0077538 | reverse complement strand
TATTCATTTCATTTGGTGCTTTATAAAGGGGCAAGTGCTTTACTTTTAGAGAAATCAAAGTTTACTTAGCAGAATGAATATGAAGCTTGGATTTGCACTGCTAATAGTGTCACTAATGTTTTCTTGTATGGAATCTCGCGAGGTAAAACTGCAGCGGTTCTTACTGAAGGGAAACGAGGCGCGAATGAAGGGTAATGCCCAGCAGGCACTTACTTATTACGAAGAGTCGCTCAAGCTGGACTCTTGTTTTGTAGACGCGTTGAACAACAGTGGTACCATTCATTTTAATCAACGGCATTTTGAAGAGGCGCTTGCTTATTACGATCGCGCCTTAGCCTGTAATCCTCAATATTGGCCACTATATTTCAACAGAGCGAATACCTATTACGAGTTAAAGGAGTACTATAATTCATTACAAGATCTGCAGGCAGTGGGTCGAGTGAAGCCAGATACTTTCCCCTTGCATTTTACAGAGGGCCTTGTTCAAACTAAATTGAGAACCTTCGATAAAGCGCAGCTTAGTTTCGAGAATGCGCTACGTCTTTCTCCTGAAAATGCAGAAGTATTGGTAAACCTCGCAACCGTTTTCTATTATCAAAAGGACCTAAGACGTGCCAATGAACTCCTGGCAAAGGCTATTGCTATCAATCCCGATTTATCGAATGCCTATACAACGCTGGCCTTGGTACAAATTGAGCAAGACCTTTTGGATGAAGCTTTTCTGACCGTGAATAAGGCCTTGGCAATCAATAAGAACGATGCCTATGCACTGAATAACAGAGGCTACATTTATTTGTTAAAGAAGGACTTGCCAAAGGCGTTTGATGACATTAATGCCAGTATTTTACTAGACCCTTACAATGCCTGGGCTTATAGAAATAAGGGCATCTATTATTTGATGATGAATGATGGGGAGAATGCTATCCGGTTATTAGAACAAGCGAAGACCATGGACTCTTTTGTAGAAGCAATAGAGGAGTATTTGGCAAAGGCCAGACAACTGAAAAAATGAAGTCTTTATCTTCTCTAAGCGAACTACTCATAAAACGATTGGCCCAACCCTTGCCGGGCGCTCGCGCGCACGAACTTATGCGTGCACATCCCGCAGGAAGTGTGATCCCGAACTTTACACATAAGTTACCACCCAAACCCGGCAGTGTGTTGATTATGCTGTATGAGGAGGAGGGTTTAATCAAATTTCCCTTGATCAAACGGCCTGAATATCCGGGTGCGCATAGCGGCCAGATAAGTTTACCAGGAGGGAAAGCAGAAGAGGGAGAATCTCCCATTGAAACTGCCTTGAGAGAAGGAGAGGAGGAAATTGGTATTAAAAGAGAAGAGGTTATTGTACTGGGAACCTTAAGTCAATTCTTTGTGATACCCAGTAATTTTATAGTGACACCTGTGATTGGTTACCACAAAACCATACCATCCTTTATTGCCGATCAACACGAAGTAGAGCGGATATTGGTGGGCCGAATGGATGATTTGTTGAGCCCAGATTCTATCAAAGAAAAGGAAATATTGGCAGCCGGCCGGTTTGCCATGCGGGCACCCCATTTCGAAATAGAAAAGGAGATCGTTTGGGGCGCTACCGCCATGATCATTAATGAGCTTCGGACAATCGTTCAGGAATTATGACAAAGATCAATTATTCTTATTTGGATTAATTACAAACAAGCCTTAATCTTGTGCAAAATTCAGCGCAATGAGGCATTTACTACTCTTCATCTTATTAACAATCAGTTCATTACATTCTTTTGCTCAGGGTGGCTTTTCGATTGAAGGAAAGGTTCTAGACCCTAATGGTAAGGCACTTTCTGGCATTGATGTGTACTTGGTGGGGATGAATAAAGGCACGTCTACGGATCAAAAGGGTTACTTTATTCTGAAAGATCTGAGTCTTCAGGAATACCGAATGAAGGTAAGCAGCATAGGTTTTAGCACCCATGAGCAGAGTATTACTCCCTCTTCAGAACCGCTGCAACTCAGCATCACCTTAAAAGAATCTTTATACGAATTACCGGAGATTGTTATTACTCGCGAAACCCTCACAGGTGGCAGTCAATTTTTATCCGATGTCCCGGGTTCTGCACATTATCTGAACATCAAACAACTCGACAAGTTTAATTACACTGACGTTAACCGCATCCTTAGAAATATTCCCGGAATTAATATTCAAGAGGAGGAAGGCTTTGGGTTGCGCCCTAACATTGGTATGCGAGGTAGTGGAGTAGAACGAAGCAGTAAGATTACCTTAATGGAAGATGGAGTATTGGCGGCTCCCGCTCCGTACACTGCTCCGGCTGCCTATTACTTTCCTACTGTTGGCAGAATGCAAGGTGTAGAGGTGCGCAAGGGCTCTAGTCAAATCAAGTATGGTCCCTACACAACAGGAGGAGCTGTTAACTTTTTATCCACCTCTATTCCCCAGCAGTTATTTGCCAAAGTAAATATCATGGGTGGTAATTTTGGTCGTAGAGTAACCCATGCAGCCATTGGTCATTCCTTCGAACATGGTGGGTTTGTTCTGGAAACTTACCAAAACAGCGCTACCGGCTTCAAAGAGTTGGATAACGGTGGTCCTACTGGATTTACCAGTCAGGATTATTTGGCCAAGGTACGGATCAATACTTCTGCAGAAGTAAAAATTTACCAGGCGCTTACTTTTAAAATTGGTCAAGCTGTTGGTGATGCTGATGAGACGTACCTCGGATTAACGGATCAGGATTTTGCAGCCACCCCCTATCGCAGGTACGCGGGTTCGCAGGTAGATAACATTAAGACAGACCACAACCAGTACTCCATCAAATACAACATTCTTCCAACAGAAAATATTGATATTTCGATAACCGCGTATCGAAATGAATTTGAACGCAATTGGTATAAACTGGATAAAGTTAAATATGACGCCTCACCTTCCCGTGCCATTGCCGATGTGTTAGAAGATCCGATAACGTACAGCAATGAATATGCCCTGCTTACCGGAAGTACGAGTCCGAATGCTAATGCCATGTTTGTGCGCAATAATAACAGAGCGTACGTGTCGCAAGGACTTCAATCTATCATGGGTTTCAATTTTATAACCGGAGCCATTCAACATGATATTGAAGTGGGGTTGCGTTTTCACTATGATGAAGAAGATCGTTTTCAATCAGATGATGCCTATAGTATGAATAATGGTGCTCTGTACCTCACGGCTAAAGGAGCCCCCGGTTCAGAGAGCAATCGGATTACAGAAGCAGACGCGATGGCCTCTTACATTCAGTACAATTTGAAGATGGGTAAATGGCAAGCCTTACCTGGCTTGCGTTATGAAAAAATTGATCTTTTGCGTAGTGACTATGGCAAAGCAGATCCATCGCGCACGGGGTCTACTCTTGTGTTGGCAGAAAATGCTTCAGAGGTCTGGATCCCTGGCTTAGGTCTGGAGTATGAATTGAACAGCTTTGCCAAAGCTTTTGCAGGCATACACCGAGGCTTTGCCCCTCCAGGGGTTACCGAAGGAGCCAAAGCAGAAAAGAGTATTAATTGTCCTGTTTTTTAACGATTATGAAAATTTGCTAGGGTCTGATCTGGCCGCGGCAGGGGGAGGAGGAACTGGCGACCAGTTCAATGCAGGCGAAGCAACAATGTATGGTTTGGAAGCTGAGCTTAGTTATGCTGCTACGAATTCTTCGTGGAAGGGTCTACTTTTCCCAATATCATTGGCCTATACCTATACAATGGGTGAGTTCGGAAGTTCTTTTGCCGCCTCAAATGAAGATTGGGGAAATGTAGAAAGTGGTGATCAGCTTCCGTATTTGTCTGCGCACCAGCTTACCGCCAACGCAGGTATTGAACATCGTTCTTTCTCATTCTCGATAAGCAGTAAATATGTGAGTGAAATGCGCACTGAACCAGGTAAGGGTACCATTGCAGCAACGGAAAAGATTGGCGCTAATTTTATTGTGGATGCCTCGGCCAGTTATCGCTTCAATAGTTTTATTTCTGCTTTTGGAAGTGTAACCAACATTGGCAACGAAGTTTACGAAGTGGCAAGAAGACCCGCTGGCGTACGCCCAGGCATGCCCAGATCATTTCAACTAGGTGTTAAGGCAAACCTCTAATTAGAATTAGAGAGAATACGGAAGAAATTGGGAAACATCTCCTTTGTACTTATGTACTTCGCGTATAATGGAAGAGTTGATCCACGCGAACTCGGGAGAGGTAATCAAGAAAACAGATTCAAGGTCTGCGTATAATTTGCGATTGATCTGCGCAATGCTGTTTTCATATTCGAAGTCAGTGGTGTTGCGCAAACCTCTAAGTAAGTAATTGGCGTTGTGTTTTTTGGCAAACTCAGCTGTTAATTCAGCGTAGGTTTCTACTTTAATCGAAGGATAGTGGGCAAAGGTCGCTCTTATTTTTTCCACCATCAGGGTTACTTCAAAATAACGGTTGCTCTTAGCGCTGTTGTACCCAATAGAAATAATAATTTCGTCAAATAGATTTAATCCTCGAAGTACAATGTCTTCATGTCCTTTTGTAAATGGATCAAAGGAACCTGGAAAGAGAGCCACGCGTTTCATGTAGCGTATTTAGTTTCCCAAAAGATGTATGCTGTACAGGTCAAAGAAATTGTGCTCCTGTACTTCATCAAATAAATAGCCGAAGCGAAGGCCTGCTGGTCTGTCGCCAAACTTCACATTATTGATAAACTTATAAAACTCGTGATAATGCGGAGAGTTTTTTCCGATGTATCCCCAAAGCACGACTTCACTTGTGCGCTGATCCATTTTAAGGGATTTCATCACCATCATGATATACTTCACGTAATCTTGAAAATGATGAATGGCAAACTGATTGTAATAAACCAGACTGCCCTTATGGCAAGCAAGTAAGTGTAGCTTGAATCGATCAATGTACACGTACAGCGGGCTGTGATTTTGTTTATTGGCTACTTCCAATATTCCTTCAATGAGGGCCGCAGATTGATGAAGGATGGTTGGTTGCTTTGAAGGATATTGTGCCAATAACCAATTTAAAATTTCGGTATAGACCGCAAAAACCGTTACAGTTTCCTTTCCGGGATGTTCAATTTTCAAAACCGTTTCTCTGGCAGGATCTACCTGCGCATTGAAGAGCAGGTATTCGTGCATTGACTCTGGTGTAAACAGAGCGGCTGGAACTTGAACAAATTTCTGAGACTTAAAACAAATGGATATTTTCTTCCAGAATCCGGCTTTCAATACCGAGTGGGCTTCAAAGATTTCTTCTATTGTTTGAAGCAGAACAGTGGAGGAAGAAATTTCAGGAAGAACATAGTCTTCCAATAAGATAACACGCTGGTCACCCGCGATTACCAAAACCTGGAAATCGCGGATACCAATGTGAAGAATTAGGTGATAGTCGTGAAGCGCTTCTTCTTCAAAGCGCTCGTCTTTAATTTTTTTAATGAGCCTGTAAGATGCGGTAGCGCTCTGCATTATTCCCAGTTACCGGCAGTGCTTACATCATTACGTGAACCAAAGCGCAACGGCTTGCGGTTCTTGGCTTCGTTACTTTCTCTTCTTTCAGGATTTGTTGGAGCAGGGTCTTTCACTTCAATCACGGCTACATTAACACCATTGCGGTTGTTCAAAGCAGTATAAATATCGAATTTCTTTCCTCCTGAACCAGGAACTTCTGCTAAGGTCTTAATATCAACTGCTGGGTTCAGGGAGTAATTCCAAAAGCTGATCAATAACTGACCTCTAGTTACGCGATCGCCAGGTTTTACATCCGCCACAGCGCTAATTGAACCCGCTTCCAGGAACGTGTACTCATCTGATTTTTCATTACCGTCTTTTTTCATGCGGTATGACTTAGAACCTTTCACAACGTCTTCACCAGCCTTCACATATAATTCCCTGAGTTCACCATTATCAGCAGCATTAATGGTGTAGTTCTTTTTAAAGATCTTGTCTTTGGCAGAGATCGTACCAATGGTATCAATTTTTACAATTACTTCTTCCACACCATAACCTTTTGGGATAATGGTTTCTTTCTTTTCGATAATAGGTACAACTGGTATATTTACCATACTGCTCCAGGTAAACCTTTTCTGCCTCGCGAATGATGCTCAACTTATCAATAATTTGAGCTTCTGTGCTGGCAATGGCTTCTCTTTCTTTAATAGTAGTGTCGATGCTATTGTAAAGGTAGTAGGCCAGAAAAAGGCTGAAGGCCAGAAGTACAAAAGCAATGATTTTTGTAAGGTTCATGGTAAACGGTTTAAGCTACAATTATAGGTATTTTCGCGCCTAAATTACAATAATCTGACATATCCACGCAGATTTCTTAGGTCGAATGGGGTAGTGGCGATGTCGAATATTCCGTGGCGCTGATGAACGGGTAAGGCAAGTACCGATTCCATTTTTTTGAAAGCCAATTCATGAATAACGGCAAGCTTGGTTTCTGGGTCGTAGCCCTTTTGAAGAGATCCGCCAATCGCTTTTACTTCAAAGAATAGTTCGATAGCATGTAAGGGAGGCCGAATGAATTCGGTTGCAAATTGAAACGCACCTACTTCAATATGAAGGCCGGTTTCCTCTAAAAATTCTTTTTTCAGCGTCAGCTCAGCACTTGTCCACAACGAAACGCCACCACCGGGTGGTGCCCAGAAGTGCTCAGGCCCAAGGTGGTGATGGTTGATAAGCAAAAGCTCATCCTCCTTCCAGCAGAGACCACAGGCCCGAACCCTCAACTTATTACCGTATGTTTTCTCAATTTCCTGATCCAAAGCCACTTACTTTACCGTTCATCGAAAGATATACACCAACGAACTAAAATGCTGAAAAAAGCGTATTTCTGGCAATATAGTTGTAAGCAGAAGTTTTAAATTTGATCAAATTTTGATGAGTATGAAAAAAATGTTGATGATTGCTGCGCTGGTTGTTTCTACCGTGGCAGCTTATGCACAATCGGCCACTACAGCCAGTAAAAATGGCCCGGTACTAACATGGGACAAGAGCACACATGATTTCGGGACCATGGCTCAGGGAGATGTATTGGAGCATACTTTTAAGTTTACAAACACGGGGAACGAACCCTTGGTGATTACGAATGTTCAGGTGAGCTGTGGCTGCACAACGCCTAAGGGCTGGCCACGCGATCCGGTAATGCCGGGTGGAAGTGGTGAACTAACCGTGGCGTTTAACAGCACCGGTAAAATGGGTGCTCAAACAAAGCCTGTTACTATTGTATCCAATGCTGTGAATGATGCAAAACTTGTCTTTACCGCTGTGGTAACTGAGAAAAAGCCTCAATAAGAATAACGGTTCCTATATTCAAAGCCAGTCGGTTTATAACGACTGGCTTTTTTTATGTCCATTACTTTTGTTTCCAGAAATGCCAGGCTAATGCACCCCAACCACCCACTAGTAAAACGCCACCTATGGGCGTTACCAGTACCAAGGTCGTGGAGTTGGTTAAGGCCAGAAAATATAAACTTCCGCTAAACAGTGCAATGCCACCTAAGAAGAGATAGGCAGGAATTTTGGGATCGATATCTTTTTGTAAGCCAAGAAAAAGCAATACGAGCGTGTGGTAGAACTGGTAACGAACCGCCAGCTCAAACGTATCTGTTCGATGATAGCTGGCGAGTTGCTCTTTGAGGGCATGCGCACCAAAAGCGCCCAGCGCTACACACACCATCCCCAACAAGGCGGCAGTTACTAAAAGTTGTTTCGAATTCATGGGGTAGTGTAGTTACGATTTCCAAAAATAGCCGATCCAACACGAACCATGGTGCTTCCTTCTTCAATGGCCATCTGATAATCGCCACTCATGCCCATGGATAATTCTGTCATGCGAACATTCGCAGGCAGTGTCTGTCTTTTTAGTTTTTCAAACAATGCCTTTAGTGATTTAAACTCACTTCTGACTTGTTGTTGATTCTTGGTAAAACTAGCCATACCCATTAAACCGACCAGTTGAATCGATTTCAATTCAGCCAACTCGGGAGATTTCAACAGCGTTTCAATTTCTTCAGGTGAGAAGCCAAACTTTGTTTCTTCTTGTGCAATGTGTACCTGCAGCAAGCAAGGAATGACTCGACCATTTTTGCTGCCTTGTTTATCCACTTCTTGCAATAGTTTTAAACTATCTATCGAGTGTATGAGGTGTACAAAAGGCGCAATATATTTTACCTTATTGCTTTGCAGATGGCCGATTAAATGCCATTGTATGTCTTTTGGTAGTGCCTCGTATTTAGCCACCAGTTCCTGCACCTTGTTTTCCCCGAAGATGCGTTGCCCGGCTTCGTAGGCCTGTAACACCGTTTCGGCCAGGTGCGTCTTACTCACGGCAATCAGCGTGCAACCTTTTGGGATGGTTCGCAGTATTTGTTCTAAATTATTTTTGATAATCATGTATTTTTAGCCAACCAAAATTACAGCGTAAACTTCATTTAACGATGGCCATACTGGGAACCTTATTGAAAAAAGGCATAAGCTTGCGCGAAATGCTGGAGGAAGAATACACCTCAGCAGGCGATTTGCAGAAAAAAGAGTTGAAGGAACTGCTGATGACCTCCAGTGCAACGGAGTTTGGCAAGCATTACCACTTTCCGTCCATCCTAAAAACCTTCAGAAAAGGTGGTCACGAGTATTACCGTCAGTTCAAAACCTCTGTTCCGGTACATACTTATAATAAGATGTACAATGATTGGTGGAAGCTCTCCTTGCGAGGAGTTAAGAACGTGACATGGCCTGGCCGGGTCAAATACTTTGCGCTCAGTTCAGGCACTTCTGAATCTGCCTCCAAATATATTCCGGTTACTAAGGACATGACCAAGGCAATTCAGAAAACCAGCGTTCGTCAAATACTCACCTTATCTAAATATGATTTGCCACCTGATTTATTTACATCAGGTATATTGATGTTGGGAGGAAGTACACACTTGAATAAGCGCGGCAGTGTTTTCGAAGGTGATTTGAGTGGTATACAAGCAGCGCGTTTGCCTTTTTGGTTTCAACATTTCTATAAGCCCGGCAAAAAGATTGCGAAGAATAGAAATTGGGATGTAAAGCTGGATGAGATTGCTGCTAACGCCAGACAATGGGATATTGGAATTATCGTAGGCGTACCCGCCTGGCTGCAGATCTTAATGGAAAAAGTGATTGCCTACCACAAGGTCAAAACTATTCATGATGTATGGCCTAATTTATTGGTGTATGTACATGGGGGTGTTTCCTTTGATCCGTATCGTAAAGGTTTTGAGAAGTTGTTGGGTCGCCCCATTCATTACATTGAGACATACCTGGCTTCCGAAGGATTTATTGCGTTTCAGGCTTATCCTAACAGGCGCTCCATGCGACTGGTTCTCAACAATGGTATCTTTTATGAATTCATTCCTTTCGAATCGAAAAACTTTGATTCGAATGGGGATGTGTTACCAGATGCCGAGACCTTTATGATTGATGAGATTGAAGAAGGCAAGGAGTATGCAATCTTATTAACAACATGCGCAGGTGCATGGCGATACTTAATTGGCGACACCATTAAGTTTGTTTCAAAGGAAGAAGCTGAAATTGTCATTACGGGCCGAACAAAACATTTTCTGAGTTTGTGTGGAGAACATCTTTCGGTAGAAAATATGAATAAGGCGATCGAAATGGTCGCGGAAGATTTAAACGTGGCAATTCCTGAGTTTACAGTTGCGGGCGCACCGCATGGATCTTTGTTTGCACATCACTGGTATGTTGGAACGGATCATCCCGTTGATCCCAAAATTTTAAGGGATAAAATTGATCAGCATTTAAAGGAGTTGAATGATGATTATGCCGTGGAGCGCAGTGCCGCTTTAAAAGATGTTTTTGTCGATGTACTTCCCATCAAAACATTCTACGATTGGATGGAGTCGAAGGGAAAAGTGGGAGGACAAAACAAATTTCCCCGCGTGATGAAAAATGCTCAATTGGAAGATTGGCGTTCGTTTATCCAATCAAAGAAGAATGGAAATCGTTCTTAAAGGTATTGTTTCTGGTGTGGTACTGGCCTTTCTGATTGGTCCGGTTTTTTTCACGATCCTACAAACCAGCATTGAACGTGGTTTTAGAAGTGGCGCCTGGGTGGCGGTTGGCGTTTCTTTTAGCGATGCCATCTATATTCTTATTTCCTACCTGGGTCTCTATCAGTTTTTTGAGAACCCAACCTCCAGACTTTATTTAGCCTATGTGGGAGGAGGAATCTTGTTTGTCTTTGGGGCGTACTATCTTTTTATCAAGAGCCGAAAATTGCAAGCCTTTCATCCCGAACATATTAAATATAGAAGTCCATTTCGGTTGATGGCAAAAGGCTTTTTGATCAATGGCTTAAGCCCTATGGTACTGATTTTTTGGATTGGAACGGTTGGCTTAGCCACCACCGAATTCGGTTACACCAAGCATTGGCAGGCCACTACTTATTTTTCCACCATCGTAGGCACTGTATTTATTACTGATTTACTAAAAGCAAAATTGGCTGACCGTCTACGGTTGGTAATGACCACCAACACAATTCGAAGACTGAATGTAGTCTTGGGAATAGTATTGATCGTCTTTGGTGTGCGGCTAATTGTGTTCGCTGATCAGTTAATCTGATCAATCCTGTAAAACGTTGCTCATGAAAGAAGACTTCAACGCCAGCCAGAGCAATAAGAGCATGATACCCCACATCAGGTAATTAGAATAGTAATCAGAAGTGTCTTTAAAACGGGTTTCTTTTATTTCTGCCTTTTCAAAAGCATCAATTTGAGCGAATACGTTTAGCAGGGCTTCATTGTCCGTTACTCTGAAAAACTGACCACTACCAATCTCTGCAATTTTGCGCATGGTTGTTTCATCCACTGTATTCTCTACCATGTTAGGACGACCAAAAAAATCTTTACCAAACGGCACCATACCTTCTTTGCCGACAATGATGGTGTAGATTTTGATGCCGTAAGCGGCAGCAAGCTCTGCTGCTGTAATGGGGTCAATGTTTCCAGCTGTGTTGTCACCATCACTAATCAAAATGGCCACCTTCGATTTTGACTCCGACTCTCGCATGCGATTGGTAACCACTCCTAGAGCACTGCCAATGGCCGTGCCCCGGTTTTCAATCATGTCAAAATTAACTTCATTGAAATAAGTTTTTAGCAATTTGTAATCCGTTGTAAGCGGAGCGAGTGAGAAAGCATCTCCTGAAAAGACTACTAAACCAATTCTGTCCTGCTTACGGCCATCCACAAATTGCCGGGCAACATCCTTAGCGGCCTCTAAACGATTGGGGATGAAGTCTTCAATTTGCATGGATTGGGAAATATCCAGCGCCAGCATAATATCAATACCTTCTGTCCATTGCTCTACTTTCTCATTTGTCTTTTGTGGACGCGCCAAGGCGAGCAACAGCAAGGCGAGCATCAACATAAAGATCACTTCCGGAAACAAGCGTAACCAAGCTAGCGGAGTAGTGTGTAAATCTTTTTTTGCGAGAGCGATTGGTAATTTCTGGTTGAAACGATACCGGGTAATCCAACGGATAGCAAAGATCAATAAAACCCCCGGTAGGGTGTAGAGTATGAAGGGATTCTCCCAGGTAAACGAATTTAGCGTAGCGGGAGAAAACCAGGTGAAGGAGTACCAGGGATCGGTGAGGGTGAGTTTATCCATGGGACACTTTTTCTATTTTTTGTTGAAACGTTTTGATGGCATGCTCCCTCAAGTGAAGCAGGGGTTCCTCCACTTGGTTGTTGCGACCGTAAATGGCGGTGTCCACCAAGCCTAAATAATTTGCCAACAAATCGTTTTGAAGAAGA
>LNEN01000236.1 GCA_001464155.1 Cytophagales bacterium Ga0077538 | reverse complement strand
TTACTGGACAAGGAAGGAGTGGAGAGATTGGAGATATTCGTTTCTTTGAGTCGAATCAGGCCGGAGCGATTGGAGGTTAACCAGATATTTCCTTCTGTATCGGGTTTAATGGAGGTGATGCGCACAAAATCAATCGCACCCTTCACTAATAATTCTTCAAAGGTCTTGCTGGCTTCATTATACCGCACGAGTCCAAACTCTGTGCCTGCCCATATCGAATTCCATTCGTCCACCCAGAGCGTATTAATCTGTTTGTTGTTGAATTGATCCAGCGTATGAAAAACTTCCTCCTCATTAAGTGCTTGCAATCCTTTGGTGGTTCCAATCAAGAGTTCATTCTCCTTTGAAAGCTGCAGGGCCAGGACATTATTGATCAACAAGCCTTCACGCGTTGTATACCTTTTCATTACGCCCGCCTTCCAGGAGAACAACCCACTGCCGTCAGTAGCAATCCAGATTGTTCCATGCGTATCCTCCACCATACTCATAATGGCCGATTCATTAAGACCTGGGTGTGTGATGGTGTAGATAGAATCTCCCTCGAGGCAATGCAGGCCGGCATTGTTGGTGCCTACGTAAATTTTTCCTCTTCTGGTTTTCAACAACGTTCGGATGGATTTAGGAATGGAGCCCTTCTTAGTAGAGAAGGTACTAAAGACACCTTTCTTATATTGAACAATTCCACTGCCCTGCGAGGCAAAAAGCAACGTTGAGTCGACTGTTTGTACAATCGCATAAAACCCATCTGTTTCTAAGAAGGAAAGATTATTCCGATCGAAGAGCTCCACTACTCTTCCATCGAACGACATAAAGCCATTGAAGGAGGTAAGCCACACCAGACCCTCTTGTGATTGAAAAAAAGACGTGAGATTATTGGAAGAAAGTCCATCTTCCGAACTCCAGCGCACAGCACTTACCTGATCGAGTGCTTGGCTGGGATTAAATGGAGCCATACGCTGACCAACTGCCAAGTGTATTTGCAGTAATAGAAAAAGGCCAACCAGGTAACGTACTACCATGATATCAAATATAATAAGCGAGGGCCTGAATAAAAATGATTCTATCCAGGGCTCAGTCTGCTCACACGATGGTCATTTCACCCATCACTCCTTCTTATTGCGCAAGGCCAAATAGTAAAGAGGAATTCCGATAAGAGTAATGATGAATCCAGGCCAGGTATACTCAGGCTTATAGATAATCAACAAGGAACAGAACGTAATGCCCATGACGATATAAATGAGTGGCAGAATAGGATACCCAAAGGCCTTATAAGGACGTGGCATGTCGGGGCGTTTTCTGCGAAGAATAAAAATTCCGACAATGGTGAGCATGTAAAACAACACCACGACAAAAGAAATCATATCTAACAGATCACCATATTTACCACTAAGGCACCAGATGGAGGCGAGAATGGCCTGTATCCAAAGTGCTTTCTGCGGTACAGAAGCATTGTTCAATTCGCCTACTTGCTTAAAGAACAAACCATCCTTCGCCATGGTGTAATACACGCGGGCACCGGACAAGATCAAACCATTGTTACAACCAAAGGTGGAAACCATGATCATCAGGGCAATCACAATAGTGCCGGCTGCTCCAAAGATAACCGTGGAGGCTGCCACCCCTACCCGGTCGTTTTCCGCAAAGGCAATTTCATTAAGTGGTAGAATACCGGTATACATCACGTTGGCTGAAACATAAATCACCGTTACGATCAAGGTGCCGAGGAATAAGCTAAGACCAATATTGCGTTGCGGATTTTTAATCTCCCCCGCAATAAAGGTTACGTTGTTCCAGGCATCACTGCTAAAGATGGAACCCACCATGGCAGAAGCAATCGCGCCAAACGCACCAATGGTAATGTAGGTTTCTATGTTTCCATCCGGCAATAATTTCTTCATGTCCCAGGCATTGCTCCAGTTGGCATCCCACACTTCTGGTTTAAGCATAAAAAACCCAGCGATGATGAGACCGAAAAGGCTGACGAGTTTCACAGTCGTGAGCGTAGACTGAATGATCTTTCCACTCTTCACCCCACGAGTATTGATGTAAGTGAGTAAGAGAATAGTAAAAATAGCCAGCACTTGTGCAGGCGAAATTTTGACAAAGCCTAAATCCAACCAAACCAGCTCTTCACTCACCGCTGGAATTAAATACGCAGTGAATTTTGAGAAGGCCACCCCTACAGCCGCAATGGTTCCGGTTTGAATGACTGCAAAAAAACTCCAACCGTATAAGAATGCAATGAGGGGATTATAGGCTTCCTTTAAGTACGTATACTGTCCACCGGCTTTGGGGAACATACCGCTGAGCTCTCCGTAACTGACAGCAGCCGTCACGGTCATAAAACCTGTTAGCACCCATACGGCTACCAACCAACCTGCGCTGCCTACATTCATGGTAATGTTGGCACTCACAATAAAAATACCGGAGCCTATCATGGAGCCCGCCACAATCATGGTAGCATCCCACAAACTCAACACAGGTTTAAAATTCTTTTCGCTCATACACGCTAATTAGTTGGGCAAGATAATAATTTCGATGAATGCACAAGGGCAGCTTTCCATTGGTGGTGAAGTAGATTTGCGCTGCTGACTCCTTAGTCTTTCAACAATTCTGTAATGGGTTGCCCTGTGGTCCCATTCGGGAACATGATTTTAAGAATTACGGAAACAGTAGGTGCTATATCGGTAATGGGATGATAGGCAGAAGAAGAGCCCTTCTTCACACCATGTCCAAAAAACACAATAGGCACATGCGTATCATAGGCATAGGGCGACCCATGGGTAGTACCCTGCACGGCATTGCCCTCGAACCATCCTGGCTCTAAGACAAAGGCCAGATCACCCGAGCGTTTGGCGTGATGTCCACGAATAATTTTTCCCTTCACGCCTCCTTCATCAAAATCACTTTGCTTAATCACCGCTTCTGTATAGTAATTCGCTACTCCGTCAAGCGTCATCAAAAATCTTCCGGCTAACTCGGCCACCACAAACATATCCAATCCTGAAGTACGAGGATCTCCATCGAAAGCATTGTGATTTAAGAACACCTGCTCGTTGCTGATTTTCTCTACCAATTGTTTGCCGGGATAGAAAGTCGCCAAATATTCATTGAGCTTAGCGGTGGCATACTCTTCGTTGAAATATCCTGCGGGTACTTTATTATCTTTTAAATATTGAGGCACATCGGCCACAGCATGATCGGCTGTGAGAAAAACCGTGTAATTGCCAGCACCCACTTCTTTGTCGAGGGTCTTTAGTAAGTCTTCAATGTTTTTGTCCAGTCGCAGGTACATGTCTTCTACCTCTACCGAGCGAGGGCCTGTGGCATGTCCCAAAATATCTGGCGATGAATAAGAAATAGCCAGAAAGTCCGGCACATTGTCCTTACCCATTTTCTCTCCCACCATGCAGGCCTTTGCAAACTCTGTCACATAATCATTCGCATAAGGCGAATAAGCAAATACATCGTTACCTCCCTTTTCAATCAGTTCGGCAAAGTTGTACGGGAAAGTCATTTTCTCTTTTCCTTTAAACTTGCGCTCATACGGAGAATCATCCGGACCACTTTCCGTATACTGCT
>LNEN01000235.1 GCA_001464155.1 Cytophagales bacterium Ga0077538 | reverse complement strand
TGGCGCGGTGAGTTCGACAGCGCACGTACCTATGCAGAACAAGCCACAAAACTCAGCAAAGAAGCACCCGCCAGTACGCAAGCCCTTGCCTGGTTACAGTTAGGGTCAGTATTGGTAGAACTCTCACGCCTAACAGAAGCCGAAGTAGCGCTAGATAAGGCCTCGCAACTGGGAGCGCAATTTGCTAACACACTCGCTCTGTGTAATTTTGAACGCGCCCGAATACTCCATGCGCGTGGTAAATTTGAAGAGTCGCTGGGTGTTTACAGTCAGGTGCTCTCTCACCATCGCTCCGTTGGCACGCGATTTTACCTGGCACAAATTTATGAACGGATGGGTGATGTACTGCAAGAGAATGGGTATCACGAACTCGCTTTGCAACACCTGGAGGAAGCCGTGCGCCTTTCTGAAGCATATGGTTTTAAAATGCTGCTGGCAAGTAGCTACTACGATTTGGCCTGGGCCTTCTACCGCATTCAAAGCTATGATCTTTCGCTTAATTATATCAATAAAGCCATTCAAGGGTATGATCGTATTGGATTGTCTGCGCAAAAATATTGGTGCTATAATTTAGCTGGTAACCTGGCCGCCAGACGTAGGCAATACGATTCGGCTTATCGCTACTTGCAACAAAGCTTGCAATCAAGTATGCGCATTGGTAAGCCGTATTATTTATCGGCCAACTATTTTAACCTGGGCGATGTATTCCTTGATCAAAAAAAATATAGCCAGGCCATTCCCTATTTCTGGAAAGGTTTGAAGATTGACTTACAAATTGGTGATGAGTATGGGCAGTGCTTGTATTACAACCGCATTGGGCGTGCGTACACTGCGCTTGAGCAGTACGACTCTGCAAAACTATACCTTGAGAAAGCGATCGCACTGGCCGTGCCTACCTCCGGAACGGATATCTTTCGGGTGACCTACATCGACATGGCTAATCTGTTACACAAAACAGGACAGAGTGAAAAGGCCGTAGAGTATTATCAGAAATACAACCTCTTCTCCGACAGTTTGTTCAGCAAACAACGAGCACAAAGCCAGGCAGCCTACCAGGCTCTATACAATCTAGAAAAGCAGGAAAAAGAAATAGAACTGCTCAACAAAAGCAATCAGTTAAGTCAGGCGCAATTGCGGCAACAACGCATTATACTCTATATAAGTTTGGTGAGTGCCTTTACATTCTTGCTTTTTGGAATTTTCTATTACCGGTTCGCACAACGTTTGCGTGTTCTCAATCAGACTGTTTCTGAAAAAAATGAAGAGATACTGGCTCAGTCGGAAGAATTGGTAGAAGCTAATAATAGTTTAACCGAATTGAACAGCGCGATCAACGAACAAAAAAACAAAATTGAAGAGCAGACTAAAGAATTACAACAAAGTTACAGCTACATCAGCAACATCAACCATGAATTGGAAACACGCATTGAAGTCAGAACGGCTGAATTGCGAGAGGCATATAAAGAATTAGACACTTTTTTCTATCGCTCTTCACACGACTTCCGAAGACCGTTGACCACCTTTATGGGCTTGGCCGAGGTAGCAAGAGTAGTAGTAAAAGATCCCCTGGCACTTGAGCTTTTCGCAAAAGTGGATGAGAACGCACACACACTTGACCGCATGCTGCACAAATTGCAATCCATCAGTGATTTGGGAGCACAAGAACTTGTTTATAAAGAAGTGCTGTTGCAGGAAATCCTTACCCTCACAACTGAATCCTTTCGCGATAGCATCACTGCCAAAAAGATTCAGGTGAATACACAGGTAAAAACTTCACACTCTCTTTACACCTATCCTGCCCTGCTGAAAATTATTATTCAGAATCTATTAGAGAATGCCATTACGTTCTGCAACGATATAAATCCAACTATCGAAATTGTAGCCTACGAAGAGTCCGGAAAATTGATCTTAGAAGTTACCGACAATGGGCAAGGAATTGCGGTAGAGTATCAGTCAAAAGTATTTGACATGTATTTTAGGGCAAACGAATTTGCGAAGGGCAACGGCCTCGGCTTATACATCGTAAAAAAAGCAGTCCAGAAATTACAGGGAGAAGTGAGTTTGCAAAGTACTGCACACAAAGGAACAAAAGTGAGGGTTATCCTCCCGGTCAAGGCACATGCTTCTGAGTGATCGGTCAGCGCAATCGGACATGCGGTCAGGGAAAAAATGTAATAAAAAGTCTAAGAATAAAATTTTTATACTCCAATCCACTTACTGCTCATGACCAGTCAATTTTGGAATGAACGTTATCAAGGGAATGAAACAGTGTATGGCTATGAGCCAAATGCCTTTTTCAAAGAGCAGCTTTTGTTGCGAAAACCAGGTAAGTTATTGCTACCAGCCGAGGGCGAAGGACGCAATGCCCTCTTTGCAGCCAAACACGGTTGGGAGGTAAGTGCCTTCGATTATAGCGAAGTAGCACAGAAAAAAGCATTGAACAGAGCCAGAGAATTAAATCTTTCCATTGATTACACGATTAAAAGCATTGAGGGATTAATCTTAACACCTGCTTCAGTGGATGTGATTGGCCTTATATATGTTCATTTATACCCATCGCAGCGACAGACTTTTCATCAACAATGCAAAGAAGCACTTAAAACTGGAGGCTCAATTATCCTGGAAGCCTTTTCACCCGAACAACTCAAGCACAGCTCGGGCGGGCCACGAGTTCCGGAAATGCTCTACACACTAGAAGCACTTCAACAGGACTTTGCAGGAATGCGCATTGAACGCGCGGTGCAAAAAGAAGTCGTTCTGGCCGAAGGCCCCTTTCACACAGGCCCCGCCAGCATCGTGCAATTTATTGCCACAAAAGAGTAAAATCATTTCCCTCTGTGACATGCATCACCGAAAGAGTTGACATTAGCGCTCATCTTTGATCTGAATTTTACAGCGGTTGATTTCTATCATCCGCCAAAACAAAACATTCCAACGCTAAAATATTTACACACATGGAAACAACACAAAGCTTTCAAATGCCTCGCATTGGCGATATGGCCCCCGATTTCGATGCCCTTACCACTACCGGTAAGTTAAAGTTCTCTGAATACTGTAAGGACAGTTGGGTCATTCTCTTTTCGCACCCTGCCGATTTCACGCCTGTGTGCACCACAGAGCTCACCGGCTTTGCCAACGAACAAGACTATTTTACCAAGAAAAATACCAAGCTCCTTGGCTTGAGTATCGATAGCATTCATTCTCACATTGCCTGGGTGAATAACGTACGCGAAAAAACAGGCGTGTACATGCGCTTCCCCATCATTGCTGATATCGACATGAAGGTGGCGAAACTCTATGGCATGCTGCAACCTGGTGAAAGTGAAACAGCGGCAGTGCGTGCGGTCTTTATCATCGATCCGAAAGGAATGATTCGTTTGGTGATGTATTACCCGATGAACGTAGGTAGAAACATGGAAGAGATTAAACGCACGTTGGAAGCTTTACAAACTTCTGCCAAGCACAGTGTGTCCATGCCGTTAAACTGGGTACCCGGTGATAAAGTCATTGCTCCAGCCCCAAAAACACTGGAAGCCCTGGACGAGCGTTTGGCCAGCAAATTGGAAATGGTAGATTTTTACCTGGCGAAAAAAGCCTTGGAGAACGTAAACTAAGATTCGTAAACCAAGTAAAATCGCTCATACACAATCACAAAATAAGGTAGTATCTTAGACAGGTAGTTTTTTGGAACTACCTGTCTTCTTTTACAAAACATTTTCAGTAAAATAATAACCACACGCTGCATCGATGCATACCTGCCTACCTAAAATTCACGACACGGATTCGCTGCTATGAGTAAAGAATTACTTTTCCTCAGCCTAAGTGTAGTGGGTTTCAGCATCGTGCACAGCCTCACGGCCTCTCTTTCTTTCAAAGCCTGGTTGCGGAACAAACTGGGTGAGTCGTTCTATGTCGCCTGGTTTAGACTTTTCTATAACCTGTTGAGTCTTGCGACCCTCACTCCTATTCTACTACTGGCTGTGGGAGAAGGTAGTCTTCTTTGGAAAGTAGAAGGCAACGTTGTTTATCTCTTTCAGATTCTTCGCATAGTTTCACTACTCGGCATTTTGGCGTCCTTGCAACAAATAGATTGGAAAAGTTTTATCGGTATACGACAGGTGTTGGCTAACTACCAAAAGTCATCCATCCCAGTGGTTCCTGAAAAATTAGTAATCTCCGGAATCTATCGTTTTACACGACACCCACTCTACTTGTTTAGCATTCTCTTTTTGTGGTGCCAGCCCACCATGACTCTCCCCTGGCTCGTCTTCTCCAGCCTGGCCACTCTTTACTTTTTAGTAGGATCCTTCTTAGAGGAAAAGAAAATGGCGCTTCAGTATGGAGATCAGTATCGGGAATATCAAAAAACCTTTCCCTGGTTGATCCCTTCTATACAGAAAAGAAAACATTAGACGTAGGTACATCCACCTAAACAACAAAAAGCGCGGTAACCCCAAACTATTTGATTGATACGTTGGTTTACAGAAGAACTAAAATCAATTTCTATCTTCACGTATGAGCAGCCCCATCAAGTCCATTAAGCCCTTAGGTTTCCCCTGGCAAACACAAGATCCCTTTCTTTTTTGTGTACATCATGAAGATTTTTACCCGAAAGGCAATGAGAACATGGGGCCTGCAGAATCTATCGCGGGCAGACCCATCGGCCAGGACTTTAATCCCAATCAAAAGTGGCGTATGTACCATGGTGAAAAAGTGCCGGGCTTCCCGGCCCATCCCCACCGCGGTTTTGAAACGGTAACCATTGTAACCAAAGGCTTAGTCGATCACTCCGATTCATTGGGTGCTGCCGGTCGTTTTGGTTTTGGTGATGTACAATGGATGACAGCCGGCAAAGGTGTGATGCATTGCGAAATGTTTCCGCTAACACACTCGCAACAGGAAAATCCTTTAGAGCTCTTTCAGATCTGGCTCAACTTGCCAAAGAAGAATAAACTAGTGGCACCTCATTTCGCCATGTTGTGGAATGATACCATTCCTACGCACGAGCATCGTGATGCCTCTGGAAAAGCAATACGCGTGCGTGTAGTGGCCGGACAAATTCAACAGACAAAAGCACCCGCTCCTGCTCCCAACTCCTGGGCAGCAGAGGCTGAACATGAAGTAGCCATCTGGACAATTAAACTAGAAGCGGGTGCACAATGGACCTTACCCAAAGCCTCTACAGGGGTGAACCGTTCTCTCTACTTTTATGAAGGCACTTCTCTACAAGTAGCCGATAAAAACTTTACCTCACATCAAGCCATTGAATTGCTGGCAGATCAGGAAGTAGTCTTGCAAAATGGAAATACAGAATCCTCTTTGTTGGTATTACAAGGAAAACCGATTGGAGAACCTGTTGCACAGCATGGCCCTTTTGTTATGAATACCCAAGCCGAAATTCAGCAGGCCTTTATGGAATACCAGGAGACACAGTTTGGTGGCTGGCCCTGGTCTACGTACGAACATGTGCATGCACGTGAAAAAAGTCGCTTTGCTAAATATCCGGATGGCAAAGAAGAGATACGATCTTTGTAACTTACATGAACTTATAATTCAAGGTCATGACTGTCTACGTAAAAAATATGGTGTGTAACCGCTGCGTGTCAGCTGTTGCACACCTGTTCGAAAAACAAGGATTGGTTCCTGAACGTGTTTCATTGGGTGAGGTAGTGCTTAAAGAAGAACAATTGCCAACTGACACCTGGAAAAAACTGGATACCGCCTTAGAGGAATTAGGTTTTGCCCGCATAGACGATCGGAAAGTAAGACTGATTGAAGGAATCAAAAACAAAGTCATACAACTCATTCACCACAGCAAAGAAGTTGACCGCAAACACAATTGGTCCACTGTGCTGGCAGAAGAGATGCATTACGAATACAATTACCTAAGCAATCTCTTTTCTTCAGTAGAAGGCATTACGCTGGAGCAATACATCATCCGGCAAAAAATTGAAAAAGCGAAAGAGTTACTTTTTTACGATGAGCTCAACCTCAGTGAAATTGCCAGTCGTTTGGGTTACAGCAGCGTAGCCCATTTGTCAGCTCAATTCAAGAAGGTAACAGGGATGACACCTTCCGAGCTAAAGAAAAACAGGAACATGGAAGAGGTGCGAAAACCCTTGGACGAAATGGGTTAATCGCTGAGCCCTGTTTCCTTGCGTAAGGAGCACCCACGCTGCAGAATTGCTTCTCGCATACACCGCGAAAGGCCTTCTAAAGAACAAACGATTAATCTTGTAAGGAATCCCTGAGATTCTGTAAAACAAAGCAGCGAATCGTGAGTATACTTACCTAGTTAATTTGTAAGCCATGTCAGCGATATCCGCATCATCCTTAAAAAATAAAAAGAGCCCCCTTGTCAAGCAATCTTTTCCCGTATTGGAAATGACCTGCGCAGCTTGCGCAGTAAGCGTAGAGTCCATGCTCAAGAGTACCCCCGGAGTAAAAGATGCCTCAGTAAATTACGCTAATCAAACCACTACCGTAGAATATGATACCAACCAGCTGCAAACCAGCGACCTTCAAAACGCAGTGCGCTCCATTGGTTACGATTTAGTCATTGACACAGAAGATCCGCAA
>LNEN01000234.1 GCA_001464155.1 Cytophagales bacterium Ga0077538 | reverse complement strand
AAATTTTGATAAACTGTTTTCCCTCTAAAATGTCTCTGCCCCGTGTTCCTTCCGCTTGAAATCCGGCAATCAAAAAAGTGTCTCGCTCATTGGGCAAGCGATTGTACATGTGGTGAAGAATTCTTCCGCCCGTCATCATACCGCTGGACGATATGATAATGGCACGGCTCTTTAGGTCATTCAGTGCTTTAGAATGCTCCCCTGATTTCACAAACACTAACATGTTCGTTTCAATTTCCTGACCGAACTCTTTCACAGCTTCACCCATTTTATGGAAGTCCATGTGCTTAAAAAAGAGATAGGTGGCTGAGATGGCCATCGGACTATCTACATACACGGGCACATCCGGAATTTTATCTTCCTTCATGAGCTTTCGTAAATAGTAGAGTAAGCCCTGTGTTCTGCCTACAGCAAAGGCAGGAATGATTAGAACGCCTCCGCGTTTAAAGGTCTCATTGACAATTCGTGTGAGATCATCTTCCGGATCATCGTAGGGATTGGGCTTATTCCCATAGGTAGATTCAATAAAAAGTACATCGGCCTGGTCGATGGCTGAAGGTTCGCGCAGCATGGCCTGTTGGTAGCGACCGATATCGCCAGAGAACACAATCTTCTTCGTTTGTTCTTTTCCTTTTATAAATACTTCTGTAATGGCAGAGCCTAACAAATGTCCTGCATTGTGAAATACGATCTCAACACTTTTGTGAATGAACACGCGTTCTCCATAAGGATGGATCTGAAACAAGGGGAAGGTTGCTCTGGCATCTTTCTCTCCGTACAGGGCTTCCGGATTAGCGTGTTTTGAATATCCTTTCTTTCTTGCATACTCGGCCTCCTCTTCTTGCAGCTTAGCAGAGTCTAACAACATGATCTCCATCAGGTCCGCAGTCGGCCGTGTACAATAGATCGGCCCGTTGAAACCATCCTTCACTAACTTTGGTAGGTAGCCGGTATGATCAATGTGGGCATGACTAATCACCACCGCATCAATGCTGGCCGGGTCCACAGGGAAGGTGTCCCAATTTCTCAGACGCAATTCCTTCATCCCTTGAAAGAGGCCGCAATCAAAAAGAAAGCGAAAAGAATCTACCTCCACCAGGTACCGAGAACCGGTAACCGATTCAGCAGCTCCCAAAAATTTTACGCGTACATCCATTTCAATAAATAAAAAATTACAAACAGCAAATCTCAACAACCATTAAATCCTGTATCCTGCTAAAAAATATAATCGGTACTTAAAAAGGCTGATTCGCGATTACGAATGATATTTCCAATAATAGCCTTATTGGCATCATTGCTTTTTGCGGCTACTAGCGTTCTGATGGAGAACACGCGCAAGGCATCCGATACCGACAAAGTACCTTCAGCTGAATCTTTTCTTCCATTGAAAGGATAGGTATCCGGACCCCGTTGACATTGTGCATTTAAATTGATGCGCCCCACCTGACTGGCAAAAGCATCGATCATGCTGGCAATGGTCTTAGAGTCCTTACCGAAAATACTTACTTGTTGACCGAAGTTAGAATCCACCACATACTCAATTGTTTCTTCTACCTTATCAAACGATACAATAGGAACTACCGGGCCAAATTGTTCTTCTACATACACGCGCATTTTACTATTTACCGGATACAGCACCGCTGGATAAAAAAAGGTGTTGAGAATGGTTCCTCCATTTTCGTTTATCACCTTGGCTCCGTGTTGCACAGCATCCTCTACCAGCCCTTTCAAATAATCGGTCTTGCCTGGTTCGGGTAGAGGTGTTAACCCAACACCTGCATCCCAGGGCATACCGGGTTTTAGCTTGGCTAATTCCGCATTGAAGCGTTCTGTAAATTCTTTAACAATGCTTTTGTGAACAAATAAAATCTTCAAAGCGGTACACCGCTGGCCATTGAAGGCCAAGGAGCCCATCACACATTCACTCACAGCATTTGTCAGGTCGGCATCAGGTAGCACAATGGCAGGATTCTTGGCATCTAAGCCTAGAATAGATTTGAGGCGATGCGGTTTGGGATGCATTCGTTTAATTTCGTTTGCCCCCTTGTTGGTGCCAATAAAAGCCAACACATCTACCTTACCAGTTTCCATTAGTGCTCCAACGGTATCTCTACCCTTTCCATAAATAATATTGATCGCTCCAGCCGGAAAGCAATCTCTGAAAGCTTCCAATAATGGTTTGATTAACAAGACACCGTATTTGGCTGGTTTAAACACCACGGTGTTACCCATGATCAGTGCCGGAATAAGTGTAGAGAAGGTTTCGTTAAGCGGATAGTTGTACGGGCCCATGCATAAGACTACACCGAGTGGTACACGTCTGATTTGTGCCATGATGCCTTGTTCATTTTCGAAAGTAGCCGAGCGTCTGTCTGTCTCCTTTAACACATTAATGGTGTCTACCATGTAGTCGCAGGTACGATCAAATTCTTTCTCTGAATCCTTCAGCGACTTCCCTATCTCCCACATTAACAGGTTCACCACTTCGCTGCGTTTTTCGCGCATGCGAATTAAAAATTTTTCGACATGTTCAATCCTCTCACTTACGGTAAAGGCTGGCCACTTACCATGCCCGCGATCGTACGCTTTTACAGCAGCATCTAACGCTTTTAGCACCTCCGGCTTACTGAGCAGCGGAGTGCTCCCAATTATTTTTTGTTCATAACCCTTTTCCGTCTTTACAAATACAGGACTTTGCACAGGTGCCAATTCGCCTGGCCACGAAATGAGATTGCCATCTACCAAATAATCACGCTGATCAATTCTAGCGGACAATTGATAAGCAGCAGGAATGCTTGCTTCGGAGGGAAAAAGTGAGTCAAGAAACGTGTTTGTCATAAAAATATAATCACAGAAAGCGCTGTGGTTCGCTGTTGATAGTTTTAGGATACAATGGCAATTCCTGAAGAAGTACCAATACGATCAGCACCCGCTTCAATCATGGCGAGTGCTTGTTCTTTTGTTTTAATACCGCCTGATGCTTTGATACCAACACCAGCAGGTACGGCACTTCTCATTAACGCAATGTGTTCTGCCTTCGCTCCACTGGGAGCAAAGCCTGTAGACGTTTTCACAAAGTCAGCCCCTGCATCGGCACATAGTTTACTAGCCTGCACAATCTCTTCATCAGAAAGGTAGGCGGTTTCAATAATAACCTTTAACAGGGTTTGATGGTCGTGCGCTAACTTACCACACTTCGCCAGTTCAATTTTTGTCCAGGGAATGCCTGTTTTAAAAGAGGAGATATTCCAGACCACATCTACTTCGTTAGCACCATTTTCGATGCAACGCTTGATATCATCGAGCTTAGTTTCGGTGAGTGTATAGCCTAAGGGAAATCCAGCAACGGAAATCAATTTAATGGGGTCCTTCCCTATTTCGCGCTGAGCACGCTTTACCCAAAAAGGAGGTACACACACGCCTAGAAAAGTATACTGTCTGGCTTCATCCACCAGTTTATCAATGTCGCCAATGGTGAGAACGGGACTGAGGTTGGTGTGCTCTATGTAATTCGCAAGATTCATTGCTTAAATGTACGATGCCTAAATGTAGAATGGTCAGTTGACAATGAACAATTACTAGTGCCGGATTCCACAGACCTTACACAACTTCATATCTTCCGGCTTATGCCTTTTCGGTGGACGTTTGTGGCCAAAGTGATAGGAATCTGCGTAGTTGGTGTCTGACAGCGTTCGCTCTGCTTTTCGCTTTTGTTTGGCTACAACTTTACGCTGCGCATAAAAATTATCCTGCGCTTCCCGTGAAATACCGCCCTTCATCTTTTTCTTCTTGGTCTTCGGAATGTACTTATTGGCATCGGGATAGTAAGGCCCGACAGAAGTTACCTGACTTTCATTTTTTGATGATTTCTTTTTTTTCTGCGCATAACTGGCAGTGCTAAGCAGTAGAAGGATCAGGAAGATAAACCGGAACAGCATAGTCAAAGATAGGCAAAACTGATCCAATATGCTTTTCACACCACCTTCGGTTTGACGCTATAAATTCTACACTTCATTTTTTAAAACAGAACCGTTAGTCTTCTCTTTACAGCTTGCTGCTTTTGAACAACCCACCACTTGAGCTATCAATGTCTGATCCGGCACTCATGACAAAAACGCATCTTATGTACTTCTCTTTTCTTGGGTGGATTTTTATGGCCGAAATAAAGCGGGTTCGTGTATTGAGGTTTGTTGAGTTTTCGAAGTGTCCGCTTTTTTGATTTGGCAGCTTGTTGAACCCGATCGTAAAATTGATACTCTGCAGAATGTTTTACCTTGGGCTGAATCCGCTTAGCCTTGCCCGTTTGCTTGTTTACTTTATAAACAGGTTGCACGGCCGGTGATAAAGAAGTGGGGCCACTCGGATAATTTTGTGCCTGCGTACTCGTAGCACAAACGATAAAGAGAAAAGTACTTCCACAGGCAAAACCAACGAGTCCTCTTCCAATGAAGTTGGGACTAATGCTTGATACAAAATGAAAAAGCCTCATACAATTTTTGTTTGAGGCTCTAACGAATTTATCTACCTGATTATTTTTAACTGCTCTTTTCCTGCAACAGTGTTTGTTGTCTTCGGAAAATCCAGGGAGGTGTAGGCTCTGCACTAGCCCAAATACCTTTTCCTCTTTCTTGTGCTTCTTTTCGCACATTCTCCAGTTCAGCCAATGGGTTTCGTTCAGCGGTCCAGGCAAGTCCTGCTTTCAACAACTCAACGCGCAAATCAACCACTCCTTTCAACCACACAACCGCTAAACGATTTCCCCATCGATCTTTACCCTCCAACGTCACTTTCACATTCTTTTTGAGCACCAGTTTCTCTAAAAAAACACGCGCTTCGTTTCCAAATTCTTGTTCCAGCTCTGGGCTATCCACACCGCTAAGCATGATCGTATACACATCCCCCTCGGCAGTTTTAACTTCCAACGTGTTACCGTCCACAACAGCCAGTACTTTTGCCTCGAACACTTCAGTAGCGGCTAAGGCCGAAAAACAGGCAATGCCTATCATCAGCAACAGCAATAAAAACCGAATCATCACCCAACTTCTGCTCATTGTCATAGATCAAAGGTGCATTTACTATTTCTGGTAAGGCGTGTAGATTAATCCTTGTTCTCATTCGTGTAAGGTTTTCAGGTACACGGCTGAATTTGCCGAATAAGCACTCTGAGTAGGATTTTATAGAGTCTGATAATCAGGATATTAGGTCTATTCGAGGGAAAATTGGAAGGCCAATTTTTCTAATCCGTGTAAGCGCTTAAATTTGCGGACTTATTTTTAGTGTAACTCATTTATTTTCAGCTTAAAACGATTAAAAAATCATGGCGTTGATTGGTACTTTGCGTAACAAGATGGGCATCGGAGTAGTGGTGTTCGTATTTGTTGCTATCGCAGCATTTGTTCTTGGCGATTTGTTTGGTAATAACGGTGTTCTGTTGAACCGTAATATAGTGGGCGAAATTGCCGGCACTGAAATTTCATTAGAGGAGTATCAGGCAGCCATTCAGGAACGTGAGGCCAATTATTTACTAAACTTTGGAAGAAATCCTGGTGAGCGTGAGATGACCTCTATCCGTCAGCAAGCCTGGGAATTGCTCATTGTAAGACATGCCATTGAAAAGCAATACAGCGAAGTGGGTGTTAGCGTTTCAGATGCTGAAGTGGAAGACCTCATCTGGGGTAAAAATGTAGATGAGAACGTAAAACAGGCTTTCACCAATCCTGAGACAGGTCAGTTTGATAAAAACCGTGTATTATCTTACCTGGCACAATTGAAAGACATGCCTGAAACATCTGAGCCCCGTGTACGATGGGAAATGTTTCAACGCGATTTAGCACCTGGCCGCATCCGTCTTAAGTATGAGAACTTGCTCATTAAAGGCGACTACGTGACCACGGCTGAAGCAGAACGTGAGTATCACAACCAAACGGATGTTGCTGAAGCCAACTATTTGTTTGTTCCTTTTTACGCCATCAGCGACTCTGCTATTACGGTTAGTGATTCTGACCTAAAAGCATACTACAATAAGAACATCGAAAAATTTAAGACTGAAAATACACGCGATCTGAAGTATGTGAGCTTCCCTGTGGTAGCTTCCGCTGATGATACCTTAGCCACTTTCCAAGATGTGATTAAAATGGCTGGTGAATTGAAAATCAGCACAGAGGATTCTGCCTTCGTAACGCGTAACTCGGATAACTCGAATGCATTTGTAAAATATACAGCCGCTAATCTTCCTGCTTATCTAAGCGACAAGACCTTGGTAGCAGGTGAGTTGATGGGGCCACAAGTAGAGAATGGAGCCTTTGTTGTCTCTAAAGTTTCTCGCGTTGAGAACGACACTGTATACAGCGCCCGTGCCCGCCACATACTGATTAAATGGGATTCTGATGCGGATGCCGACAAAAAAGCTGCAAAGGAAAAAGCTCGTGGTATTCTAAAAGAAATTAAAGGAGGTGCTGACTTTGCCCTAAAAGCACGCGAGCACGGAACCGATGGAACGGCCAGCCGTGGTGGTGATTTAGGTTGGTTCAGCAGTGGTCAAATGGTAAAGCCATTTGAAAAGGCTGTATTTGATGCCTCAAAAACTGGTGTGTTAGCCGATGTGGTAGAAACAGAATTTGGTTACCACCTGATTGATGTTACGAACACCAAAACCAACAAGGCTTACTACATTGCCACCATCGAAAGAGCGATTGCTCCCAGCGATGCTTCTATTAACGAAGCCCTTCGCAAAGCAGAAGCTTTTGCTACCTCCGTAAGTGGTATGGAATCCTTCTTAACGAATGCAAGCAAAGAGAATCTAATAATCCGAGAAGCTACCAAAGTAGGTTCTGGTGATCGCAGCATCAGTGCATTAGGCGAAGCCCGTCAGGTAGTTCAGTGGTTGTTCAGAGATGCCAGCACCAATGAAGTATCTTCTGTATTCGATTTACAAGACAATTATGTTGTCGCTGTAATGACGGGTGAGGTAAAGAAGGGTAACAAATCATTAGAGGCTGTAAAGACCGAAATTACTCCTGCTGTCAAAAATGAGTTGAAGGGCCAGATGATCATCGAAAAATTAAAAACTGCAACCGGTACATTGGCTGACGTGAAGAATAGCTTTGGTAGCGATGCCACTGTTTACTCCAGCAGCGATATCCGTTTAAATGTTAATACACTCCCCAATGTTGGTTTCGACCCTCAGGCAGTAGGTCTTGTTTTCTCTTTGGAGAATGGCAAGCGTTCTAATCCTGTAATTGGAGAAACTGGTGTGTTGATTGTTGAACTTAATAATAAAACGATTGCCCCAGCCATTGCCGACTACACTCCTTATAAAGTTAGTCTGCAGCAAGCAGCTGTGGGTAGAAATTATTCAATTGCTGAGGCGATTAAAGACAAAGCGAATATCGAAGACAAGCGTTATAACTTTTTCTAAACCAATCTTTCATAAAATGCCGCCTCGCTCATACCGATGGCGGCATTTTTCATTTTATGGAAAAACAATGGGCCGATTCTTTCCGGGAAAAATTAGACCAACACTACCGCTGGCCTTCCCTCTATATTTTTAAGTTCATTGTTCCTTCCGGCAAAGAGCCGGAAGTTCGTAATCTTTTTCCACTGCACCCGGTAAGTGAAAAGCAATCGGCCAATGGAAAATATACAAGTGTTACTTTCGAATTAATAATGTCTGATGCCGATGCCGTTATTATTGTGTACGAGCGTGCGTCAAAAATTGAAGGCTTGATCGCCCTCTAGCAGCAACTTGTAAACAAGTTATCGGCTATTCTTTGTCCACCCTAGCCTGGCATGCTGTATCTTAGTGAAAGCATCCTGGAAGTTTGTACAGATTTTAACCTGAGGCACTATGTGGAAAGAAGAAAATAACAAACTGGTAAAAACATTTACCTTCAAAGACTTTATCGAGGCTTTTGGTTTTATGGGCAAGGTGGCAATAGTCGCAGAAAAAATGAATCATCATCCCAACTGGAGCAATGTCTACAATCGGGTGAGTTTTGAACTGACCACCCACGATGCCAACAATACAATAACTGATAAGGACAGAAAACTGGCCGCGGCCATAGACGCCTTGGTGTAATGGAAAGCAAAACATCTCTGTACCTGGTTCCTACTCCCATCGGTAATCTGGGTGATATAACCCTGCGTGCCCTCGAAGTATTGAAATCGGTTGATCTGATTTTGGCAGAAGACACTCGTACTTCCGGTTTTTTGATGAAACATTATTCCATCGACAAGCCCTTACGAAGTTTCCACAATTTTAATGAGCACAAAACGGTTGATCCGCTTATCGAACGCATGAAGCAAGGAGAAACGTTTGCTTTGGTTTCGGATGCAGGAACGCCTGGTATTTCTGATCCGGGATTTTTATTAAGTCGCGCAGCCGTACAGGCTGGTTTAAAAATCGAGTGCTTGCCCGGTGCTACTGCTTTTGTTCCAGCACTCGTAAAATCCGGATTGCCCTCAGATCGTTTTGTTTTTGAAGGATTTCTTCCGGTCAAGAAAGGAAGACAAACCTTATTGAAGTTTTTAGCCGAGGAAGAACGCACCATGATTTTTTATGAATCTCCCTACCGGCTTGTTAAAACCCTCGAACAACTGGCAGAATATTTCGGTGCCGCCAGACAAGCCTCTGTTTCCAGAGAGCTGACTAAAAAATTTGAAGAAACAGTTAACGGCACCTTGGTGGAAGTAGCAGATCATTTCAAACAAAAAGAGGTAAAGGGGGAAATTGTACTGATCGTGGCCGGTAAAGGAAGACAGAAAATTAACACAGAAGAGGACGATTGATTCGTATCTTCGCACATCATGGATCTCAAGCGCATTCAACACGGTGTCATTAGCATTTCTACAGAAGTAGCTGCCTTCATTCAATACGAGTGTGAGAATTTCGACAGAAGCAGAATTGAAGAAAAAGGTTCTTTCAACAACTTAGTTTCGTATGTAGATAAAGAAGCTGAGAAAAAAATTGTTTCAGTTTTACAAACGCTCGTACCGGAAGCGGGCTTTATAACAGAAGAAGGTACTGTTGAACAAAGTAAAGCGCACGAGTATAACTGGATTATTGATCCGTTGGATGGCACTACCAATTTCTTACACGGCTTACCTATTTATGCCATCAGCATTGCCCTGGTGAAAAATAATAAACCCTTATTGGGTGTAGTGTATGAAGTAACACGCAAAGAATGCTTTCACGCTATCGAAAACGGACCCGCATATTGCAATGATAAAATAATTAAGGTTTCAGCTATTACATCCTTAAGCGAAAGCTTGCTGGCCACCGGTTTTCCGTACTATCACTTCGATAAGCGAGATGTTTACTTAAACATTATCAAAGATTATCTCGAGAAAACACATGGCATTCGCAGACTCGGCAGTGCCGCAATTGATCTTGCTTATGTGGCCTGCGGAAGGCTTGATGGATTCTTTGAATATAATCTTAACGCCTGGGATGTGGCTGCAGGTGCTTTCATTGTTCAGCAAGCAGGCGGTGTCGTTACCGATTTTAAAGGTGGAAACAACTTTATGTTTGGCGGAGAGTTGTGTTGTGCTACCAGCCAACTGCACGCTGAAATGCTTCAGGTTATTCAACAACATTGGTAGTACAACACGTCTTTCCGTTCCAAGAATTTATAAAGAAGTCAAATACACATAGAGTGCTTTCAGCTCTACATCGGTATATGCCTTCGTCATTGTCCAGGGCATTTCTTTAGGATTTAGTTGCTTGCCTTCGGGTGTATGTCCTGTCCGCAACGTATTTAAAAATTGTTCCTCGGTCCATTTTCCTGGATTTCCGGTAGAGGTAATATCGGCTACCACTGGGAAGCCAGGCGCAACGGGTGCACCGCCCTTCATATTGGATCGATGACATCCTTCACAGGCCACTGACAAGTATTTTCCAAAGTCTATACTTACTTCCTGTTTCACCAACTTCACCTGAGTGGATTGGTGATTGATCATTTCTGCCGGCAGCAAAGGGAGTTTATCCAGATCGGTTAGTATCCGTCCAATAGGTCCCAGACTATTTTCGGGCAACTCCCGATCTACATTGGGAACACGTGAGGCATGCGAAATAATGGCTGCTAAATCCTGATCAGTTAAACGGGTAAATTCATGCGAAGGCATAAACAGTAAGGGCTTCATGTTTCTGCGTACGCCATGCTTCAGGGCCAATGTCCAATCGTATTCATCATAGGAAGAAGGCAAACCACCTTTACCATAGGTCAGATTTTTTGCTACTAACAATCCCAAGGCTGGATCGTCAACAAAAATTTTACCTCCCAAATCTTCTCCATGACAATCGGTACAACCCTTGGCTACTATCAACCTGCCTCCCAATTCATAAGAGGCTGAATCGTACGCAACCGGCAAAGCACGTGCGGTAATGTCGTATCGTTTATTGATCCGGGCCTCTGTGCTAAAATATACTTTTGTGTAAAATAGAGCCACCAGCGCCACCACGGAGCCCAAGACAATACCTGCAATCTTTAGAATCTTTTTAAACATAGAAAATTTTTATAAGTCCATTGTATACGGGCAAACCCTGTCACCCGTCCTACGTTATAGGGAGCATTGTCTTTGTTGGACGGATTTTATGAAAACTATTAAAACCCTCTCGTATCAAGATTTATTGAGTGAACAGGTAGAACACCTGGAAGAAGATGGGATTTCTAAAAGAATAGCCAAGCACCCCGCCTGGGGCAGCTGGGAACATAAAACCCTGGAACTTCCTCACTTCAGCATCAACGCCTACCAGGCAGATCTTAACAGTCCACTGCAACTTCATTTCGAAGATCCAACCATGTCTTCCCGCATGAATATCTGTGCGGCTGTCGAAGGCAAAACTACGGCCTATTCTAAATTATACGCCCTATCTCTTCCGTTGGATTCCCGCAAATACCACCATGTTTTCCTAAAAGATAATTGCTTCGATTTTTACGTGAATCCTCACTTCACGAACATTCACATTCAAATAGATCTTGCTTACTACCAGGAGTTATTATGTGAATCAAACCCATGGATGAACACCCTCAAGAACTCCTTGGGAAAAGGAGGAAATGTGTTAACCGAGAATGCTTTTCTGAGCACAGCCATGATTGAGATCCTTCGCGACCTCTTACAGAATCCCCTCACAGGTCAATTCAAAAAGTTATATGCCGAGGCAAAACTTCTTGAGTTAACTGCTTTACAACTTGCCCAGCTTTCAACAGCCGGTCAAGCGCATCAAACTTCTTCCAAGAGTAAGGATAAGGATGTCTTTCATGCGATACGAGAATACCTGGCCGCACACTTTGCAGAAGATTTATCGCTACAACAACTCTCTCGCCATTTTGGTATCAATGAGTTCAAATTAAAAAAGGGATTCAAAGAAAACTTTCAATCAACCGTCTTCGATTACATCTATGAAAGAAGGATGGAGCAGGCCTTTCAATTACTCACGGAACAAAACCTTCTGGTGCATGAGGTGTCTTCGAAAGTAGGGTATAAAAACTCAAATCATTTTGCTACCGCTTTTAAAAAGCGCTTTGGCAAATCGCCAAGCGCTCTTTAACTATTTTCTTACTCGTAGCGTAATGACTTTACAGGATTTGCCATTGCTGCCTTTAATGAGCGATATCCAACGGTAAGTATCGCTATTAAAAGAGTTACGCCAGCACCTGCTAAAAATATCCAGGCCGACATATCAATTCGGTAAGCAAAATCACTCAACCACTGATCCATCACAAACCAGGAAACAGGGGCTGCCAGTACAAATCCTATCCCGATAAGTTTCACATACTCCTTAGAGAAAAGAAGCACAATGCCCTCTACGGAAGCGCCCAATACTTTTCGCACTCCAATCTCTTTGTTCTTTTGATTGATCATAAAGGTGGCCAATCCAAACAAACCCAGGCAGCCAATAAAAATAGCAATGGATGTAAAGAGTGTCAGCATGATTGAGCTACGCTCCTGCCCTGTATAAAATTGGCGAATTGATTCATCTAAAATTCGTAGGAAAATAAATGATCCGGATAGGTGCTTTCCCACAGTTGCTGAATTTGCGGAAGTGTGCTTTGAAAAGATTGCGCGTTGACACTCAGTGACAAGGTGCTGTAATTTCTAATGCGGTTCATTAATACACAGGCAACATTCGTCTCCAAACACGCACTCGATTACCAACTATTTCGCTCGGATTTGTAAAACCGGCAATTTGTGCAAAGCGCCTGTTCACTACCACACTGCGGGCTGTATCGAGATCATCAATGTTTGTTCCGGCAATCAGTTTCAAGCCAAACACATCGATGTAATTATTATCGACTGTTTTAACCTGTGTGTCCTTTCGTTTATCATCGGACTCTCCTTCTAAGATAAATCCCGTACCGCTTACACTACCGGAGGAAGGAGGTGTATTGCAGAGGGTATAACGTTCCACTCCTGACAGTTTTGAAAGTTGATTCGCCAGAGTCCTCATGCGTGAGGAAGAAGTGCTATCTGTAGAAACTTCTTCCTGAACCGGAATGGGTAAGCTTATAATAGCGTCCTTGCGAAAACCCAAATCTTTATTTTTAAAATAATTCATCTGTGATATCAGTACAATGGTGCCGATGATCAGAAATTGAGAGATAAAAAATTGCACGACCACTAAACTTCTTCTCAGTAAATAGCCGGATGAATTTTTATTTCCCATAGAATTCTTGAGGGCAATGGCCGGACTGTAGGAAGAAATAACAAATGCCGGATACAGGCCAGAGAAGAGAGAAACAACAATAAAAATTCCGGATACAAATAAAATAAATAAGAGATTGTTGGGAAGATCAAATGAAAGACTCAACTCTAAAAAGGGATTGAGAAAGGATAAGGCTATCTGGGCTAGTCCGGCTGCCATCAAAATTGCCACGAACGTAACCATGCTCGTTTCACCTAAAAATTGCCAGATCAACTGCGTGCGGGAACCTCCTAATGTTTTTCGAATGCCTACTTCTTTGGATCGCTTTACCGCTTCTGCAGTGGTGAGGTTCACAAAGTTGATGCTTGCTGTAATTATTAAAAAGAAAGCAACCGTGCCTAAGGCAATGAGTGACTGCTTGCTTACTGTATTGTAGCTATAGTTACCATAACGTTCATCAAAATGAACATCTGCCAAGGGTTGGAGTACATATTGCTGATTGTCGTAATTTTCTTCCGTATTGTGCTTCTTGTAAAAAGCGGGCATTCGGCTCTGCAATGCTTCAATAGATTCACCTTCCTTCAACAAAAAGTAACACTGTTCGTCACTCCAGATGCCACCCCATCCTGAGAAATAAACAGTAAAAGGTAAATCCGTATTGTTTGGCGGATCGGACACAACAGCTCCGATTTTGTACTCTCGCTCATCAAATTTTAAAACCTCTCCAACAACATCTTCTTTTCCAAAGTATTTTTTGGCTAGGCCCACAGTAATAACAGCTTCGTTGGGTTCATCGAGTCCTTTCTGTGCATCCCCAATAATTACCTCGCGATTAAAAAGTTTAAAAATCCCAGGATCTGTAATCACAATACCTCGCTCCTCTTGAAACTTCTTACTCTCTCCATCTGGCTGAGGAATGAGAATCAGTCCACCGGCTTGATATTGTGTGAAGACCACCTCCTCTGCTTCAGGAAAATCCAACTTAAAAGCAGGGGGCAAAGGAGTAGGTATTCCCGGAGTATGAAAACTGCCTGTATTACCATCTGACATCGTTACTACACGATAGATTCTATCATAGTTCGGATTGAACGTGTCGAAACTTGCTTGATGCTGGACAAGTAGAAAAAGTATAAAGCTCGAAGCAATGCCAATTGTTAAGCCAAGCACATTGATCAGAGTTGTATTTTTTTGGCGTAATAGACTGCGAACAGCCGTAATGAAATAATTTTTTAACATACGTAACTACTTGTTAGATGATAAGGATGATTCTGTTGAATAAAAAGTTCTACTCATACCGCAGGGAGTCAACCGGATTAGAGATGGCCGCTTTTACTGTTTGTGTGCACACTATGAGTAAGCCCAGAGAGGCAATGATACTCGCGCCAAGGCCTAAGAGTAAGGGCCCCATTTCAATTTTGTAAGCATATAGACTGAGAAATAAATCACCCAGGAAAAAACTGATGGGTGTGCCGATCACAATGGCGGTGCCTATTAACAGCATAAATGATTTACTCAGCAACATGACCACATCGAGAACGGTGGCTCCCATTACTTTCCGTACACCCACTTCTTTCACCCGTACTTGTGTAGAGTACATAGCCATACCGAGCATACCCAAACAAGCAAGGGTAACAGCCAAGAAGGTAATGTATCCCACAATTGCCAATACATCATTCATACCTGCCTGGCGATAGGCATCGTCAATTTCCTCTTCCAACATCATGTAGTCAATAGGATGAATAGGGTCAAGCTTTTTCCAAATAGAGGTGATGGAAGCAAGTGTGCTCTCTTTTTGAGATGGATCAAGTTGCGCACTTAGAAATGCCAGATCTGAGAGATTATAGCGAAGTGCTAAAGCATCAATTTTACTGTTCAAGGGTCGATAATGAAAATCCTTGACTACCCCTATCACCTGTAGCATCACAGAGTCGTCTACATAAATTGCCTGGCCAATGGCTTCCACAGGATTGGCAAAGCCAAAGTTTACCAAAGCTGTTTCGTTTAAGATAACATGCTTCTCTCTTTCGCCTTGTTCGTTGGGGTCAAAGTTTCTACCCGATAAAAATGTCAACCCAAGATTATGAATGTAGTTATCATCAACCAAAAAATCACGCATCACAAATGGCTCGTCACCGGCACTCTTTTTGTAATCACTTGCGCGATCGCTCCAGGTTCCCAACTTGTGTGAAACCCCACCCACACTTACTACGCCTGGCAAGCTGCGTACTTCAGAAGCCATGGCAGAAAATTCAACTCCCTGCAAACGCACGTTCAGTTTATTCGATTGATCAAAACCATAATCCGCATTGATCATAAAATCAATTTGCTTGTAGATGACCAGCACCACAATCACAAACACTACCGAAAGGGTGAATTGAGTAATCATCAATGCTTTTCGAAGGGTGAGGCGGGAATACACTTTTACGTTGCTGGCATCTTTCAAGACACGCGAAGGCTTAAAGGCAGAGAGATAAGTAGCTGGCAAAAGTCCGGCTATCAAACCAACAACTACAGCAAAACCAACAAAGATTAAGTACAGCGATACATCTTCTTGTAGCTCCATACCAAATTCTTCATTCAAGGGTAGTTGTAAGTAGCCACTCTTTAAAAACTGAAGTAGCACATACGAAAAAACTAAAGCCACCAGCGAAAAAATAATGGTTTCGCTTACAAATTGTAAAAAGACCTGATAGCGTTGAGCGCCTACCACTTTACGAACACCAATTTCTCTTGAGCGAGAAAGCGACTTGGCAATCATCAGGTTCGTGAAGTTGAATACAGACATTAACAATACAACACCCGCCAGCGTACCTAAAAATATTAGGAAGAAGGTGGGCATGCCTTGCCCCATTTGATTTGATAATTCTGGCCCTGGTGTTATCTCCTTTAAAGGATGCAAATAAAATTCATAACCTTTATCGCGCGTTTCTAACTTTAATCCTGCATAGTATTTCTTGCTCATGGCTGCCAGCGCCTCTTCTACTTCTTCAGGAGATCTTCCTTCTTTCAATTTAAAATAGACATAGCTGCCATAGTAGTTATTCCAATCATCTATCGTGGGACTCACAGCTCCTGCTTGCTCGAATGCCGGGAGTGCTGAGGTGGAACCCAGCACCTCAAATTCGAAATGAGTTTTGCTGACGAACTCCTTTAGAACACCCGTTACTGTAAATTCTCCGTATCCATTTATGGTGAGTGTTTGTCCTAGAGGCTCTGCTTTTCCAAAAATCCGTTCTGCGGTTTGTTGTGTAATGACCAAGGCATTAGGTTCGCTAAGAGCCGTGGCCGGATTTCCTTTCTCGAGTGGAAAATTAAAAACCTCGAAAAAGGAAGGGTCTACCAGTAATCCTTCAACAGGAACGTTCACATTTCCATAGACTACGTCACCATTTAAAGCACTGTTAATTCGAACCACATGCTCTGAAAAAGTGTGCTCTTCTTTCAACACGCGCCCTATCGGAAAAGGTGTTGAGGCATAAGGCTCGGAGCCTCCCTCTACCCGCAAGGCATTGGTATTTACCCGATAAATCCGTTCGCTATCAGTATGAAAAGTATCGTAGGTGTACTGCTCTTTAACAATTAAAATAATGAGCATACTCAGTGACATGCTTACGGATAGTCCGATAAGGTTGATCAGCGAAAAGGCTCGATTACGATAAATATTCCGAAAGGCGGTGATCAGTATACTCTTAAGCATAAGTCTTGAAAACCCTTGCTTTGCATAATTCAGGCCATTGCATTTAGGAGGGCAAAAAAGGCCTTTTTGATTATTTCGTGTGCATAAATGCTACAAATACGTCCGCAATCGAACGTTTTACAAACGAACTTTTAATCTAAGAAAAACTGTTTAAGCTCTAGTTAGTATCTTGCCGCATGATTCAGGAAATCCTCGTCATACTTGCCTTTATAGGTGCCCTTGGTTACTTGGGACGTGTTCTTTACAAGCAGTTTCAGGCTAAAGCGGCTTGTGCTTCGGGTTGTTCAAAATGCAGTGCGGTTGATTTTAAGAAGATTGAAGCAGACCTAAAATCAAAGGGCTTATAGTTTTAGATTAGGAAATCTTCGAATTTTCAAATCGGAAAATCTTCAAATCGATTACGCCCATACTTTTGTTCCCTCAGTGCAATTCTTGCACATCTCAATTTCACTTCTGGATTTAAATAGAGTAGACCGAAATTGCTGATATTTTTCTCCCTGCCAGATTTCCTCAAAAGAGTTCTTTGTTAAGTCACCCATTACATACTGTGCGTCTTTATCAAAGCAACAGGGCAATACTTTTCCGTCCCAGGTAATCACGCAGCTTTGCCACATCTTCCAACAATTATTATCCAGAGTATTTTTAATTTTATACGTCCCGTCATCCATTTGTTGATAGCGCGAGTACTGCGCTTGTGAGGGAATCAGATCCGATCCATTTTCGAAATCGTAGATCTGTGCAGTCTTCAATTTTACTTCATCTACGCCTAGCTCTTTCGCCAGTCTGTACACTTCCGGGATCTGATGTTCATTCGGCTTTACCACTAGAAATTGAAAAATCACATGAGGTGTTTTTGACTTCAGTTTCTTCTTCCAGGCAATGATATTTTTTGTTCCCTCTATCACTTTACTTAAATCACCTCCTATCCGATACGCTTCATATGTATCCTGACTCGTTCCATCGATGGAGATAATTAAGCGATCCAATCCAGATGCTACGGTTTGCCTGGCGGCCTCCTCTTTTAAGTAATGGGCATTGGTAGAAGTGGCGGTGTAAATACCCTTTTCCGAAGCGTACTTCACCATGGGCAAAAATTGTGGATGCAGATAGGGCTCTCCCTGAAAATAAAAAGTGAGGTAACTGAGTGTTGGTGCCAGTTGATCAATCACCTTCTCGAACAAATCCTTCTGCAACATACCCGTTGGGCGAGTGAAGGATCGCAAGCCGCTAGGGCACTCAGGACAGCGTAAGTTGCAAGAAGTAGTTGGTTCAATAGAAATGCTGATGGGGAAACCGGTGTGAATAATCTTCTTACTGGATCTGGAACGAAAGTAACTGGAGAATACGGCTAGCGTATTAAGGATCCGCCTGAGCGATGTCTTTTTTACAAAATTTAGCTGATCAGAAAATGCGATGGTCACGCTGCAAGATAGTAAGAAGCAACGAGGAAAGATTATTAGTATCTTTCGAGGTAAAACCATTTGCATGAAGGTACTGCTGACACTATTACTATCGCTTCTTAGTATTCCTTTTCTGCTTGCACAGGACAGTCTTTCAGCCCAGGCAGAGATTTCTGTACTCACTCTTGGTCCTACCCAAACCGAACTTTATTCAGCTTTTGGTCATAGCGCCATTCGTGTGTATGATCCTGAACAGGGTATTGACGATGCCTACAACTGGGGAGTCTTTGATTTTGATCAACCTAATTTCTATTTAAATTTTGCAAGGGGATACCTGTACTACAAACTAGGCGTGTACCCGTATGATCGCTTTCGCGATTATTACATTTATTACAACCGCTACGTGCATGAACAGCCGCTCAACCTGACCCAGGCACAAAAACAAAAACTGTACGAATACCTGGTCTGGAATAGCCAGCCCGAAAATCAGAATTATCGGTACGATTACTTTTACAACAATTGCGCTACGAAGGTCCGTGATGTATTCAGTACGGTATTTGGGGATAGTGTACATTTTAACGGTTCACACATTCAAACAGACTACAGCATTCGCGATCTTACGGACATCTACTTGGCGCAACAACCCTGGGGAGATTTGGGAATTGACATTTGTCTTGGCTTGCCAATGGATAAAAAAGCAAGCCCTTCTGAATACATGTTTCTACCTGATTACATAGAGGCAGGATTTAATCATGCTACGATTAGTGGAAAGCCTTTGGTAAAAGAAACGATCTCGGTTTATGAGAGTCGTGAGGAAGAAGTGAAAGCGAGCTTAATTCATCCGCTTGTAGCCTTTACAGTTTTTGCTTTACTCACACTAGTTTTAAGTCAATGGGATTTAAAACGAAAAAAAATCAGCCGATGGTTTGATGCAATTTTGATGGGTGTATTAGGGATTGTTGGGTTACTTTTATTCTGCTTGTGGTTCTTTACTGATCATCAGGCAGCTGCGATAAACTTCAATTTACTGTGGGCACTTCCAACCCATTGCATAGTAGCCATAGCGTTGTTTACCAACAGAAAATGGGTAGGCCCCTATTTTTTGGTAACCGCAGGCATAAGTGTACTTACCCTCCTGCTCTGGCCGGTGTTGCCTCAAGCTCTTAACATTTACCTGCTTCCCTTGGTTGTGACTATTCTGAAACGATCCTTACTCAATTACAAGCTGAGAAAGAGTTGAGTCAATAAATTGATCCATACTAAAAAGGCCACTGAATCTTCAGTGGCCTTTTTTATTGACAATTCTCTCTAACTTATTTTAACAATTCTCTAGAGATAACCATCTTCTGGATCTCGGTTGTGCCTTCGTAAATCTGTGTGATTTTTGCATCACGCATTAAGCGCTCTACATGGTATTCTTTTACATACCCGTAACCACCATGTATTTGAACGGCTTCAGTTGTTACCTCCTGTGCTATTTGTGAAGCAAATAACTTTGCCATAGAAGCAGCCTTCACAAAATCCTTTTTCTGATCTTTTAAATAAGCAGCTTGCCACAACAATAAACGGGCAGCATCAATTTTTGTCGCCATGTCAGCCAACTTAAACTGAATGGCCTGGTGCTCCGATAATCTTTTGTTGAAAGCCTTTCTTTCTTTTGAATATTTCAGCGCTAGCTCATACGCACCAGATGCAATACCTAAGGCTTGAGCAGCAATACCGATGCGTCCACCGTTCAGGGTTGTCATCGCGAAGGTAAAACCAAAGCCATCGGCACCAATGCGATTTGCTTTTGGCACCTTTACATCTGTAAACATCAGGGAGTGTGTATCCGAACCACGAATACCCATCTTGTCTTCTTTCTTACCCACCACAAAACCGGGCATATTCTTTTCAACAATAAGTGCATTAATGCCCTTATGCCTCTTCTCCGCATCAGTTTGGGCGATGACAATGTATACGCTTGCAGTACCTCCGTTGGTAATCCAATTCTTGGTGCCGTTCAATAAATAATAATCTCCTTTATCCTCCGCGGTGGTGCGCTGACTTGTAGCATCCGAACCTGCTTCTGGTTCTGATAAGCAGAAAGCCCCATGAATTTGACCAGAGGCTAAAGGCTTTAGGTACTTTTCCTTTTGTTCTTCTGTTCCGAAGGTTTCTAAGCCCCAGCAAACCAAAGAATTATTAACAGACATCACGACAGAGGCAGAGGCGTCCACCTTAGAAATTTCTTCCATCGCTAATACATAGGAGACCGTATCCATTCCGCCACCGTTGTATTTAGGGCTGGTCATCATGCCCATAAAACCCAATTCGCCCATCTTTTTAATTTGGGACGCTGGAAATTTTTGATGCGTGTCGCGCTCAATTACTTCGGGCAATAATTCAGTTTGGGCAAAATCGCGGGCGGCTTGCTGAACGGCCAGTTGCTCTTCGGATAGTTCAAAATTCATAGGACATTTTCTTTTGTATCTAAACAAGGATTTTCAAATTCTGTTCCTGTCGAGCGTCATTGGAGGGACATGCCGCGCCAGTCAAAAAGAAGGGTCTGACCTCGATTTTTGTCGAAATCAGACCCGCAAAAATAAACAGTATTTTCTGGTAACAAACGTTAGCAGAGGCCGCTATCGAAATTAATCATCGCGATTCGCTCCCAAAAAGAGCATTACATAATAAAGAAGTGTTGTAACAGCACCGATGGCTGCTACCACGTAAGTCATCGCTGCCCATTTCAACGCATCTTTGGCCATGTCATGCTCCTGACGAGTAACGATGCCACGGGAGTCAACCCAGGCCAAGGCACGCTTGCTGGCGTCAAATTCTACGGGTAGCGTTATTAAAGCAAACAAGGCGAAAACAGCATAACAGGCAATGATGATGAGAAGAGCCGTTTGCCAAGGCAAAAAGCTTTGGGCCGTAAAGGCACCAAACATCATGATCATCATCATAAAGTTAATCACCTTTCCACTTACATTCTGAACAGGCACCATCGCGGAACGCAATTTCAAGAAACTGTAAGCCGTGGCATGCTGTACTGCGTGACCACATTCGTGTGCCGCTACAGCCGTAGCCGATGCATTGCGACCGTGGTACACATCATTGCTGAGGTTCACGGTTTTATCCATCGGATTGTAATGATCTGTTAATTGTCCTTCAACAGAAATTACTTTTACATCCTGAATGCCGTGGTCCGCGAGCATCAAGCGTGCAATCTCAGCACCGGTTAAATTTTTGGTTAGTTGAATTTGCGAGTATTCATGAAACTTGCTCTTGAGGCGGTTGCTTACCACCCAGCCGATAATCATGAAGAAAATACCTATAACTAAAGCTCCCATGTTGTTTGTGATTTTATGTAAATCTCCTAAGAATCAATCAACGCACCAAATCTAAAAAAGTGACAAAAAGTCTTAAATATTAATCGTTATCCGTTAACTGTTAGCTCATACTTTTCCTGCGTTTTGATAGGAAAGAAGTAACCAGTAGGGAAATCGCCCCGGCAAGAATCACAATCAAAGTCTGCCATGCATGAAAAACAAAAACAAAAGCGATGGCATCTGCTAAGGGGATGGCATATAAAAAGGCAATACCGGCTGGCACAAGCGTATGGTACGTGCCCGCACCGCCAGGAGTGGGAGCCGCCATGGCAATAGAACCCAACGCAAAAATGCTAAGCACTGCACCCAGTCCTAAAACACTGGTACTCGGAAAGGCCAGCATTACCATGTAGCTCATAATAAAATAGAGTGCCCAAATAACCACCGTATAAAAGATAAACAAGCCAGGGCTTTGTAACTTTAAAATGGATAACAAGCCCTGTTGAAAGCCGCGCAGAATTTTTTGAATTTTCTCGCGCAGTGTTGGCTTTTGCCACAAATACCAGAACACGCCTGCACCAATTACTAAAGCGGCACCACCTATCAGCGCGAGGTACAGCATTTTTGACTCACCTGAACTATTGCCCATGGCCAGGGAATCAATAAAACCTAAAAGCTTTTCAGTCTGAAGTAAAAATGCCAAGCCAATAATAAAGAGCAGGCAAATAACATCCAGCACACGATCTACGATTACCGTGCCAAACGAAACCTCTAAAGGTGTTTTATTAAGTTGTTGAAGGTTATAACACCGGCTAATTTCTCCTCCGCGAGGAATCACCAGGTTTACCAAATAGCCAACCAGAAGCGAAAGAAAGGATTCGTGTAACGTGGTTTTACTCTTTGCCGCCTGAAGAAGAATTCTCCAACGTTCAGCTCTGATCAAATGACTCACGATAGTGGTTCCTGCCATCAGCATTAACCAGCCCTTGTCCGCCAGCTGCCAGGTATTAAAAAGATAATTCCATTTATCACTGTATGAATTACCGGTTCCATTCACAATGAGTCCCTGCAAGGAGAACCAAACCAAAAATATGGTCGCTCCGAAAATTAACAGGTACTGAAGGTAAGAACGGAGTCGGGATGTCATTCGTACGCTTAAGAGAGTTTGTTGTCGGGTGTAGGGAATACGATGCTGGGCTTGAATAGCTTGGCTTTTTCAAATTCCATTTGTGCATAAGAGAAAATAATGACCAGATCACCAACAGAGGCTTTGCGTGCAGCGGGGCCATTTAGACAGATCTGCCCGGAGCCCCGCTCTCCTTTTATCACATAGGTCTCTAACCGCTCACCATTGTTTACGTTCACCACGGTCACCTTCTCTCCCTCAATGAAGTTTGCCGCCTCGATTAAATCCTCATCAATAGAAATGCTGCCAACATAGTGCAACTCTGCCTGGGTAATCTTGGCGCGATGAATTTTAGATTTTAGAACCTCTATAAACATAGACTATATAATGCGTTGTAATTTTTTACAGTAAAATATTATCGATCAAGCGTACATCACCAATAAAACCGGCAATGCATAAAACCGCTGTATCGCTCTCTTCAACGTTCGATAAGGCCGTTAAGTTCTCTCGGTGTGCCAGGCGCAAATATTCGAGCTTGCACTCAGGGTCTTGTTCAATGTTTCGTTTCGCACTTTTCTCGATGTCACTCATGGTTTTACCAGCGTGTAGTTGCTGTTGTGCCTCCAGCAATGTTTTATAAAAAATGAGTGCCTTTTTTCGTTGCTCCGTATTCAATCGCTGGTTGCGTGATGACATGGCCAAGCCATCTTCTTCTCGCAGTGTAGGCACGGCATGCAGTTGAAGATCAAAATTTAAATCCTTTACCAACTGTTTTATAATGGTAAACTGTTGCCAATCTTTTTGACCAAAGAAAGCATGGGCCGGATGTACGATGTGAAAAAGTTTTGACACCACTAAGGCCACTCCGCTAAAATGTCCGAGGCGAAACTCACCTTCCATGGTCTTATCTAAATGACCAAAATCAAATGTGATCACATTTTTTGTGGCGTACATTTCCTCCACACTGGGAAAGAACAACACATCACACCCTGCTTTTTCGAGCAACGCTACATCAGCCTCGAGGGTGCGAGGGTATTTTTTTAAATCTTCAGGATTATTGAATTGGGCTGGATTAACAAAGATGGAACACACCGTCAAGCAGCCTTGATCTTTCGCGATTTCTATGAGAGAGAGGTGCCCGGCATGCAAAGCACCCATCGTAGGCACTAAACCGACACGTGCATCTGCTTTATTCTTTTCCCGTAAAAAGGCCTTTAGCGGCTTTATTTCGTGGAAAATATCCATTGGGGGTCGGTTTTAAAGGCCGCAAATATAGGCTTATTTAGATCTTATCTTGAACACGGGGGGCTTTTTTTGTACTTTTGTACCTCAATTTCCCGTTCTGGTACGTGTAGTAAATTAATCCGTGTAGTATGTCAAAATATCGAATCCTTTATGTGGCTAGTGAGATTAACCCCTTTCTGCAAACTTCCGAGGTAGCCGACTTTGTTCGCAAGTTACCTCAAGCAATGCAGGAGAAGGGTATGGAGATCAGGATTCTGGTGCCTCGTTTTGGTATCATTAATGAGCGTAAGAACAGACTTCATGAAGTGGTGCGTTTATCTGGAATCAACATTCCGATTGGCGATGAAGAGAAGCCGTTGATTATTAAGGTGGCGTCTATTCCGAATGCCAAGTTGCAAGTGTACTTTATTGATAACGAAGATTACTTCCATCGCAAATCTGTTTTTCACGATAAGGAAGATAAGTTTTATGCCGACAATGATGAGCGTGCGATTTTCTTCTGCAAAGGTGTCATCGAAACAGTTCGTAAATTAGGATGGTCGCCCGACATCGTGCATTGTAATGACTGGATTACCAGCTTCATTCCTTTGTATCTGAAGACCACCTACAAAAACGATCCTTTGTTTAAAAATGCAAAAACCGTTTTCACGATTTACAACAATAGCTTCACGCATACGTTTAAGGACGATATCATGAGCAAAGTAAAAATGCTCGATATCGAAGATGCAATGCTGGGCAATTTGAAAACCGCTGATTACGAAGGATTCATTAAAATGGGCATGGAGTTTTCAGACGCAGTCATTGTAGCGGGCGAAAACAAGAAGTTGGATGGACTCTTTAAAAAGATGAAAGAGAAGAAAGTAGAAACTATTGGTAAAGACGAAGATTACACCGAATCCTATTTTAATTTATATAATGAACTTGTGGGTTAAGCGTATAGCGCTGGGGCTGACTGCAGCCGTGGCGCTATTTCTTTTTGCGTGCCTTGATGAAGATAATATACTGGGCTTTCCGAATCAAAATCAAAAATTTAAGCTTTCGTACATCGAGATTCCAATAGAATCTAGTGTCTTGCTTTTTGATTCATTGAGGACATCGAATCATTTTACGGATGTTGAGAAGCGCTTGTTGGTGGGTAGGTATAGCGACCCTGCCTTAGGCAATACCATTACCGAAAGCTACACACAAATTATTCCTGTTAATTCGGAGGTCGTAAAGCCAGCGAAATCTGTTTACGATTCCGTTTCCCTCGTCTTGAATTTTGATCTTTACCATTATGGTACTTCTAGTGCAAGTGTAGAAACCTATTCGGTGCATGAAGTAACCGAGAAACTCACCCACCGTAGAGGAAAAGATTATTACAACTTTAGCACCGTAGCCTACGATCCTGCTAAACTCGGAGAAAAAAGTTTACAGCTAAGTGCGGAAAGATTGGATTCCATGGTCAATCGCACGGATACAACCGTTACTCTTTCCATTCCTCTGTCGAGTGCGTACGGTGAGCGGTTATTCAATGCGTGGGATAATGATGGTGGTGTGTTCACAGACTTTCAGAAATTTAGCGAAGCCTTCAAAGGACTTGCACTTGTGGGTGGAGATGCCAACCAAAAAGTGGTAGGCTTTTCAGTAGGTACTAATTCTAAGGTGGTTCTTCATTACCATACCAGCACAGACACACTCACTTATGATTTTTTAATTTCGAATGTCGTTTCTTCTTCCAACATATCTACTGACCGTTCTGGTACTGATTTATCATCACTGACTACTCCTTATCAGGAATTCATTCCTTCCAACGCCAACAAGCGGTATATCCAATCAGGAGCCCCTGTCGTTACAAAGCTAGACCTATCAGCTTTTACAGAATATTTCGCGGCTTTCAATAATAAGGTCTTGATCAACTCTGCAGAGCTGTCAATCACTGGTATTGATGCCCCAGGAGATTTTAGTCCTCCCCGAAATCTTTACGTACAAGTTCTGGCCAATAACAATCGACTGAAAAAATTTAAGCTAACCGATCAGGATACTACCGATATAAGGCTCTATACCAATTCCTCTTTTGCCCTCACCAATGGCTTACAAGGAATTGCCACCTCCTCCATAAATATGGATAGTGTTTTTTCTGTAATGGCTGATTCGCAGCAAGAGTTTGCCAATTTGCAATACAATTCCGACACCAAATCGTATAAAGGTTTCATTACTCTCTTTATGCAGGAGTTAACTCAGGATGAAACTGACACCAACAGCAATCTTACCAAAACCAAGTTTACTAACCTGGTACTTTATCCCGGAACGCCTTTTGGTGCGAAGAGCGTAAATAGGGTTGGCTTCGATAAAAGTAATATGAAGCTAAAAGTGTATTATAGTACTGCCATTACTAACGAATAGAATTTATGTGTGGAATTGTCGCCTATGTAGGCCATCGTCAGGCCTCCGAAGTTATCATAAAAGGTCTTAAACGTCTCGAATATCGTGGTTACGATAGTACGGGTATAGCCTTATTAAATAAAGGGCTAAATGTGTACAAGAAGAAAGGGAAAGTTGCAGAACTCGAAGAGTTTCTAAAAGGCAAAAACTTAAATAGCACCATTGGCATGGGGCATACCCGTTGGGCTACTCATGGAGAACCCAATGATGAAAATGCTCACCCCCATTATTCTGCCACAAAAAAGCTTGCCATTATTCACAATGGTATCATTGAAAATTACAGCACGCTAAAGCAGGAGTTGTTGCGCAAGGGTCACACCTTCGAAAGTGAGACGGACACAGAGGTGTTCATTCACTTTATTGAAGACATCAAAGAAAATGAAAACTGCTCTTTGGATGAAGCTGTGCGCTTAGCCTTAACCAAGGTAATTGGTGCCTATGCAATTGTTGTCATGTCTTTAGAAAATCCTGACTTACTCATTGCTGCCAGAAAAGGTAGTCCCTTAGTGCTTGGTGTCGGAAAGGATGAATTCTTCATGGCCTCTGATGCAACACCCATTATTGAGTATACCAACGAGGTGATCTATCTCAATGATCAAGAAATCGCGATAATAGAGAACGGGAAACTCACAGTAAAAAATACTTCTAACCTCCCACTCACCCCCTATGTACAAACTGTTGATCTTGAGTTAGAGGCCATTGAAAAAGGTGGTTACGAACATTTCATGATCAAGGAAATTTATGAGCAATCCAAGTCTATTAAAGACTGTATGCGCGGTCGTCTGGATTCATCTTCCGGCCGTCTTGTTCTAGGTGGTTTGCGTGAGTACTTGAACAAGCTTGTCAATGCTGACCGTATTTTGATTGTGGCATGTGGTACCTCTTGGCATGCAGGTTTGGTTGCCGAATACTTCTTTGAAGAATTTTGCCGCATTCCTGTTGAGGTAGAATATGCTTCCGAATTCCGGTATAGAAATCCGGTCATTAGAGAAGGTGATGTAGTGATTGCCATTTCTCAGTCGGGTGAAACAGCCGATACTTTAGCCGCTATTGAATTAGCCAAATCGAGAGGAGCCATCATATTTGGTGTTTGTAATGTGGTGGGATCCTCTATTCCACGCACTACCCATGCAGGTGCTTATACGCACGCTGGTCCTGAGATCGGTGTGGCCAGTACCAAAGCATTCACCGCTCAGCTTACCGTGTTGAACATGATTGCCCTTATCGTTGCGAACAAGAAGGGGACAATCACGGAGCAGAAATACCATGAGATGCTGACGGAGATGGAAAACATTCCGGCAAAGGTTGAAAAGGCACTCTTGCTGAACGACCAGATCAAGGAGATTGCAGCAGAGTTTAAAGACTCCCGTAACTTCCTTTACTTAGGCCGCGGGTACAATTTCCCTGTAGCCTTGGAAGGTGCCCTGAAACTGAAAGAAATTTCCTATATCCATGCAGAAGGTTATCCAGCTGCAGAAATGAAACACGGACCTATCGCCTTGATTGATGCGGAAATGCCGGTTGTTTTTATCGCTACAAAAGATAGTTCTTACGAAAAGGTAGTGTCCAACATTCAGGAAGTGAAGGCTCGTAAAGGGCGTGTCATTTCTGTAGTTACAGAGGGTGACACCTTAATACCAAAAATGTCGGATTACGTGATTGAAGTTCCGGCTACGTTGGATCCACTCATGCCAATGGTATCTGTTATCCCGTTACAATTACTCTCGTATCACATTGCTGTGATGCGCGGCTGTAATGTCGACCAGCCTCGAAACCTGGCAAAAAGTGTAACAGTCGAATAAATTAAAATCCCGGGCAACCGGGATTTTTTTATTGTTGCAAATACTCTCGTTTCAGCAGCGGACAAATTCGGTAGCGTTCATCCTTCGTGTCATCGTATACTGCTTGTAATAATTCATAGACGTGACGGATGCCAATTCTTTTGCACCATTCAAAAGGCCCAAAAGGATAATTGGTGCCAAGCTTCATCGCCATATCAATGTCTTCACGACTAGCCGTACCCTCCTGAACTGTATAAAAGGCCTCGTTGATGATCATACAAATAATGCGTGGCGTTACCAGCCCCACACGATCCTCAACAATAGAATAAGCCGTACCTAACTTTTGGCAAAGAATCTCCAGCGATTTTTTGTCTTCGCTTTTGCGAAGACTCGCTTCCAGCAAGGGCCTGTTCAGGAAAGTTGGCATACCATTAAATCCGAATAGCGTTGCCGCATACTGAAGATGGTTTGGATGCGTAAGCTCTGCCAAGCTGGCTTTGGTGGTATTTAAAAAAGCAATCACATTTTTTTGAAGATAAATTTCCATCTGATGAGGCTCATCCTCAATACTAAAATCAAATACCAACGTATCGCTATCGAGAAATTTTGCTGCATCTCTGTGTTCCGAAACTAGCGTATAGGTGTGAGTATCTCCGAATTTTAACGTGCACTCCTCAAGATTTTGCGGGTCACCAATTACTAAAATGTTCATACGAAAATTGAAATGGAATGCAGATATTTAAGCTACGAAATTGCTAAAATAATTTATATGTCGAAATCAGTTGTCTATTCTCCTACTGCTCCGGAAGCCATTGGGCCTTATAGTCAGGCCATTCAGGCTGGAAACATGCTTTTTGTAAGCGGGCAAATTGCTATTCAAAAATCTACTAATACTATCATAACAGACACCATTGAAGAGGAAACCACGCAGGTCCTTCAAAATATAAAAGACATCCTAAAAGCTGCTGAGATGGATTTTAGTCACGTGGTGAAGTGTACCATTTTCCTCAAAGACTTTAATGATTTTGCTGCCGTCAATGCCATCTATGGCAAAAGTTTCTCCAGCAATCCGCCTGCACGCGAAACCGTAGAGGTAAGCCGACTACCCAAAGATGTGAACATTGAGATCTCCTGTATTGCTGTGAAGTGATCTCGTTACTCCCCTCCTTTTCAGAGACAATTGTCACTACTTCACCGGCAACAGAAATTGCAGGGCGGTTTAAGCGGGTAACGGCTGAAACTGTTCAATGGGATCAAGAGTTCAAATTACCACAGAACAAGATTTTTTATGGGTACGTACAGGAAACTCATTTTCAAATAGCTGCGCGTAACATGCGCCTATTTAGTTTTAATCCATTGGTACTCGGCAAAATTGAGGCTACCAAAAATGGAAGTATCCTGTTCTTGCGCTACCAGCTTTTTGTTCTCACGCGTATCCTGGTACTATTCTGGACAGTCTTTCTACTTATTGCCAGTACTCTACTATTTTTGTACCAGGATGATTACTGGTATAGTCTCGGAACACTGCTGCTCCTGATCCTTCTTCACTTGGTGGTTCGGGCTAATTTTCAACTACAAGTAAAACCCACGCAGCAAGCCATTTCCTCTCTACTGGGTCGATAAAATCCCCATCTTCACCGCAGTAAATCCTCCCTTCCTGCTAACTTTGTAATTGATTTTTTAAGAAGATGAAAGAAGTACGTGTTCGTTTTGCTCCAAGTCCGACCGGAGCCCTGCACATCGGTGGGGTAAGGACGGCTCTCTATAATTTTTTGCTGGCCCGCCAAACAGGTGGTACCATGATTTTACGTATTGAAGACACCGACCAAACACGCTTTGTACCAGGCGCAGAGGAATACATTTTAAAATCCTTGGCATGGGCAGGTATTAAGATTGATGAAGGTGTAGACGTTGGTGGCCCTCATGCTCCTTACCGCCAATCGGAACGGAAAGAGATTTATTTAAAATATGCTCAAGAACTAATCAGCAAAGGTCATGCTTATTATGCCTTCGATACAGAGCAAGAACTTGAGCAAATGCG
>LNEN01000233.1 GCA_001464155.1 Cytophagales bacterium Ga0077538 | reverse complement strand
TATTACGCGCATGCAAATGCGAAACTCCCTCACCTTATCAGAGGAAGAGGTTAAGAATTTAATAGAAGCAGGAACACCCTATGTCATTCGCTTGAAAGTTCCGCGCAAGGAAGAGATACGTCTTAATGATTTGATTCGTGGATGGGTAATGGTTCACTCCTCACAGATCGATGATAAAGTTTTGATGAAATCAGATGGTATGCCTACCTATCATTTAGCGAATGTGGTAGACGATTATTTGATGAAGATATCGCACGTTATTCGTGGAGAAGAGTGGTTGCCTTCAGCACCTTTCCATGTGTTGGTTTATAAATTTTTAGGATGGGAAGAATCCATGCCACAGTTTGCACACCTGCCTTTGTTATTAAAACCAAGTGGGGATGGGAAACTGAGCAAGCGAGATGCTGATCAAATGGGCTTCCCGATTTTCCCCTTAGATTGGATCGATCCGGTTACCAATGAAAAAGCCGCGGGTTATAAAGAGTCTGGCTATTTGCCCGAAGCTCTTATTAACTTTTTAGCTTTCCTGGGTTGGAACCCCGGTACAGAACAGGAATTGTTTTCGATGGAGGAACTTATCAAAGCATTCTCCATTGAGCGCATCGGCAAGGCAGGCGCTCGCTTTGATATACAAAAAGCACAATGGTTCAATCAGCAATACTTAAAAGTAAAAAGCAATGAGGACTTGGCTGCTTTTGTAATAGAAGAAGCAAAGAATTCAGGCATTACTTGTGATGAGAGCAAAGCCATTAAGATTGCTTCGATCATGAAGGAGCGCGTTACCTTCCCGAAAGAGTTATTCGAACAGGCTAAGTTTATCTTCTTTGCCCCCACTGAATTTGATAAAGTAGTAGCCGATAAAAAATGGAATGACGATGCCGTACGCGTTCTTACGGCCTACAAAGAAGCTATTCAAAAACTTCCTACCTTCGATGCAAGTACTGCAAAAGAGACCTTGGAAAAAGTATCTGCTGAATTATCCATAGGCACAGGCAAAATTTTACAAGCAGTGCGTCTCTGTATGACCGGTGCTGGTGCCGGACCAGATTTGATGATGGTGATGGAAATTATTGGTGCTGCTGAGGTGGCGAATCGTATTGAGTATGCCCTTCAAACTTTAAAAGTTAAAGTCTCCTAACCAACATGGCAAAAGCTGGAAAATCATCTCCTAAAAAGAAACCCAGAGTCCATAAAGACTTGAGTGGTTTTGAAATGTCCATCGACTCGTTTGGTGAAATCCATTCATCACTCAACATTGAAAAACTCAACTCCTTTCTTGATAAGAATGTGGACGACAAAAAACTTCGCGAACGAGAGGAAAAAGAGGAGAAAAAGAAAGCTTCTAAAAAGAAAAACTAAACAATAGAAAGGAGGCTAAACAATTGCCTTCTTTCTACTCATAAATTCTGGTGCCTGTGAGGCGCTTTCACTATTAAACCAACCTATGCAATCTCTTACACTAGGCATTATCCGCGAAGGCAAAACACCACCTGATAAACGTGTTCCCTTCACCCCTCAGCAAGCGGAAGAAATTCACGATCTGTTTCCTCATATAAATGTCCTTTGTGAGAAAAGCCCCATCCGTTGCTTCAAGGATGAAGAGTATGAGAAGTTAAACATTGGTCTCAGCACTGACATGAGTAATTGTGATGTGTTGATGGGTATTAAGGAAGTTCCTGTTAAAGACCTTATCGCCAATAAGACCTATTTGTTTTTTTCGCACACCATCAAAAAACAACCTTACAATAAAAAGTTACTGCAAGAAGTATTGCGAAAAAAAATCCGACTGATTGATTACGAAGTCCTGCGCGATCGTCTCGGTAATAGACTCGTGGCCTTTGGACGCTTTGCCGGAATTGTAGGAGCCTATAATGGCTTGTGGACATACGGAAAAAGAACCGGAAACTTTACGCTACGAAGAGCACACGAGTGTTTCGACATTAACGATCTAAAACTTGAACTTCGAAAAGTGAAGTTACCTCCCATTAAAATTATCTTAACGGGTGGAGGTCGTGTAGGCAAGGGATCGATGGAGACTCTGGACACCGCGGGCATCCGAAAAGTTAGTCCGCATGATTTTTTGACTAAACAATTTGATGAACCGGTTTACGTACAATTAGGCAGTGGTGATTACCATTCACGAAAAGATGGAGGACACTTTATTCGCGAAGAGTTTCATACCAACCCTGAGCGCTACGAGTCTCACTTTTTGTTATACACCAAAGTAGCTGACATTTTAATGGCTGGAGCTTTCTGGAATCCTAAAGCGCCTGTGCTGTTTACAAAAGAGGACATGAAGTCTCCGGCTTTTCGCGTTAAGGTAATTGCCGACATTACCTGCGACATCAACGGTTCTGTGCCCAGCACTTTACGCGCTACCACCATTGATGAACCTTTGTACGATTACGATCCCTTCACGCATTCCGAAAAGCCAGCTCTGAGCGATGAGAAACATGTGACGGTTATGTCCATCGACAACCTACCCTGCGAGTTGCCCCGCAGTGCCTCAGAAGAATTCGGACGTGACCTGATCGACAGGATCTTGAAACCTCTTTTTGGAGAAGATTCGGACGGGGTTATTGAGCGGGCAACCATAACAAAAGATGGAAAATTGACTCCATTATTCGCTTATTTAAGCGATTACGCCCAGGATTAGGCCATTTTTAGAAATTTCTGAGGTTTTAAGGAACATTTATTGGACACTTTCGTTTATGATAGTATTACTATTATAAGTGATTAGATGGCTATCATAACCTTTCGACTCAACGAGAATATCTATTTACGAGACCCCCAAACATCCGACTTGGGGCAAAGTATCATTCGTGAAAGTATTGTGTTGATAGATGCACAAGGTTTTGAGCAGTTCACCTTCAAAAAACTGGCAAAAAGCATTGGTTCTACCGAAGCTTCCATTTATCGCTATTTTGAAAATAAACACCGTCTACTCATTTACCTGATTGACTGGTATTGGACCTGGCTCGACTATCGGTTGGAGTTTGCTGTTCAGAACTTAAGCGATCCGCTAGAACAGTTAAAGTCAAGCTTGAAAATTCTTGTCGAAGAAAAGAAATTTGATGCACATTTCGGTTTTGTGGATGAGGCTGCCTTGCAACGCATTGTGATGGCCGAGTTTGAGAAGACGTACCTGACCAAGCAAGTAGATCATGATAATAGAGAAGGGTTATTTTTACCTTACAAGGAAGTTTGCAAAAGGGTAGCAAGAATTGTAAACCAGATTAATCCAGGCTATACGTTTGCCAATTCGTTGATAAGCACATTATTGCTAACCATCAATCATCAGATGTTTTATGCAAAACACCTCCCCTCGCTAACCGATCTAAAACCCAACCTGAACATGCAGGATGAACTTTATACCTTCTGCGAATCATTCATTCTTAAATCAATTGCAAAGTAGGCTATGCTTAACAACGATCAACTAGTCCGAAGTTTACGAGAAGCCGCCTTATTGTTGGGTCACGACTTCAATCCGCTTGATTTACGTTTCGCGGAAATAAATAGACGATCTTATTCTACAGAAGAATTTACTGAGTTCAAAAGAGATCTCGTAGAAACCGGCAGTAAAATCCGCTTACTCCTTTTAGAATACAGCTTACCCTCCGAAGAGTTTGAGGACTTTCTTCATAAAGAAAAAGATTCAATTCTCGTTTTTCAGGATAAGGGTGATGCTCTTATTCCGACTCTCATTAAAAAAGAGAAAAAGAAACTTGTTCAATTGGCTATTGAAGAAAAGGAAACGAGGAGCTCAGAGTTTGAGGCAAGTCTGGCCAACAACTACAAAAAGAATGCACAAGGCGAAGTTCTCTTCTTTGTCATTATCCCTTACCAAGGCCTTGTTAGTGAGTATGGTTACGACAAGGACTTTGCAGGAGAGAAAATGAATCCGGTAAAGCGCTTGTTACGCTTGCTGTCAACCGAGCGAAGTGATATTTACTACATTCTTTTTTACGCGCTGGTGGTCGGAGGTCTGAGCCTGGTACTTCCCTTGGGTATACAAACCACGGTTGAACTCGTTTCTGGCGGGGTGTTTTTCAGCTCTATCTATGTACTAATTTCACTTTTGATCTTAGCCGTGCTCCTCTCAGGACTTTTCCAAGTGGTGCAGATAAGTCTGGTCGAACATTTACAACGAAGAATTTTTGCCAAGGCCTCTCTTGAATTTGCGTATCGGATACCACGCATTAAAACAGAAAGCCTTATGGGCAATTATGCTCCCGAACTGGTCAATCGCTTTTTCGATATCATGACGATCCAAAAAGGTTTGCCTAAGCTTCTCATTGATCTTTCATCGGCAGCCATTCAAATACTCTTTGGATTATTTCTCTTGTCACTCTATCACCCATTCTTCGTCTTTTTTAGCATGGTACTCATAAGTGTGCTGGTGCTGATCTTCTATTTCACCGGACCAAAGGGCTTGCACTCCTCAATCAACGAATCAAAATACAAATACAAAGTAGCCCAGTGGTTAGAAGAACTTGCCCGTGCTCTCAATTCCTTCAAACTCGCAGGTACAACAGACCTTCCCATTAAAAAAACCGACATCAACGTAAACAACTACCTAAAGTATCGAAAGGCCCATTTCAATGTACTGGTGAGCCAGCTCTCTTTCATTATTTTATTTAAAGCAGCGGTTACCGGTGGCTTATTGATTGTAGGTACGATCTTAGTCATTGATAGACAAATAACGCTAGGTCAGTTCGTTGCTTCGGAAGTCATTATCATTTTGATTTTAAGCTCTGTTGAAAAAATTATTACCTACATGGACGTTGTCTACGATTTGTTGACAGCCGTTGACAAAGTTGCTGCGGTTACTGATCTTCCTTTAGAAAAAGTAGGGGGTATCGATTTTCCAAAAAAATTAATTCAGGGCTACAGTGTTGCCCTTCATAAGGTAGGATATAACTACCCGGGTGGTGATAGTGGGCTTGAGAATATTAATTTATCTATACAAGCCGGAGAACGCGTGTGCATTGCCGGACCGGGTGGAAGTGGAAAGACCACGCTTACCAATATAATTGCTGGTTTGCAGGGGAATTTTTCAGGGAGTGTTACAATCAACAATTACTCACTCCGGGATTTAGATCTCACACACTTACGCGACCGCATTGCCAAAAATATTTCACTGGATGACATTTTTGATGGTACCCTTTTAGAAAACATTACGGTAGGCAAAGCTTCCGAAAGTATTGAAGACGTGGTTTGAATACCCATATTTTAAGTGGTGGGGAAGGCTTCACCCGCTCCTTCAATCAGCGCTTGATTCTTGCTCGCTGTTTAGCTAAAAAACCTGCTCTGATTATTTTAAATGACTTCTTCAACTTTATGAAGAAAAACGATAAGGTTCAATTGGTGGAGCACTTGGTGAATAGAGAAAATAAATGGACTATGGTAGTGGTGTCGAACGACCCGCTGGTAATGGCTTCCTGCGATCGTGTAATCGTATTGCGCGAAGGAACATTACTGGCTGATGGAAAGTTTGATCAACTCATGCAAGAAGGTATACTGGGCAATTATATAGAATAAACGATGCTGAATTTATCCTTTCATAGAATCGAAAAAATTATTGCGCAGGACCGATTGTATTCGCTTCGCGCACTGAAGACTCCCAACACTGCGCGAACTTTGGCACGCCTGCTCATGCTCTTGGGACTTATTTGGATTATTATACTGTTTTTACCCTGGCAGCAAAACATTCGTGGCACAGGAAAAGTAACGGCTTTTAACCCTGCCAACAGACCACAAACCATAGAGTCAGTAATAGCCGGACAAATTCAACACTGGTCAGTTCGGGAAGGAGATTTCGTAAACAAAGGCGACACGATTCTTACACTGCGAGAGGTGAAGGAGAAATACTTTGATCCGAAATTATTACAACGACTGCGCGAACAAATTGCAGCCAAAGAGTCGAGCCTTGTTTCAAAAGAAAATAAAGCAAAAGCCCTGCAACGACAGATTAATGCTTTACGCGAAGGCATGAGGAACAAACTTGATCAGAGCAAAGCCAAATTAGACGCTGAAAAAGTTCGATTTGACAACGCAGAAAATCAATATCAACGAAACAAAAAACTTTTTGAGGCGGGCAACATTCCGCTTACGAAGTTTCAGGATTTCGAGTACAAATACCAGGGAGCGCAGGCAGATTATCTCAACGCCCAAATTGAATTGGATCGTGTTGCCGCGGAATATCTCGATAAAATAAGTAAAGCAGAATCTGATCTCAGTTCTACACAGGCAGATTTATTCGATACGGATGGTGCTATTGCCAAACTAAAAAATGAGTATGCGAACATGGAGATCCGAAACGAGCGCTATCAAATACTCGCACCTCAAAGTGGATACATTGTGAAAGCACTTCAAGCAGGTATTGGAGAAACTGTAAAAGAAGGAGATCCTGTTTGTACCATTATGCCAGACTCGTCTGACTTGGCAGTGGAACTTTACGTAAAGGCTATGGATGTACCCTTGGTTGAGAAAGGACGAAGTGTCCGCATTCAATTTGATGGCTGGCCGGCTCTGCAATTTTCAGGTTGGCCTAGCGTGTCCGTTGGTACTTTTGGTGGAACGGTGAAAGTAATTGACTATGTGAACTCAAAGCCCGGTGAGTTTCGCTTGTTAGTGCAGCCCGATACCAGCGATGAAAAATGGCCCAAACAACTTCGCGTGGGCTCAGGCATCAAAGCATGGGTAATGTTAAATGATGTGCCCATCTGGTATGAACTCTGGCGACAACTCAATGGTTTCCCTCCGAGCTTGTACGAAGAGCCGCTGGATGAAGTAATTGAAAAGAAAGCAAAATCCGAAAATACAAATGCTGATGAGTAAGAAAGGTATTTTGTCTTCATTTAGAAAAGTGCCTGCAAAAGTCATCGTGCTTTCAGTACTCTTGGTGTGTTCGTGGGGATTTATTAACCCTGCAAAAGCACAACAAGACTCCCTATTTATCTTACCGGATAGCAGCAATGCCTTTACGCTTGAAAATTTTTATGCTTTAATACTCCGAAATCACCCTGTTGCCAGACAAATCAATTTACTCTCCGACATTGCTAAACAGGAAATTCGTTTGGCCAGGGGAAATTTCGATCCGAAAGTTGAGTTTCAATACCAACAAAAAAATTTCAATAATACAGAATACTACGAATTGTTAAATGGAGGAGTAAAGTTCCCTTCCGTATTACCCTTTGATCCAAAAGTGGGCGTGGAGCGAAACCAAGGACAGTATTTAAATCCTGAAAACTACATCGCCAACGACTTTAATTACCAGCAGTTTTACGCTGGCATTAGCATGCCCCTTGGCCAAGGCTTGATAACAGACGAGCGAAGGGTAGCCCTTAAGCAGGCAGAACTTTTTAGTGAACTTACAGAAGCCGAGCAGGTAAAGCTTACCAACAAATTGTTGTTAGATGCTGCCAAAGACTATTGGCAATGGTATTACGCTTATTATAATTTTAGAATTCAAAACAGAGGCGTAAACATTGCGAGTGAGATTTTCAAACGAGTAAAGTTAACAGCAGAACAAGGAGAGGCTTCTGTTATTGATACCGTGCAAGCGCAAATTACTTTACAAGAGCGCCTCATTCAACAACAAGAAGCCTTGCTTGATTTTCAAAATTCAGGTGTCCTGCTCTCTACTTACTTGTGGGACAGTGTAGGTAATCCTTTAGCACTTACCCTCAACTGGGCCCCTGTGCGCGATACGGAGTATTGGGCAGTGAGTGAAGGAGAACTAATGGAATTAAAGGAACAAGCAAAAGAAAATCATCCTGAACTTCAGAAACTCACGGTTAAGCTTCAGCAGTTGGAGCTCGAGCGGAAGTTGGCTAAAGAATTTCTTAAACCGAAGCTGGATGTGAGTTACACCTTTCTTAATCAACCCTTTGATCCCGAATGGAATTATGGAATGGCGATCGGAGAGAATTACAAATTTGGACTTGACTTTGCTTTTCCTCTCTTCATTCGAAAAGAACGCTCGAAGCTAGAACAAACAAAAATCAAACTTTCTTCCACACGTTTCGAACAAAACATAGCCGAGCGCCAGGTGCTGAATCAAATAGATGTGTCCTTCAATACGCTGGTAAACACACGAAATGTAATCAACCAGTTAAGCGCCATGGTAAGTAACTACGAGCGTATGCTGCAAGCAGAGTTCTTAAACTTAGAAAATGGAGAAAGTGATTTGTTTAAAATAAATATTCAGCAAGAAAAATTGATTCAGGCACAAACCAAATACTTAAAAATGCTGAGTGAGTTTGAAGAAAACAGAGCTCTTCTTTACTGGGCAGCTGGTGTCAGAAATCTTGGCGAATAGTATTTCAAATTATAGAGGCAAAAAATCCTGACTGATTTATACCACAGGATTTACAATTGAATCTATCACCTCCAGTGCAACACGCTCTGCGGAGTTAAGTGCTCCGTTCACCGTTCCCCAATCACCTTTTAGATCGGTTGCTTCGCCAGCAAAGAATAGGTTTCCGTTAATGGGAGCGGCCAGACTTGTACGATCTGCTTCGGTACCTCCCGGCAAAGGGAATGAATAACCTCCCTTGATGAATTGATCAGCGCTCCAGTCTTTGATAATAAAAGCATCCTTTACATTCTCAGAGGCCTTGCCTCCTAAAATGCTATCCAACTCAAGAATCAATTCGTTCACGGCATTATTGCCGAGAGCTCCTAACTCAGCAGCTTTGGGACCATTCACTGTCACAGAAAGTATCTTGTTAAATTCACTTCTGCCTACTCCGGCATTGAAATAGAGCGGACCATTTGTGCCTCCCACCATAAACGAGCGATCTGTTCCCCACAAATTCTGACGAAAATCCAGAACGACACGGATACTCGCCTCCATCCCAATCTTACTCATCGCAGTATTTTTTTCAGCAGGAAGCGGTGGATTAAACGCAATGTCACCCGCCTTCAAAATAGACAGTCCCTCCGTATTGTCAAGTGTATTCTGAACAATCAAATCAATTGTTTCTCCTTGATTAGAAACCGTTTTAACTTTTCTATTTAATTCAACAAGACTAACCGTTTGCGAGAATCTAGAAATGAGAACGTCCTGCATGGGATTATCCCGGAGAATCAATTCAGTTGCATTTCGCTCGCGCAGTGTTAATGCTTCTCCGAGTCCACTTGCCCCCAACCGTGTGTTGTGTGTTCCATACTCATTTCCAATTAAGGAATTTAGAATAGCATACATGCGAGGGCTGATACCTTGTGCAGCTATTGCACTCTGAACATTACTGCCAGAAATATTTTTTAGATCCGCTAAAAAATTCTTTGCCGCAACAAAATCCGGATCTTGTAGTGCTTCTTCTTCTGATTTTAAAATACCGTCAATTATATACGTGGGGGTTGACTGCTGTTGGTACTCCAGGCTGGGCACATTCAATAATTTGATGACTTCTGCCCAACTGGCATCCGATCCAAGAATGCGCTCGGCCCCAATTTCAATAGGAAAGTCTTGACGGGGAAAGGAGTTGAATTCTGTATTGAAAGCACGGATGGAATAGATGCGGCCCCCCACCCGATCGCTGGCTTCAAACACGCGCACCTTTACACCCTTGGCGCGTAAGATATCTGCTGCGAAAAGACCTGCCGCCCCAGCTCCGATAATTCCTACCACACCATCATACGCTACTTCGGGTGCAGGATCCTTCTCATCGCAGGAAGCAAGGATGGAGGGAAGAATAAATCCGGCTGATAGTCCAAATCCAAGTTGCTTGAGTGCTGTTCTGCGTTTCACGTACAATTATTTACAGGAAAGATAAAGATCGTTATCGTTTTAAAGAAATTACAATCAAATTAGCCCTATGAATGACGATTCTACCCGCTTGGTAACTCCTGTAAAAAGAGTAGCGATAGTAGGGCCCGAGTGCACCGGTAAAACTTCACTGGCGCAGCAGCTGGCCGGTGTCTTTGCCACAGAATGGGTGCCTGAGTATGCCAGAGGGTACCTGGATAAATTGGTACTCCCCTACACGGAAGGTGATTTACTCAACATTGCACAAGGGCAAATGCGTATTGAAGACGAATTTTACCGGGATGGAAATCGCGTGTTGATCTGTGATACGAATTTACTGGTTATTAAAATCTGGAGTGAGTTTGTATTTGGATCTTGCAATCCCTGGATCTTAAGCGAAATGACACATCGGCAGTACGACCTTCACCTCCTCACCAACATTGATATTCCGTGGGAAGAAGATCCCCAACGCGAACATCCTACCAAAAGAAAAGAGCTATACGAACTCTATAAACGCGAACTGGATGTGCAGCAAAGACCGTATGTAGAAATCAGTGGAGACAAAACCGAGCGTCTTCCACGGGCCACCGAAGCTATCCATAAACTATTCGCCAATGGCTAAAGCAGATGCGTACGCAGCATTACGCCTAAAAGATTTTCGCCTCTTTGTTTCTGCCCGTTTTTTTATCACGCTGGCCATCAACCTGCAGGCAGTAGTGGTGGGTTGGCAGGTGTATGAGATCACAAAGGATCCATTGTCGCTTGGCTTAATCGGTCTGGCAGAAGCACTCCCCTCCATTACTGTCTCCTTGTATGCAGGCCATGTGGCCGATATCGTACAACGAAAAAAGATCATCATTATTTGCATTTCTCTATTAGTGCTTTGCTCTTCAGCATTACTACTGTTTAGTATGGATGCAGGCGCGAGCCTGTTAGCATATGGTGTACTTCCCATCTACGCTGTTATTTTTATGAGTGGTATTGCTCGCGGCTTTCTCACACCGGCCAATTTCGCCTACATGCCTCAACTTGTGCCGCGTGAAGTGTTTAAAAACGCGATAACATGGAACAGCACCTTCTGGCAAACAGCCCTGATTGCAGGCCCTGCTATAGGCGGTTTTGTCTATGGCTTTTTTGGTTTGCAAACTGCGTATTTTGTGGATGTTGCGCTTACAGTACTCGGTCTTAGCCTGGTACTATTGGTTGCTTACAAACCGCTTCCTCCAGCCTCAGAGGAAATCAGCACAAGTGAAAAAATCAAAGCAGGACTGAAGTTTGTGTTTAACAACAAAATCATTTTAGGGGCCATCTCCCTTGATCTCTTTGCCGTACTCTTTGGCGGTGCCGTTGCCTTGCTTCCCATTTTCGCGAAAGAAATTTTGCATACGGGCCCAGAGGCCTTGGGCATACTCCGTTCTGCTCCCTCAGTGGGAGCCTTATTAGTAGCGTTTTACATCGCTCACAATCCCATCAACAGAAACATGGGAAGCAAGCTGTTATGGTGCGTGGCCGGTTTTGGTGTGTGCATGATTGGTTTTG
>LNEN01000232.1 GCA_001464155.1 Cytophagales bacterium Ga0077538 | reverse complement strand
TCACTCCGGAAAACATGAAAGGGCGTGTGTCAGCGGTTAACAATATTTTTATTGGTTCTTCCAATGAAATAGGCATGTTTGAATCCGGGGCCGCTGCCCGCCTCCTGGGAGTGGTGCCTTCCGTAATTTTTGGAGGGTGCATGACCCTGCTCACCGTTGGCATTACGGCCTGGAAAGCCCCCTCTCTTCGCAAACTTCAAAAGGTGGAATAAGTCAAATACCTGTAAATATTTTATCCGGAGGCTTTTAACTACCTATTACTTTAATTTCATTTGTGGTTTAGCCTACGTAAACCATGAGTCATCTTGCTAAGGAGGCCCTGCTTCCCTATCATCAAAAAGTTGCCGACCAAGCCAACGGAGTAGCCAAGCGAGCAGTACGTATTTTCTTTTTTATTGGAACCTTACTGGCAGCCTTCCATAATACCTGGATAGAGGCCTTGGTAGGTGGGGCTTTACTTTTAGGAATGTTCTTCATCCCTTATGCACTCGGTGCTTACAACAAGTACCTCAATAGCTTTGTGCTCGCCAGCTTCACCGTTCTTTTTCATTTGCAGCTTAAAGGACTCCCTGCCTCGCACTTCTTCTACTTTGTAGTGCTCACCATTTTACTTTTCTACGAAGACTGGCGTGTGTTATTGCCGGCTTTCCTTTTACATATACTTTTTACCTCCATTTTATTTTTCGGTTCTGAAACTCAATGGGTTCAATTCTTTTTACAAGAAGGAGGAAAAATTTCGTTGGGTGATTTTCTCTTACACATCGTGATTGTGGCGGCCTATACTTCACTTTGCGCCATGTGGGCTAAACTACAACACAGACAAACCGCAGAGGCAGCAGAACAAGCCATGCAGATGACACAACAGATCCGCCTCATTGAAACAAATCAAAAGTTTGCTGAGAGTATAAGCCAGGGGAATTTAAAAGCAGAATACCCTTCTACACAACCCGATCGCTTAGGAGAGTCACTCCTTACCATGCGCACGAGTTTAGTCGATGCCTCCTCTCGTGAAGAGAAGGAGCGATTCAGCACAGCAGGCTTGGCGAACATTGGAGAAATTCTTCGCGCGCATGTGGATGATTTACAAACACTTTGTGATGAAGTACTAACCGAAATTGTAAAGTATACCAAGTCCAATCAGGGTTCTATTTTCACAGTTGAAGAGCGTGATACAGAAAACGAACACCTAAAACTAATGAGCGCACGTGCTTGGGATCGCAAGAAGTTTTTAGAGAAACGAGTAGAAATGGGACAAGGCCTATTAGGGCAAGCCGCTGTTGAGAAAAGTACCATCTACATGACCGATGTTCCGGAGAATTACATCGTTATCACTTCCGGTTTGGGGCAGGCAAATCCAAGGTCCATCGTCATCGTTCCGCTTAAAAATGAAGAGCGCGTTATCGGTGTACTAGAACTTGCCTCTTTTAGAAAATTTGAGCGCTTCGAAATTGAGTTCCTGGAAAAAGTTGGAGAAAGTATCGCCTCTACGATTCTAAACTCGCGCAACAACGAGCGCAACAAAGAATTGCTTGAGCAATCGAGCATGATGACAGAGCAAATGAAGGCGCAAGAGGAAGAGATGCGTCAAAACATGGAAGAGATGCAGGCCACACAGGAAGAGATGGCCCGTACCCAACGCATGCTAACCGAGCAATCGCGCGAAGTACATGAGAAGCAAAACAACCTAAACGCACTGATCAACGCCACTACCGACTCCATTATCGCGATGAATAAGGATTATAAGATCATTGTGATGAACGACACCCAACGCAAGCGCTACAAAGGCACCCAATACGATGGATTGGATGTGGGTGCCGATGCACTGCAAATGCTGGGGGCTGTTCGTGATGAGTGGAAGGGGTATTATGACCGTGCGCTGGCAGGAGAACATCTGCAATTTGTTTTGAAAAGTTCTGTGAAAGGTGAAGACACTTTTAGAGAGTACTTTATCAATCCAATGATTGGTGAACGTGGAGAAATTTTCGGGCTCTCGGTTATTTCGCGCGATGTAACACAACGGCATAAAGCAGAAAACGAAACTTCGAAGCGGGGTTTCATCATCAACGCCCTCATCAACTTTACGAACGATACGTATTTTGCGATCGATAAAGAATATAAAATTCTTATCGCCAATAGTACACTCAAAGAGCGCTTCAAAGTTTCCGGAATTGATTTACATGAAGGCAAACTGATTACTGAAGTGTTATCCGAAGAAGCACAGAAAGTGTGGAGACCCCGCTACGAGAAAGCATTGGCTGGAGAGCGTTTGCACTTTACTGAAGAACGAAAAGTGGGAGATACAGTCCTTTACCTGGAGGTATTTATAGAGCCTATTTTTAACGACTCCAAAGAGGTAGTGGGTTGTGCGGTGGTAAGCCGCGACATTACAGAGCAGAAAAAAGCCATTGAAAAAGCGGCCTTATTAGAGGCCGCTATGCATGTGAAAGAAATTCGTTTGTAATTATTTTCGATTCAATGAAGTGTAGTCCACCTAATTAGTTCAGGCTACGCTACTTAAAAAAGACTAGTTGAAATCCTCCTCAAACTCGCGTTGTTCAATAGAGAAATCATCCGCATCAAGGTATGCAGGGAATTTATCCCGATAGGATTGTAATGCATTCGAGCTTAACTCAATTGTCTTTACAGTCTCCGTTCCTTCACTTGAGAAAATGGTATCGCCTTTAGGACCAATGATGGCCGAACTACCATTGTACTCCATTCCATCATCATCGGTACCTACTCGGTTAACACCTACTACATAGCTCAAATTTTCAATGGCGCGGGCTCTCAATAATGTATCCCAGGCATTGATGCGGATCTGTGGCCAGTTGGCTACATACACCAATACATCGTAGTTCAATTTTTGCGACTCGTAATCGAAGCGGTTACGGCTCCATACCGGAAAACGCAGGTCGTAACAAATCTGAGGGCAAATTTTCCAACCCTTCCAGCTTGCCACTAGCGTGCTTTCGCCTGGTGAATAAGTCTTATGTTCATTTGCCATACGAAAAAGATGGCGCTTATCGTACGTCTTATGTTGTCCATTGGGTTCCATCCACAACAGGCGGTTGTAATAGCGATCGTGAACATTGCAGATATAACTTCCCAAAATCAACGCTCCGGTTTGCTCTGCCATTTGGCGCATCCATTTAAAGGTGCGCATATTCATCATTTCCGCATGCTTGGAGGCATTCATGGTAAAGCCTGTCGTGAACATTTCTGGCAAAACGATTACATCCATTGGGCCAGAGATTCTCCAGATTTTTTCCTCAAACATGGCCAGGTTTGCACCAATATCTTCCCAAGCAATGTCCGACTGAATAAGTGTAAGCCTTAAATCCTGCATATTTCCGCGTTTTAAGTGTACCGAACGGTACAAAGAGGTGCAAAGAAACAAAAGGAGGGGGAGAAAGTCTAGAAAATTTAGAGGCCACGAGGGCTAGTTGCCCTTGAAAATTGGCAACCGAAGGGGTTAAAATAATTCCCGTATCTCAAAATCGGGCCCTTTGCCAAAGCGTATCAGGTCTTTGAGATGATACCGCTCCAGGGTGTGCAAATCTTTGACTTTAAAATCCCCATTGGCGAGGATGTCTTCAATCACAAAATCGTGGCGCTCCCCATAGTTGATCAGCTTGTATTTTTTTGCTGTGCGGAGTACATCAAAGGAAAGGCCCTTCATTTTTTTGGTGAGCGTTACAATGCCCGGCCAATAATAATTCCTCGTTTTTAAAATAGCAAAATATGCTTTCGTACAGTGTGCACATACTTCGCTCAGCATTCATTTATTGGGCAATCGTCTTTAGACGCAAAGTAGCTTTATAAAACACAAACGCTCCGATCGCCATTACCACATGGCTTAGGTCCAAATAATTAAACCAAGTATGAAGGGAGAACTTAGTCATAAAAATGATGGCTGCTATGCTGGCAATTCCCACAGCAACGATCATCAGCAAGCTACCGCGATCTTTTGTTTTTAGATAAATGTATAAATGAAAGGGGAGCACTACACCTAATAAGCCATAGCCTGAATGAAATTCAACCCACTTAAAATTGAGGCTTGTGAGCGTCAAACTCATAATGGTGATTAGTTCCAAAATGTTCACAATCAAAAAGAAATTGACAGTTCTTGCTTTAATGTAGATTCGGCTGTAGTCAATGGCCGACCGTTCAATAAAGGCAACTGAAATCATGCTAATGATCCAGCCGGGCAACTTCCACGCAAAACCGAAAGCATATAGAAAGGCATGACCGATTAGGCCGCCAAAAAAAGTGGCCAAGGCCATGAGTAAAAAATAGGTTCGCAGGTACGTGAGAGCTCGCGACTTACCTGAATGTTGGGAAAGCTTGAAGAAGGCATAGAGACAAACCGCTGTAACCAAAAAATCGGTAAGCGTTGTCATGGGCTCATCGATGCGAATGCCACTAATGTAAATGGAAGGTTGTGATTCGATCATAGCTAATCACATAACACGCGACTCCCCTATTCGGTTGCACGATCTAGCAATTGTTGCCCCAATTGTTTGGATGTTTTGGCACCTAGTTCCTTCAACCGTTCTGTCTTACGTACCAAATTGTCTTTTCCTTCTACCAACTTGTTCATCGCATCCTGATAGCTGGTTTGGGTGCTTTTCAAGTTATTACCCACCTTAGTTAAGTCATCAATAAGTGTGTGAAACTTATCATAAAGGGAACCGGCTTGACGAGCAATTTCCAAGGCGTTCTTGTTCTGTAAATCCTGTTTCCAGATGTAGCCGATAGTGCGCAAGGTTGCGAGCAAAGTGGTGGCTGAAACAAGTGCAATATTTTTATCAAGGGCCTTTTCATACAAGCCACTGTCTTCGCGCAAGGCTAAGGTGAGCGCAGGTTCATTTGCCAAAAACATCATTACATAATCTGGCTGGTTTATTTCATATAGATTCTGGTAATTTTTCTCACTTAACAGCTTGATGTGTGAGTAGACACTTTCCAGATGGCTCTTCAAATGTTTGCTTTGCTCCATCTCGTCCGAAGTATTGTAGTATTCACTGTAGGCAGTTAAAGATACTTTAGAGTCGAGCACCAGGTATTTATCATCTGGTAATTTGATAATGTAATCGAGGCGTTGGTTTTGTCCCTCTTCGTTTTTGAAATTCTTCTCTTTGAAATAATGAATGTCCTTCTGTAAGCCAGCACGTTCCAAAATGGCTTCCAATTGTATTTCTCCCCAGGTACCCTGGGTTTTGGAATCACCTTTTAAGGCTTTGGAAAGGTTGCTTGCTTCTTTAGTGATTTGCTGGTTTAATTCTTTCAGGTTGATGAGCTGCTCACGCATGGCAATGTTCTGGTTATTGCTTTCCTTGCTGCTCTGCTCTACTTTCTTTTCAAAATCTGTTATTTTTTCCTTTAAGGGATTCAGAATTTCACTAAGATTAGTTTTGTTCTGCTCCGTAAACTTCTTGCTCTTCTCTTCAAAAATATCGTTTGCCAAATTTTTGAATTGATGCGCAAACTGATTCTGCAATTCTTCTACCTCTTTCTTCCGTTCTTTTAATTTTTCTTCCAGGTTGCGATAGTCGGCCTCTGTAGTAGAAAGACTTCTCATCAGTTCTGCATTTTTATCGCGCTCCTTTTCAACGGCAGTTCTCACTTCCTGTATGTACAGTGTACTTGCTTTATTTTTCTCTTGTTCTGCAGCCAGCTGAGAAAGAAGTTGCTGAGCAGCTCCTGCCTGCTTCGTACGCATTAATAGCCATCCCACCGCGGTTCCAATGGCGACACCTACTATTAAATAAACAATTTCCATACGGCCTAAAATTCGTAGTGCAAAGAAAGCGTTCTTGTTGACAAAGCGTGTCGCAAACAAACGTTAGTATTCAAATTTATTAAAAAGAATTTCAAGGTATTTGGTCGTGGCATTCGTACGTGTTCCTTGGGCTTCAGAGCCCAATTTGATACATTTGCATCGTTTGCATTGAGTTAACAGTCTAATCAACGTTTTATGGTAGAAACAATCACATCCAGCCGCGAGGCCATTCTTTTAGAAGATAAATACGGAGCACATAACTACCACCCTTTACCGGTGGTTTTAAATAAAGGGGAAGGTGTTTTTTTATGGGACATCGAAGGCAAGCGTTACTACGATTTCTTATCAGCCTATAGTGCCGTAAACCAAGGTCATTGTCATCCGCGCATTATCAATGCCTTAATTGAACAAGCGAAAGAATTGACACTTACTTCCCGCGCCTTTTATAACGATAAGCTTGGCCTTGCCGAAAAATTTGTTTGTGAGACCTTCGGCTACGACAAGGCACTATTTATGAACAGTGGTGCTGAGGCGAATGAAACAGCCATCAAGCTTGCCCGTAAGTGGGGTTACACTAAAAAAGGAATTCCAGATAATGAAGCTGTTATTGTTGCTGTGAAGAAAAATTTTCATGGACGCACTACCACCATTATTTCCGCCTCTACCGATCCCTCTGCACGCAAGAGTTTCGGACCCTTTATGCCTGGTTTCGAAATTGTGGATTATGACAATGTGCCTGCGTTGGAAAAAGCCTTAGCGAACCCCAATGTATGTGGTCTGCCTGCTGCTGGTTATCTAAAATCGGCAGAACAGTTGTGTAAAAAGCACAATGTGTTGCTGATGATGGACGAAATCCAAACGGGTATTGCTCGCACCGGAAAAATGTTGGCGAGCGATCACGAAAATGTAAAGCCCGACATGTTAATTCTTGGTAAGGCTTTATCAGGAGGTGTGTTGCCTATCTCTGTTGTTCTAACACGCGATGAAGTGATGTTGGTCATTAAACCCGGTGAACATGGTTCTACTTTTGGTGGAAATCCTTTAGCCGCAGCTGTATGCATGGCCGCTATGCAGGTAGTGAAGGATGAGAAGTTAGCAGAGAATGCAGAACGCTTGGGGAAAATATTCCGTCAGCGCATGCAGGCCTTTATGCAAAAGACTAACATGGTAACGCTGGTTCGTGGTAAGGGTTTGTTAAACGCTATCATGATCAACGACACACCCGAAAGTGAAACAGCCTGGAATATTTGTTTAAAGTTTGCAGAGAATGGTTTGTTAGCAAAACCCACACACGGCAACATCATTCGCTTAGCTCCTCCTTTGGTGATCACTGAAGAACAAATACACGAGTGTTGTGATATTATCGAGAAAAGCATTTTATCCTTTTCAAAATAAAGAGTTACAATAAAAAAAGCCAGTCCAGATTACTCTTCGGACTGGCTTTTCATTTTTACCTGTTACACGCTTATTTCTTACGAATCAGAATGTCTCCATTGTAGTTCTTCATCATAAACTCTGGGCCTCCACCATTAATTTCTCCCTTTACCCACTCATCAATCACCACTTTATAGGTTCCTGATTTAGTATCTTTTTTCTGCACGGGTCCGCTTTTTATAAGATTCACATCAAAGTCAGAGAAAACTTCACCTTGTTCCGTTTTCATCTTTAAGGATGCCTTCAAGGTTGCTGGAAAAGTAAGGTCAATATCTCCATTGTAAGTTGAGTAAGACATTGGGGTAGCTTCTGTAATTTTATCGAAGGTTACACGAATGTCGCCATTATAGGTAGTGGCTACCACGGAGCCCGAAATATTCTCAGCTTCGATTTCTCCATTATAACTTGTCAATTCCAACTGACCCTGAATGGCTGCAATCTTCAAATCGCTGTCGTTATAACCGCTTACGGTTAAGTCAACTCCCGAGGGAACCTCAATTACGAGATTAATCTTTTTGCTCCAGGAGTTGGATTCGATACGCACGGCATTGGCATTTTCAGAAACTTCCAAGTCCATAGTTCCCCCTCCGATTTTACGAAGACCATTTTTTGTTGATGACTTATCCTCGTCATCACTCTCCGAAACATACTTCACCAAGATATCTTTCCGTGCAGTTCCGTTTACGGTAATTGAACCATATTTGACTTCAATTTTAATCTTTGCACGCTTGGAAGGATCGCTCAAGGGCACGGTGAAGTCACCATCGCTTTGTGCCAACAGGTTAAACGTGTTGGCAAGAAGTAGGACGAATGCAATTATATACTTTTTCATGATTTCAATTTTCTTTTAGTGTGCATTACTGCGCTTGATCTTACAATTCCTTTAAATAAACATCACCGTTAAACGTTTCAAAGTCGAGGTGTACCCCTCCTTTACCAATGCGGTAACGTGTGCCTCCAATTTTATACTTTACACCCTTTGCCGTAGGCTTCTTTTCCATGGATACAGGCATTGACTCCAGTTGCTCTACATTCGTATAAAGATCTCCGTTGAAACTTTCAAAACTAAGGTCTGCTGTTAAGCCCTTTTTAAAATTGGCATTAATATCTCCATTGAGAGAGTAGTACCGGCTATCACCCGGTGGATTGCTGACATAGTCAAATATTCTTCAGCTGGATACTACCATTCACATTGTCGGCTGAAACTGATTTGCTGGTTCCCTCTATTCTAACATATCCGTTGTTAACAGCAGATACTACGACATTAATATTTCTGGGAACTTTTATAGAGTAGTTCATTTCGTAGTCATACTCCTTATCGCAATCACGTCCTTTGCAATCCTCCCAATTATAACCGTATCCGTTCCATTTTGTCCGCCAGTTTTCCTTTCTAGTTGATTTCCCAAAAGAATTACAGACACCTTCAGTGTACACTATCAAGGTATCAGCTCTATCTAAAACACCCAACTGAATTTCCTTTTTACCTAACTCAAGTCTTGCTTGTGTTTTACCGATAACTTTCTTTTCTACTTCAATAAGAATTTTATCACCCTCATATCCCGTCACCTTCACATCACCACTCATGTTAAAGAGCATGAGAGCATTGGCTTCACTTTTCTTCTCAAAGCTCAATTCCTTTTTAAGAATTTCTGTAAAGGTTTGTGCCTGTGCCGTAAGGCAAATCAGTAGCAATCCTATTAATTGAATCATTTTTTTCATAGTAAGTCTGTTTTAATTACTTGGTTTTGAACGACACAAGTCTTAACTAATGACTTCTAAATTTTTTTGAATTCTTTTTTTCACTTCTTCGGGAGTGCTTTCGCTCTTCAACATTTTATCAAACTCTTTGAGCGATTTTTTTTCTTGTATGGCGGCCATCAACTCTGCCATGGCCACCTGAACAAGAGGTGACTCTTGCATCGCAATGGATTTTACTAGAGCCATTCGCACCGAATTATCACCCACATAGGGTTTGAGCGCATCGAGGGCTGCTAACCGCACATTTACATTTTCATCGTTATTCAATGTTTTAATGAGTGCTTCGGTTACCGTGGTGCTGGCTTGTTCCATTTCGTCAGTCAGACTCACAGCACGCAAGCGATCCGTAGCCGATTCTTTTTCAAGCAGTGAAAGCATCATCATTTCTTTCAGATTACTTACTTCTTGCGTAAGCTGTTGTACTTCCGGGGCTGTGGTTCGGTTTACAAATACATAGGCAGTAAAAAAACCAAGGATAGAAAAGGACGCTGCGAAGGCCAATCGTGGCATCAGTACCGACCAGGATGGAATCTGAAACGAAAATCCTTTCTGCTTAGACTTTTCTTGTTTCAGCATCGCATAGAACTGATCATCCAAACGAAGTGTAGGAGCGCCCTCATCGATGCGATCTATTGCTGTATGCAAAGCAGAAACATCTGCAAGCTGCTCCAACGATACTTCGCCAGACTCGATGAGCTGTTCCAATAAATTTATCTCTGAAGCATCTGCTCCGCCCCTGTTATATTTCCCGATCAATTCTTCTACACGATTCCTTTCCATATCACATGTGTTTTTCCAATTGTTGATAGATAGCTTTCAAATCCTGGAGAGCCCTGAATACTTTTACCTTTACAGCACCTTCCGAACAACCCAATACCTCTCCTATTTCTTTATACTTTTTCTCCTGGTATTTGCTTAGCAATAAGATTTCTCTTTTGTCCTCTGACAACCTTTCCATCGCCACGGCAAGCAAGGTGTGTTCATCCTGCTGTTCCAGTTCATTCGACTTGTTTTCGTGGTGGATTAATTGATGTTCCCAATCCACAACCTTGTCTTTGGCTTTGAGCTTGTCTTTGCGATAATGATCGTGGCTAACATTACGCGCGATATGAAACATCCACGTTCTAAAATCGCCTTCTCCCCGGAAGAGATGGCGATATTTTAGTATGCGTAAGAAAGTATTCTGTACCAAGTCTTCACTAAGCTCCTGATTCCGATTGAGATTATAGAAAAACCCGAACAGCGGTTTTTTATAACGTTCAAAGAGCAGGCCCAGTTTATCCAGGTCATCGTCCTTTACCTTAAGCATTAAAGCATTATCCGAAAGCGCTTCCAAAGAATGTGTCGTTCAAGTAGGGTAACTCAAGTTTGATGGAGAGGTTACTCGTTACCGAGAAAATTTACGAACATTCTTCTAAGGACCCCATGGCAATGATTTTTTTGGGTATTTGCGGATGTAGAGGGTGATTTACTCGAAAAGAATGGTATACAATTTCTCAATCTTTGGTTCAGCTACTTTGTGCAAGGGACTGTCAGTTACCGTACCCAAATTAATACCCACAAAAAAGTAGAGATTCTTTTCGGGAATATAATAGAGTTGACAACCAGCCCCAATGCCACCACCACTATGACCGTAGGCTACTTTACCTCCTAAAATTGTATAATCGAGACCCAGACCATACGCATTGTTCCCCTTTCTGTCTTTGGTCCACACTTTCATACTATCCAGTGTTGAGGGTTGGAGGATCTTTCCTTCCATTAATCCCTTCAAAAATTTTACAGCATCTTCAGGGGTGGCTACAATACCATCATCACCTATCAGCGCAGCCACGTTGTTGCGTTGTAGCTTTGAGGCATTTTCTACAATACCATTACTGTAGCGATCCCAATAGCCGTTTACCAATGCAGGATAGTTCAAGTAGTTTTCGTTTCCGCGATAAAAAGTGTTTTTCAACTCCAAGGGTTTAAAAATTACTTGATTTAGATAGTGTGCGTGATCACCCGTAATCGCATCAGCCATCAGGGCTAAGAGTACGTAATTAGTATTTCGATATGAATAGCGTGAACCCGGTTCAAAATCAAGCGGCTTGCCACTCACATACCTAAGATAATCCTCAGGTAAAAACTTCGTGTCTGGATTTTGTAACAAGCGCGTTACATACAAAGGAACCAAATTGTATTCTGGTATGCCGGAGGTATGGTTCAACAACATCCGAACGCTGATGGTTTCCGCCTTGCTTATGTGTTTGCTGTGCTCAGCCTTTAAATACTTTGTGATGGGTGCGTTCAGATCAATTTTTCCTTCTTCATACAGTTTAAGAATGCCCACTGCCATGTACAGCTTGGCCACACTTTGTAAGTATTGAAGGTTGCAGGTTTGCATAGGAGTCTGATCTTCAATCCGGGCATATCCCTTCGCTCCTGTCCACCAGGTGTTATTAGCATACACGGCCAACGCCACGCCTGGAATGCCTTCACTTACAAGATCACTCAACGCATTTTCCAATTTTTCATTATGGGTAGAGTTAGTACTCTTGCTTGGCTCACATTTCGAACTTGTGACGGGTGCTTGCACGGACTGACAGGCAGCAAGAAGAGTTAGTATACTAAAATAGAGGATGAGGTCTTTCATGAATGCTTGATTGTGTTTACTCTTAATTTTTCTTTTCCCCTACCAGTACACCTGTTTGAAGTAGTGTTTGCGGCACAATGGGAATACTTGTGTTGTAGCCTTTCACCAGCATAAACTGGTAGCTAACAAAGGGAGCGAGCGAAGAGGATTGGAGAGAACTATATGAACCCACCGAAACACCCAATGGTAGAGCCAGCATTCCTTTACCCTTCTTGCCAGTGCTACTCCATTTCCCATTTACACTTTCGTAAGATGTACTCGGTCGAAAAGAATACAAATAGCCCGCGCCAAACTTTACTTCTGCAAAAGAAGATTCGATGCCAGGGCGCCATACATTTTGTGAATACAGAAGCACACCATTTCCAATTGCCTTATTACGATACCATACCGCCTGCACTTGTTGAACCCAGGTGTTGGCGGAATTCAAACTAAGTTCTGTACCAAGGCCCAATCCCACATTTCTGAAATTAGACGACAAATTTTTAAAAGGCATGGTAAAGCCATGGAACTGTATACTAATGGTTAACGGGAAGCGATAATCGGATGGTACGACTTCGGTTTGTGCCTGAACTGTTGAGAGCACCGAGAGCGTAAGCAGAGTAAGAAGCATGTGGTGTTTCATGCTGCAATTCTACGGGGCGAAGGCCATGAAAATCGATGCTAAAACCAATTTTTCCGCGAAGTGCTTTGGATTATGTCGCGAAGTGCCAGGCTTATGGCCGAAACCAGCCTTTAAATGCAGCCGCTTTTATTCGGCTCACCGTGATTTCGGAAGGAAGAAGTTCACTGCCTTTGAGGATGACCACCAATTTGCCGTAGTCCGCCCGTTTAAAACCCGTAACCTGTTGGCGATGCAAAATGAATTGGCGATTTAGCCGGAAGAACAAATCAGTGGGGAGTTCGTCTTCCAGCTTATCGAGCGATTGATCTAAGTAATATTTCTTACCGGAAAGATCACAGCCTACCACATACTCTCCATCTACATAGAACCCGAGAATGGAATCAAAATTCAATTTCAATTCTTGTTTCCCCGAACGCACCATCAATCCTTCTGACTTAATGCGGTTGTTTAACAAAAATTTCTCCTCTGCCCGCTTCCATAAATTGTAATAATAAAGACCAATGTAAATGCCATTGATAACGAAAAACCAGATGCTGAAATAAACAGGTCGAGGGCATAAAAACTTTGATGAGCTGGCTTACCCTTAGCAATCCAACTCACAGCTTCTGTAGAGGCACTAATAATAAACAAGCCCAATAGGGTAGTTGAGAATACTTGCAGAACGATTCGTCTGATGGGCTGTTCTTCGAAAGGCATTTTTTGATCGAACAGAAGGATAAGCTTGCGCACTGCCCACCAGGCTGCATACCCCTGCAGGGTATCAATGGAAAAGGTGAGCACCAAAAACCAGTTAAGTCGAATGTTTGTGTACGTGAGGTAGTAATTAAACGCACTGATAAAAGGAATCAATATCAGAAACACTACCACATCCGGATGATACGGTGATCTGTTTGTATGGTCCTTCAGTGCAGTCATTCTAGATTACTCCCCTAAATAAACAGAATAGCTTCATCATCCCATGTGGGTGCTGTAAAAGAATAAGAGAATTAAGTGATTACAAATCCAGCAAACCCTCAGGCAGATCCACTTCAATTTTCTTAGCCGATTTATTGACGCTGGTGATAAAGGGTGCATTGATGGGAATGGAGATCTCCTTCTCTTCTTGCTGAACGATCAGCAACGGGTTCACCTCTTCGTTCTCTACTCGAACAACTGTTCCGAGTTTTCCGGCAGAAGCATCATTTACAACAAATCCAATAATTTCATCATTGTAAAACTCTCCCCGTTTTGCCTTGGGGCGAACCGCTTTCGGTAAATACAGAGAAGCTCCCTTTAATTGATTGGCTTGCTCTGAACTGTCAACATCTTCAAACTTGACAAAGGCTTTGTCGCCCTTGAGAGAAATGGCTTCAATAAAATATGGAACCAATCTGCCCTTCACCTCTAAGAAGATAGAAGTGATCGCGTCCATTTCGTCTGGAGCGCCTACTTCCAGGGCAATGGTAACCTCTCCCTTGAGACCATGGGTTTTTTGAACGTATCCTATTTTAAAACAATCTGCTATTTCCATAAAAGCCTTGTCAGGTTGAGCTTGTCGAAACCTGCCCTCGACAGGCTCAGGCTGACAAGTTGTAAGTAGGGGTGAGGCCAAAAAAATGCCGATGAAAGAATCCATCGGCATCTCTATTACTTATTGTAGGAAGATTAAGCTTCTGTAGTCTCAGCCGGAGCTTCACCACCTTCGGCAGGGGCTTCAGCAACAACAGGAACTGCAGCAGCTGCCTCAGCCTTCTTACGAATCGCCTCAGCACGTGCTTCTTTCACTTTGGTTTCAGCATCCTTACGGGCTTTCGCACTATCCAACTTAGACTTAGAAACGCTATCGCGTTTTGTCTGAATCTTCGCTTCTTTCTCTTTTACCCAAGCAGCCAACTTAGCATCGGCTTGCTCTTGCGTAACCGCTCCTTTTACAACACCAATTTGAAGGTGCTTGCGGAGCATTACACCGCGGTAAGACAACATCGCCTTTACGGTATCAGAAGGTTGTGCACCATTCATCAACCACTGAAACGCCTTCTCATCGTTTAATTCGATGGTAGCAGGAACAGTAAGAGGATTGTACGTACCGATTTTCTCGATAAACTTGCCATCGCGTGGCGAACGGGCATCAGCTACGACTACATCGTATTTTGCCAGTTTTTTGCGGCCTCTGCGGGCCAAACGGATTTTAACAGCCATTGTATAAGTGTTTAGCGGGAGCTCGTCCCATTTTTTTAAGGTTGCAAAGATAGGCCTTTTTCCCTTCTGGCCAAGGCTAGATTCTAAGAAACTTATTGTGCTGATAATCAGGATATATTTGCCTAAGCGAGTATACGGTTTTTTAATGCTGGTGCCCTCTGTTACATTTGTTTACTTGAGCAAAAATTATGGATAAGTTCTCCTACATATCAAATGCAGATGTTGGTTACCTCGATCAACTCTTTCAAAACTATAAAGCCGATCCCTCTTCGGTCGATGCTACCTGGCAGAAATTCTTTGAAGGCTACGAATTTTCGCAGCAACGCTATGGTGAAAATGGAAAAGTAGCCGGTGGAGATGACTCCCTTTCGGTAAAGGAGACACAGGTCCGTAACTTAATTTTTGCATATCGCTCTTTTGGGCATTTAAAATCGAAGACAAACCCTGTACGCGAAAGACGCAATCACAACGTACAGCTGGACCATAAGAGCTTTGGCTTATCCGATGCCGATCTGGATGCAGAGTTTGACATTGCGGCAGAAATTGGAATGCCTCGCACCAGCCTCAAGAAAATAATCGAGCGCTTGCAACTCATTTATGTCGGTCCCATCGGGTTTGAATACAACTTCATCCGCAACGATGACGTACGCAATTGGTTCATCCAAAAAGTGGAGAAGGGCTATTTCAATTACAACCCCACGCAAGAAGAAAAGAAAAGAATTCTTTCTAAACTGAACGAAGCGGTTGTGTTCGAGAATTTCTTGCACACAAAGTTTTTGGGTCAGAAGCGCTTCTCGCTGGAAGGGGGCGAAAATACCATACCTGCTATGCAGGAGATTATTAATAAGTCAGCAGAGTTAGGCGTAAAAGAGGTCGTAATTGGTATGGCCCACCGCGGTCGTCTGAATGTGCTTTCTAATATTCTTGGAAAAACCTACGAGCAGATTTTTACTGAATTTGAAGGCAACGTAAATCCAGATAACCTGACCATGGGTGATGGTGATGTGAAATATCATTTGGGTTATGCCAGTCACATTGCTACACCTTCCGGAAATAAAATTTATGTAAAGCTTACCCCTAACCCTTCTCACCTGGAAGCGGTAGATCCATTGGTGTTGGGCTATACACGCGGACAAATTGATGATGAATACAATGGTGATTTGCGCAAAGCAATGGCCATCCTCATCCATGGAGATGCCGCTGTTGCCGGACAAGGTATCGTATATGAAACCGTGCAGATGTCTGGTTTGCCTGGGTATACTACCGGTGGTACGATTCACTTCGTCATCAACAACCAGGTTGGTTTTACAACAGACTACGATGATGCTCGTACTTCTATTTACTGTACTGACATCGCGAAGATTGTAGATGCGCCTGTGCTTCACGTAAATGGTGATGATGCAGAAGCAGTAAACTTTGCCTCCAACCTGGCGGTAGAGTATCGTCAGAAATTCGGCAAAGACATTTTTATCGACTTGCTCTGCTACCGCAGACATGGTCACAACGAAAGTGATGAGCCTAAGTTTACTCAACCTAAGCTCTATAATATAATTGCGAAGCACCCTAACCCACGCGAAATCTATGTGAAACGTCTCGTAGAACGTGGCGATGTGGATGCTGCATTAGCGGATGACCTGGATGCAAAGTTCCGCAATGAACTGCAAGACCGGTTAAACGAGGTAAAACAAAAGCCGCTGCCGTATAAACCACAAAAGGTAGAAGAAGAATGGAACCACTTACATTTTGCGAAAGCGGAAGATTTTGAAAAATCTCCTGATACCAGCATTAAGAAAGAAGTAATTGAAAAAGTGGGGCAGGCGCTCACGACCATTCCTGAAGGATTCAAGCCTATCAAGCAGATAGAAAAATTATTGAAGGATCGTAAGACTGCCTTCTTCGAAGAAAAAACATTGGGTTGGGCTGAAGCTGAATTATTGGCCTACGGCTCACTCCTCACAGAGAAAATTCCCGTGCGCATGTCCGGACAAGATGTGAAGCGTGGAACCTTCTCCCACCGCCATGCCTACTTCTTCGATGCCAATGCCAACACACCTTATTGTGGTTTAGATCACATTGAACCAAATCAAGCGAAGTTTCATATCTACAACTCACTGTTATCTGAATTTGGTGTGCTCGGTTTTGAATATGGTTATGCCATGTCAACCCCGAATGCCCTCGTAATTTGGGAAGCACAGTTTGGTGATTTTGCCAACGGTGCACAGGTAATGATCGATCAATTCTTGTCCAGTGCCGAATCAAAATGGCAAAGACAGAACGGTATGGTCATGTTGTTGCCTCACGGGTATGAAGGTCAAGGTCCTGAACATTCTAACGCACGCCCTGAACGTTTCTTACAGTTAGCGGCAGAATACAACATGGTGGTTGCTAACCTGACAACTGCTGCCAATATCTTCCACTTATTGAGAAGACAAGTCATTTGGGAATTCCGCAAGCCTTGCGTGGTGATGTCTCCAAAGTCATTGCTACGTCATACCGCTGTTGCATCTCCGATCAAAGATTTTACTTCGGGTACTTTCCAGGAAGTGCTGGACGATCCAAACGCGAATGTAAAAGATGTAAAACGCGTGATCCTCTGCTCCGGTAAAATCTTCTTCGACTTACAAGAAGTACAGCAGAAAAAGAAAATTAAGGACACTGCCATTGTTCGCTTAGAACAATTACATCCTTTCCCAGAAAAGCAGTTGGCTGCTGTGTTGAAGAAATACAAAGCATCTAAATTAGTTTGGGCACAGGAAGAGCCTGCCAATATGGGCTACTGGAGTTATATACTCCGCTACATGCCAAAGGCCGGTTTAGAATTAGTGTCTCGCAAGCCAAGTGCATCGCCTGCTACCGGATATTCTAAAGTTCATAAGATTGAACAGGACAAAATCTGCAATCAGGCATTTGAAATTTAAGAGACCTAAGTACAAAGACGTAACTAGTAAGACTATAGACATTCGTAAATCGTAAATAGAAATTATGGCAATCCAAGTAAAAGTACCCACTGTTGGCGAATCGATTACCGAAGTAACCATCGCTAACTGGCTTAAGAAAGATGGCGATGTGGTGAAGATGGATGAAATTATTGCAGAACTCGAGTCTGACAAAGCAACCTTCGAGCTCACGGCTCCACAAGCCGGTATTTTGAAAATTGTAAAACAGCAAGGAGATACTATTCCCATTGGTGAGCTCATCTGTGAAATTGCAGATGGTGGAACAGCGGCTGCACCAAAAGTGGAAAGCGCGCCAGTTGCAGCTGCCCCAGTCTCCGCTGCTGCGACCACAGCTCCAAAGGCAACGGGAGATATTAAAGAAATGAAAGTGCCTGCCGTGGGCGAATCGATTACAGAAGTAACTATCTCTACTTGGCTGAAGAAAGAGGGGGACTTTGTGAAGTTGGATGAAATCATCGCAGAAGTGGAGTCGGACAAAGCAACCTTCGAATTACCAGCAGAAGCCAACGGTATTTTACGCATTGTGGCAAAAGAAAAAGAGACCTTACCGATCGGTGGACTTATTTGTAAAATAGAAATTATGGAAGGTGTGCCAGCAGATGTACCGAAAGCTGCTAGTACTCCTAGTGCAGCTCCGGCTGCGATCAATTCCGGAAGCTATGCTGCCGGTCATGCCTCTCCAGCTGCAGCAAAAATATTAGATGAAAAAGGTGTTGGCGCTTCTTCTGTTCAGGGAACAGGCGTAGGTGGCCGCATCACGAAAGAAGACGCAATGAAAGCACAACAGGCCCCTGCACAAGCTGTTAAACCTTCTGCAACACCTGCATCGGCTCCGGCCATTACAGTGGCAGGTGCTCGCAACAAACGTTCTGAGAAAATGACCTCTTTGCGCAAGACGATTTCCAAGCGCTTAGTCTCTGTCAAGAATGAAACAGCCATGCTTACCACGTTTAACGAGGTAGACATGAAACCCGTAATGGATTTGCGTGCGAAGTATAAAGATAAGTTCAAAGAGAAATATGGCGTAGGACTTGGCTTCATGTCTTTCTTTACCAAAGCCGTTTGTGTTGCTTTGAAAGAATGGCCAGCCGTGAACGCCCAAATCAATGGAGAAGAAATTATTTACCATGACTATTGTGATGTGGCGATTGCTGTCTCCACCCCTCGTGGTTTAGTGGTTCCTGTAATACGCAATGCAGAAGCTTTATCCTTCGACCAAATCGAAGCAGAGGTGGTTCGTTTGGCCACTCGTGGTCGCGATGGAAAATTATCCATTGAAGAAATGCAGGGCGGAACTTTCTCCATCACCAACGGTGGTGTGTTTGGTTCTATGTTATCTACCCCTATTCTAAACCCTCCTCAATCTGCCATTTTAGGAATGCACAACATTGTAGAACGAGCAGTTGTGAAAAATGGTGAAGTTGTCGTTCGTCCCATTATGTATTTAGCACTTTCTTACGACCACCGAATTGTAGACGGTCGCGAGTCGGTTAGCTTCCTGGTGCGCGTGAAAGAATTATTGGAAGATCCGGGAAGATTAATCTTGGGGGTATAGCCCTCACCCCCGATTTCCTACTGAGGAGAAAGGATTTTGAAATTTAATTTTTGAAACTTGAAATTTAATTCGTGATGCAATACAACGTTGTCGTTATTGGTTCTGGTCCTGGTGGATATGTAGCAGCCATTCGCTGCGCACAGCTGGGCATGAAAGTGGCCATTGTAGAAAAGTATAACACCCTGGGCGGAACCTGCCTGAACGTGGGTTGTATACCTTCCAAAGCACTGTTGGATTCATCCGAACATTTTCATAATGCTGCACACACCTTTAAAGAACACGGCATTGATATCAACGAGCCTAAAGTGAACATCACACAAATGATCAAGCGGAAAGGTGATGTGGTGAAAGCTAACGTGGATGGTATTGCCTTCTTAATGAAGAAGAATAAAATTGATGTACACACAGGTGTAGGTTCTTTTGTAGACAAGAACACTGTCAAGATTTCAAAAGATGGTAAGGATACGACCATCACTACCGATAAAGTAATTATTGCTACCGGTTCCAAACCCACTCCTCTTCCCTTTGCCGCATTCGATAAGAAGAGAATCATCTCCAGCACAGAAGCATTGGAATTGAAAGAAGTCCCCAAACATCTTATCGTGATTGGTGGCGGTGTGATCGGAATGGAATTGGGATCTGTGTATGCACGCATCGGTGCGAAGGTAACGGTCGTGGAGTTCTTGGACAGCTTGATTCCTACCATGGATGGAACCATGGGCAAAGAATTACAAAAGGCCACTAAGAAATTAGGAATGGATTTCTACCTCGGTCATAAAGTAACGGCTGTAGAAAATAAAGGCAAAGAAGTAATTGTAAAGGCTGAACCTAAAAATGGTGGCGCTGCCGTTGAAATGAAAGGCGACTATGTGTTGGTAAGTATTGGTCGTAGACCGTATACCGATGGTTTAGGCTTAGAGAAAGTGGGGATTGAGCTTGACAAAGGAAAAATTCCTGTTGACGATCATTTAAAAACGAAAGTAGATAACATTTACGCCATAGGCGATGTGGTGCGTGGTGCTATGTTAGCGCACAAGGCAGAAGAAGAAGGCGTATTGGTGGCCGAACAATTAGCCGGACAAAAGCCGCACATCAACTACAATTTAATTCCTGGCGTAGTGTACACATGGCCGGAAGTAGCCAGCGTGGGTTACACAGAGGAACAACTGAAAGAGCAAGGTCGCGCCTATAAAATGGGCAACTTTCCTTACAAAGCCTTGGGTCGTGCCCGTGCCAGTATGGATCTGGATGGTTTAGTGAAAATTCTAGCCGACAAAACAACGGATGAAATTTTAGGAGTTCACATTATTGGTGCGCGCGCTGCAGATATGATTGCTGCTGGTGTGGTGGCGATGGAATACCGCGCTTCCGCAGAAGATGTGTCGCGAATGAGTCACGCGCATCCTACCTACATGGAGGCTGTGAAAGAAGCTTGCTTAGCAGCTACTGCTAACAGACCGATTCATATGTAATCTGAAGTGTTGATAGTATATTCCTCGGTCTGTGTCCTCACAGACCGAAAAATTAAAATGAATCTGGTTTGTGGGGACACAAACCAGGGAAGAGGGATAATTTGATAGCATAGTTGTTATCCAACAATGCTATCAAATGCTTTCACAAATCCTTTCATCTCATCCACGGTACCAATACTCACACGGCACCATTCCTTACCTGCATAATCCCACACACGTATTTGATATCCGGCCTCTTGTGTTTTCGCAAGAATGGTTTTGCCATCAATGGGCGCAGGATAGAAGAGAAGATTAATGTGTGACTTACCAAAGAACCAATTCTTCTTCGTCAAATAATCTTCCAACACTTTCCGTGCAGCTGTATTCTTCTCACGTGTCATATTCATGAACGCTGTGTCATTCGCAGAAGCTTTCGCTGCCGCCAATACGGCCTGATTAATATTAACTCCACCTCCCATTTGGTACTTGCTCATTTGCTTGATGCGATCGGGTTGTGCAATAACATAACCGAGCCGCAAACCAGCAAGACCATAAATTTTAGAGAAAGTACGGGAGACAATGACATCTCTTCCCTGCTTGATTAATTCCACCATACTTTGAAGAGATGTC
>LNEN01000231.1 GCA_001464155.1 Cytophagales bacterium Ga0077538 | reverse complement strand
TTCATGGCGCCTCGTTGTACGCGAAGCACTGCATTGTATACCTCTTTTTGGCGCTTGGTGAATTTTCCATTTACCGGAATGGTACGCGTCATGTCTGCATTGTAGTTGGCGTATTCAGCCCCCACATCGAGCAAGAGAATGTCACCCGATTTACATTCTTTGCTATTATCGATATAATGCAACACACAGGAATCAGCTCCAGACGCGATGATTGGCTCGTAGGCGAAACCGCGGGAACGGCTTCTTAAAAATTCGTGCGCAAACTCTGCTTCAATTTCATATTCAGTCACACCTGGTTTTACAAATTTCAGCACCCTTCGAAAGGCGGCATTTGTAATGTCGCACGCTGTTTGCAAGGCCTCAATTTCGTAACTTGATTTAATGCTTCTGAGCTGGTGCATAATCGGAGCCAGTCGTTCATAGGCATGCAAGGGGAATTTCTCACGGCACCATTTAACAAAGCGTGCTTCTCGTGTTTCGATTACGATGTCAGCTCGGTAATGGTCGTTCGTATTCAAGTACACGTTCAGTACATTCCCCATCACCATCATGGTGTTAAAGAGTTTGTGAAACTCACTGGTCCATAAAACAGTTTCTATACCTGAAGCTGCCCGTGCCTCTTCTTTCGTGTATTTATGTCCTTCCCAGGTAGCAATTTGTTCGTTTGTTTCGCGCACAAAGAGAACTTCTCTGTATTTCTTATCTGGAAAATCAGGGCAAAGTACTAACACACTTTCCTCCTGATCGATGCCTGTTAGGTAAAACAGATCGCTGTTTTGCCGAAAACGCATACTGCCATCGCTATTGGTAGGCATAATGTCGTTGGAGTTAACAACAACCAAAGAGTTGGATTTCAATTCTTTTAACAGTCGTTTGCGATTGTTGATATAGAGTTGCTTGGAAAGTGGCTGATACCGCATAGTGCAATTTTTTGAAGTGCGAAAGATAGTGAAAATGAAAAAGCCTGCATCAGCGATACAGGCTTTTTCAAACAAGGTATAATTACTTGCTATGATTTGACATTATCAACCTCGGTACTGATGTAGTTAATGAGGACAAAGGTTACCAGAAGACCAGAAAACACACCTTCTAGAATCACTATAAATGAAGCAATGTAGGGATTCATGTAACGGCCCATAGGCTCGTTCTCAACAATCCATTCCATAAAACCCACGTCAATTTTTAAGAAGATAAAGAGAAAGGCTCCGAAAATGGCAGAACCAATGGCAGCCGTAGAAACTCCCGTTACTAAAGCGCGAAAATAATTGATAGAGGCACCATGCGTGGCGCTAAATTTTTTAAGGGCAAAATGTACGCCACCGGCAAGAATGAAAAGATTAAGGAAACGTAACTCCACAACATGCCCGAAGCCGAGTACAAACATCAATACAAAGAAGCCAATTAAGCCGGCCGCAATGCGTAAACCGTAGCTTTCTGGAATTCGATTAGGATTGGAGAATAAGCTCATAGATTATGATTTGGTTTATGTAAGATTCACATTTATAAGCAGATAGTCAACTTTTAATCATTGCTTTCTTTCTTTAACTTAGTTTCTAAACCAACCTTATAAACTATGAAAATCCTCAAGATCATAGGCATTGCTATCCTTTCGCTGATAGCGATTGCCTTAGTGGCAGTAACTGTCATGTCTCCCGTTTCACACATGGAACGCAGCATTGTGGTGAATGCGCCCCCTGCTGCCGTTTTTCAGCGCCTCGCCTCCTTTGAAGAATTCAACCGATGGTCGCCTTGGGTTAAAATGGACCCCGAAGCCAAACAAACTATCGAAGGCCCGGCAACTGGAGTGGGAGCTAAGATGAGTTGGGATGGACCTCAAACAGGAAAAGGCTCTCAATGGACCGTGGAGTATGAAGAGAATAAACGCATTAAAAATGCCATGGCCTTTGAAGGGATGGAGGGAGCAACCTTTGCGGAATTTGTGTTAGAGGAAGTGCCAGAAGGAACCAAAGTTACCTGGACTTATGATAACGATGTAAAAGGAACAGGCTTCGGAAATGCATCCATGACGAAATTCTTTAATGCTTTTATGTTGGAAAGCATGCTCGGTAAGCAATATGAGGAAGGTCTGGCCGAGATGAAACAAATTGTAGAAAGTCAGCCAGTGACTGCTCCTTCAGAAGAACCGGCACCTTCCGATAGCACGGCAGTGCAATAAATCGAAAGCGGGTATGATAAAAAAAATACTTATAGGCATTGCAACGGTGCTTATACTCTTTGTTGGCATTGCGTTTCTACTTCCGTCAAAAACGGAGTTAACGCAAAGCATAACTATTCAGGCTCCCGCTTCTCATGTTTTTGAAGAAGTGAACGAATTAAAAAACTGGAAGCAATGGTCCTACTGGGAGGTAAAAGACACAACGATTAACACCGTCTACTCAGAACCGAGTGCCGGAGTGGGCGCAAAATCTTCCTGGACCAGTACTGATGGTCCGGGCTCCCTTACCATTACGGAGAGTGAAATGAATAAGGCTGTAAAATTCGACTTGAGTTTTATGGAAGGAGGTGACGTAGCAAAAGGCTGGTATACTTTTGAAGCGGAAGGAACTGCTACGAAAGTCACCGCTGGGTTTCTGCTTGACTGCGGAATGAATCCTGTGCTACGTTGGTTGGGTTTTTTGTTTATCAAACCAGAGATTGCAAAATCATTTGACCATCAATTGGCCAAGATTAAAGAAATAGCAGAAGCCAAGCCTACGTTCACAGTAGCTATTTCAGAGGTAAACGTGGAGCCATTCTTCTATGTGGGCATTAGCACCACCATGAGTCCGCAGGATCAAGCTGCGATTACTGCACAAATGGATCAAAGCTTTGAAGAACTCATGACCATGCTAGCCAAAGCGAAAGTAGAAATGCAAGGTCATCCTTTCTGTTTGTACCCTTCCTTTAGCGAAACCTCCATGGAAATGATTTGTGCCCTCCCAGTACCACAAGGTGCTAAGGTTCCGTCTCGTTATCCAGTAAACGAAGTGACACAAACACGGGCGGTAAAAGCTATCCACAAGGGCGATTATGCCAAAATGATGGACACCCACCTGCAGGTTGATTCCTATGTAAAGTTTAAAAAGCTGGAAATGAATGGTGCACCTTGGGAAAGTTATGCGACCGATCCCTACAAGGTGAAGGATACAGCTCGGTGGGTAACAGAGATTTACTACCCAGTAAAGAAGTGATTTAACCGCTAGTACTTATTTTAAGCCCTGCCTATGCAGGGCTTTTTACATTTGGAGAATTATCAAACAATTGACATGAAAAGAATACTGCCCATCTTGCTGTTGCTGACGTGTTCAGTATATGCACAAGAAAGTTTAACGTATCAACGTCCTACCGAAGAAATTGCTTCGTTGCTGGAAGCCCCCCTTACTCCGGCTGTAGTTTTTTCACCTGATAAAAAATGGATGGTCTTATTAGACCGATCTGATTATCCGACAATCGAAGAATTGTCTCGCCCTGAATTACGACTGGCGGGTTTGCGGATTGACCCGGGAAATAATGGTCAAAGTCGTCAGCGATACCTGATCGGTATAAAGCTTAAGAGTTTAGCAGATAAGAAAGACTATGAAGTAAAGGGTTTGCCCTCGCCACTTTTAATGTCATCTCCCTCTTTTTCACCAGACGGAAAGAAGATGGCTTTTTTACAAAATACTGCTGACCGCATTGAATTGTGGATGGTCGATCTAACCACCTTTACTGCCTCCAAACTTAGTGAAAGGCGTTTAAGTGCCATCTTTGGAAATGCCTATAGCTGGCTATCGGATTCGCAGCATCTTGTGTTTACTGCTGTACCCGTAGAAAGACAAGCCTTGCCTGAAAAATCAAGAGTGCCCAGAGGGCCTACCATTGAAGAGAATCTTGGAAAAAAAGCACCCAACAGAACGTATCAGGATTTGTTGAAGAATGCTTATGACGAAGAAGTGTTTGAGTACTATGCCACCTCACAAATTGTTGTAAAGAATATAAGTGGTGCCGAAAGCATCCTTGGCAAACCTGCACTATACACTACCGTGAATCCTTCTCCTGATGGAAATTACCTGCTGACACGTGCATTGCACAGACCCTACTCCTACATCGTTCCCTTTAACCGTTTTCCACAAGTAGTGACTGTGTTAGACAAACAGGGTGGATTGGTTAAAACGATCATTGATCTTCCGCTGGTGGATAATCTGCCAACAGGCTTTAACGCAGTGCCTACCGGACCACGTGCTCACAATTGGCGTAGTGATGCCCCGGCTACTTTGTATTGGGTAGAAGCACAGGATGGTGGTGACCCAAAAGCAAAAGCTGATGTTCGGGATAAAGTTTTTGAACAGGCTGCACCTTTTACCGGATCACCTACAGAGTTGATCAAGTTGCCCCTACGCTATGCAGGCATTACCTGGGGCAATGCCAATACAGCCTGGGTATATGAGAATTGGTGGACGGATAGAAAGACAAAGACACATCAGTTAAATCCAACAACGAAAACAGTTAAACTGATTGAAGATCGTTCCAGTGAAGACGTATATACCGATCCCGGAAATGTGGTGATGGAATGGAATGGCATGGGAAGATCGGTGATGATGATTCGTGACAATGCGGTGTGGTTGACCGGTGATGGATCTTCACCAGAAGGTGATCTCCCTTTCTTGGATAAAATGGATTTAGCTTCTGGTAAAAAAACAAGGCTCTGGCGTTGTGCAGCGCCTTATTACGAAAGTGTAAGTGCTGTTGTGGATCCTAAGAAAACTGTATTCATTACTTCACGCGAATCCTTGACGGAAAATCCGAATTACTTTATTCGTTCAGGAAAAACGATCACGCAGTTAACAAACTTCCCGCATCCCTATCCACTCTTAAAAGATGTGAAAAAGCAAGTGCTGAAGTACAAGCGCGATGATGGAGTAGATCTTACTGCGAATCTTTATTTACCTCCAAACTACAAAAAGGAAGATGGCCCATTACCAACCTTTTTGTGGGCGTATCCGGAGGAGTTTAAATCATCTGCCAATGCAGGACAAGTAAAAGGTTCACCCCACACGTTTCCACGCATTGGTTGGGGAAGTGCAATTTTCTGGGTTGCCAAAGGCTACGCTATTTTGGATAATGCTTCCATACCCATTGTAGGTGAAGGTGACAAAGAACCCAACGATACCTATATCAAACAATTGGTAGCGAGTGCAAAAGCGGCTATTGACCATGGGGCATCCCTTGGGGTGGTAGACCCTAATCGAGTGGCAGCGGGTGGCCATTCGTATGGGGCCTTCATGACGGGCAATTTGTTAGCCCACTCTGATTTGTTCAAAGCTGGGATTGCTCGCAGTGGCGCCTACAACAGAACGCTTACACCTTTTGGCTTTCAGGCAGAAGAACGCACCTACTGGGAGGCACCACAAGTGTATTTTGAAATGAGTCCGTTTTCCTATGCAGATAAAATCAATGAACCAATTTTGTTAATCCACGGGGAGGCAGATAATAATTCTGGCACTTTCCCGGTGCAAACAGAGCGATTCTATAATGCACTCAAAGGTCATGGTGCTACAACACGTTTTGTGTTATTACCCTACGAAAGTCATGGCTATCAAGGCAAAGAGAGCCTCTTGCACATGTTGTGGGAAATGGATGCCTGGTTGGAGAAATATGTTAAAAATGCAGGTAAGAATGTAATGCCAACTGGAGGTAAATAGTTATTGTTCTTTTTTGGATAAGAAGACATCTTCAAAATTTGAACGTCATCCGGTATTTATCGGATGACGTTTTAGTTTAAGCAGGTATTTTTCTTAGTATCCAAGAACGATTTTGGACAAATTACGTTATATTAGTGGTCAAATGTCTAGTTTATGAAAACCCTCAAAAAACCAAGAAAAACAAGCGGGTTGGTGCAAGAGCCTGATGTTGCGTATGCTAAAACACCCAAGCAGTTTGCGGCAGAAGGCTTGTTGGAAGTAAGTACCGCACAACTGGGCGAGCCACTGAGTCGCGTAGCTGCTTTCAGAAAGGGTTTCAAGAAAAAATCATTTGACAAACTAAAAGAATCTACAGGCTTAGATTATCAAACACTCGCTACTGCCTTATCTGTTTCTACAAAAACCCTGCAACGCACCGAAGTATTTGACTTGGTGCAATCCGAAAAAATGTACGAGTTGGCCGAGCTCTATGCCATGGGCATGAGCTACTTTGGCGAAGAAGGATTTAAACGCTGGATGGACAGGCCCTTATTTACCCTGGGCAATCGCAAACCCATCGAACTCATAGATGTATCAGAAGGCATTGATTTACTCCGAGCAGAAATTATGCGGTTGCAGCACGGAGTGGCCATATGAAAATTTTCAGGATTGCTCTCTCCAAATTTTCTGATGTAAGTGGCGAGGGCGCTAAACGCTATGGCGGGCGTTGGAACTTACCGGGCTATCCGGCACTGTATGGATGCAGTAGTGTGGCAGCCGCACTGCTGGAACGATTGACCATTGACTCGGAGTTGTTTTCATCCGATCGGTACATGCACTATGCTGTTATGGAGTTTCAGTGTGACGATTCCCTCATCTATAAACCTACTCCAAGCGAATTACCCAAGGGTTGGGATTCTATCCCTTTTACGAAAGCATCACAACAATTTGGAACCGATCAGCTTAAGCAAGGGGTTTTATGTTTTGTCGTTCCCTCTGTAGTGGATGTTACATCCCTCAACGCAGTTATCAATCCCACAGCAAAGAATTTCTCAAAAGTTCGCTGGAAGGTTTACCCGCTTACGCTTGATCAACGAATTGTGAGGTAGTTCACACTTTAAAAAGTTTATCGTCAAAGCATGGGTTAAAAGCTAGAGGGGGTGTTGTTTGAATAATCCTTCTACAACCACCTGCGGTCTGGCGATGGAAAGCGACAGATATTTTCCCACTGTGCTTCTTGAAAATAAGCCTATACAAATCCATTCAAAAAGCCCTTCTTTTAGCTACTTTTGCAGTCCTAAAAACCGATTTGGAAGGGAAGCAATGGAAAACATCCGCAATTTTTGCATTATCGCTCATATCGACCATGGTAAAAGTACCCTGGCCGACCGTTTACTGGAATTTACAGGTACCGTTACCGACCGTGAAATGCAGGCCCAAGTGCTTGATAACATGGATTTGGAGCGCGAAAAGGGCATTACTATCAAGTCTCATGCTATCCAAATGAATTACAAACTGGATGGTAAGGACTATATTCTGAATTTGATAGATACCCCTGGCCATGTTGACTTTTCTTACGAAGTATCACGGTCCATTGCGGCCTGCGAAGGAGCCTTGCTTATTGTAGACGCCAGTCAGGGAATTGAAGCACAGACTATCTCTAATCTATACCTGGCCTTGGAAAATGACCTGGAAATTATTCCGGTGTTGAACAAGATTGATCTTCCTCATGCCATGCCGGAAGAGGTGACGGATGAGATCGTGGAGATGATCGGTTGCAAGCGCGAAGATGTGATTCACGCCAGTGGTAAAGAAGGGATTGGTATTGAAGATATTTTGAAGGCGGTGGTACATCGCATTAAGCCGCCCAAAGGCGATCCAAAAGCTCCGCTTCAGGCGATGATTTTTGACTCGGTATTTAATTCATTCAGAGGTATTGAAGTTATTTTCCGTGTTGTAAACGGCACCATCCGAAAAGGAGAGAAGGTTAAGTTCGTAAGTACTGGCCAAGAGTATGGTGCAGATGAGATTGGAATCCTGCGCCTCAATCAGCAACCGTGCAATGAAATTAGTGCGGGTAATGTGGGTTATCTTATCTCAGGAATTAAAGTAGCGAAAGAGGTACACGTAGGCGATACGATTACGAATGCCATTAATCCGGGCGAATCGCTCGGTGGTTTTCAGGAAGTGAAGCCGATGGTTTTTGCGGGTATCTACCCGGTAGATACCACCGAGTTTGAAGAACTCCGCGCATCAATGGAGAAGTTGCAGTTGAACGATGCATCCCTTGTGTGGGAGTTAGAAACGTCCGCTGCACTTGGTTTTGGTTTCCGCTGTGGCTTCTTAGGTATGCTCCACATGGAGATTATTCAAGAGCGACTGGAGCGTGAATTTAACATGACGGTGATTACGACAGTGCCGTCTGTTCAGTTCAAGGCTTTCTTAACGGATGGTTCACAGGTTGATATCAATGCTCCGTCTGAAATGCCAGAGCCAACCACCATGAGCTACATCGAAGAACCTTACATAAAAGCGCAGATCATCAGCAAGGCCGAGTACATCGGTCCAATCATCGGCTTGTGTATGGATAAACGTGGTATTATTCTCAACCAAAACTACCTCACCACCGATCGCGTAGAGATGAGTTTTGAAATGCCACTATCAGAAATTGTATTTGACTTTTTTGATAAACTAAAATCTATTTCCCGTGGCTATGCTTCATTGGATTATCATTTGATTGGTTTCCGTGAGTCAGACATGGTAAAACTAGACATCATGTTAAATGGTGAAAAGGTAGATGCCTTGAGTGCCATCGTTCACCGGGCGAAATCACAGGAGTGGGGCAGAAAGCTGTGTGAAAAATTGAAAGAATTGATCCCCCGTCAGATGTTCGAGATTGCCATTCAGGCTGCTATCGGACAGAAGATTGTTTCCCGTGAGAACATTAGCGCGATTCGCAAGAACGTAATTGCAAAATGTTATGGAGGGGATATTTCGCGTAAGCGCAAGTTGTTGGAAAAACAGAAGAAGGGTAAGAAGCGTATGCGTCAAATTGGTACCGTAGAGGTGCCGCAAGAAGCTTTCATGGCAATTTTGAAGATTGAATAAGGTAGCATCAAATTTTACAGCGAATGACAGACACAACAACCTACACACTCATTGACGGACGAAAAATTTCCTCAGACATAAAGGGAGAGATTTCTGCCAAGGTGGCTGAGCGGAAAGCACAAAATAAAAAAGTGCCGCACCTCGCGATTATTTTGGTAGGTGATGATGGTGCGAGTCAGACCTATGTAGATCACAAAGTGAAGGCGTGTAAGGAGGTTGGTTTTCATTATACCATGATGCGCTTTGCTGATACCATCAGCGAAGAGAAGTTGATGAAGCACATCGATCACGTAAACAACGATGAGGACGTGGATGGCTTTATTGTACAGCTTCCTTTGCCAGAACATATTTCGGTTGAAAAAATTACCGAGAAGATTCGCTCCGATAAAGATGTGGATGGCTTTACCAATCACAACTTCGGAAGCATCGTTTCAAAAAACCCACTCATTATGCCGGCCACACCTTTTGGTGTAATGGAGTTGCTGCGCAGATACAAGATTGAAACAGAAGGCAAGCACGCAGTAGTCGTAGGTGCCAGTCGATTAACGGGTGCACCGTTAAGTATGATGTTGACAGAGCAGGGGCATGCGACTGTTACGATCTGTCACAAATACACAAAGGATATCAAATCGTATACATTAAGTGCTGACATTTTGATCACAGCCGTTGGCAAACCTGGCTTGATTACCGCAGACATGGTAAAAGAAGGAGCCGTGGTTATTGACATTGGTACTACACGCGTAGAAGGTCCTCAATTCAAAAATGGTTTTGCTTTAAAAGGCGATGTGGATTTTAAGGCAGTTGCTGCCAAGGCATCTTACATTACACCAGTGCCAGGCGGTGTGGGACCTATGACCATCGCGTCTTTACTACTCAATACCTTGCGCGCTACTGAAAACAGAAATCCTTAATAATCTCAAATTCAGACCCGATATCTATTGGGACCAACTTTCATGTGGTGAATTTGAATTTGGACTTTGAAATATTGAATGACAAATCGACCTACCATATCTACGACCGCCCTTCCGCTCATGGAAGATTTCTACACCATTCAAGGTGAAGGATTCTACCAAGGGCATGCTGCATACTTTTTGCGCCTGGGTGGTTGTGATGTGGGCTGTGTGTGGTGCGATGTAAAAGAATCATGGGATGCTTCGCATCACCCTATTACTTCTGTGATAACAATGGCAGAGAAAGCAGCGGCTAGTGGAAGCAGGTTAGCGGTAGTTACGGGTGGAGAGCCGGTTATGTATGATCTGACAGAACTAACCAAGGAACTTCAGTCGCGTGGGTTAAAAACAAACATTGAAACTTCAGGAGCGTATCCTTTAACAGGCACATGGGATTGGGTATGTTTATCGCCCAAGAAATTTAAAGCGCCTCATCCATCGGTGTTTGAAAAAGCCGATGAACTAAAAGTTATTATTTACAACAAATCTGACTTTGTCTGGGCAGAAGAACATGCCGCTCAGGTAAGATCGACCTGCCAATTGTTTTTGCAGCCCGAGTGGAGCAAAGAAAAGGAAATGCTGCCCCTGATTATTGAGTATGTAAAAGATCATCCGCAATGGCAGGTTTCCCTTCAGGTGCACAAATACATGAATATTCCGTAAGGATGATTGCGCTTCCGATTCTGTACGTTCGCCAAAAATGGGTTTAACCGAATTCACCAGCCAATTGAATGAGTGGGGAAAGACGGGTACGCCCTTTCTATTCCTTATCGATTTTGAATTGCAGAAGCCCCTTGCCTTTAGGCTTGATGCCATTGATCCAGCGGTGTTGCGTTTTAATCTGAATGGTTTTGCAAATCACCAAGCCACACCTCATTCGAATAATCAAGTCGAGATTCAATCCTCACCTATTTCCTTGCCAGCGTATCAACAAAAATTTGAAAAGGTGTATAAGCACCTTGCCTATGGCGATTCTTTTCTGACGAATCTCACCATCCGTACACCCATTGAGATAAACAAATCACTGGACGAACTTTTTGTGTTAAGTGAGGCTAAGTATAAACTGTTGTACAGAAATGAATTTTTAGTCTTTTCGCCAGAATCATTTGTCAAGATTGAAAAGGGGAGAATTTTTTCTTACCCAATGAAAGGAACCATTGATGCCAGTGTGCCGAAGGCAGAAGCAATCATTCTATCAGATCAAAAGGAGATGGCGGAACATGTTACCATTGTCGATCTCATTCGAAATGATTTGAGTAGGGTAGCTGAAAATGTCCGAGTTACTAAGTTCAGGTATGTTGAAAGTATAAAAACACATGCAAGCACGTTGCTGCAAGTGAGTTCCGAAATAATGGGAGACTTGCCCATGGGATTTCAAGAGGAAATTGGGACAATTCTGGTGAGTTTATTACCGGCAGGTTCTATCAGCGGAGCGCCCAAGAAAAAAACCGTTGAGATTATTCAAGCAGCAGAAGGTGAAGCCAGAGGTTACTATACCGGAGTGATGGGGTATTTTGATGGAGTGCACTTGGATAGTGCCGTTATGATTCGGTATATTGAACAAGCGAGTAATAAACTTTATTATCGTAGTGGAGGAGGTATTACGACACAAAGTACCTGCGAAAAGGAGTACCATGAAGCTTTAGCAAAAGTGTATGTCCCTGTTGTTTGAAAGTATTCGTATAGAAAACGGAAAGTTTGAGAATCTGGTGTATCACGAACAACGCATGAAGCGTTCGCTGAAAGCTTTGTTTGGTGTCGATGAACCTTTTGATTTGGAGGCTGACCTACTTCATGTTCCTGTTCCTGACGAAAGTATTTACAAATGCAGGCTTATATACGATGATGAGAGACGACAGCTTGAATTGGAAGAATACCGACCACGCATCGTGAAAAGTTTAAAGATTGTAGAGCACGATAAAATTAATTATGAGTTCAAGTATACCGACCGTAAAACGTTGAATCATTTGTTTTCTTTGCGGGAACAATGCGATGATGTACTCATTGTTAAACGCGGATTAGTGACAGATACATCCTATGCGAATGTGGCCTTTCGAAAAGGAAAGGAGTGGTTTACCCCCTGGCAACCCTTGCTGAAAGGAACCATGCGACAACAGTTGTTGGAGTATGATAAAATACATGAGGAGGAGATAACCCTACGGGATATTCAAGATTTTGAAGCCGTTAAAATTTTTAACGCCATGCTTCGTTTTGACAGCGAAGAGATTGCAATACAAAACATAGTGAGGTAACCTTGATGATGAAGTTAGTGTGCTTTATAGTTCTTGTAGTAAGTTCAGCAGTTCTTTCGGCCCAGCCAGTACTGAGCACAAAATCCAAAAAGGCTATTGAATTATATACACTTTCTGAAAACTACAGAGTGCGGGGACAATACACGCAAGCCATTGATTTATTAACGCAAGCCATTGAGAAGGATAAGGGATTTTCCGAGGCCTATTTCCGGTTAGGCCAGGTCTTCAAATCGCTCCGTCAATACGCTAAAGCGCAGGAGAATTTTGAAACAGGACTGGGGCTGGTAAAGGACGAGCGTTCTAAACGACCCTACTGGTATGAGTTGGGCGAAGTATATTTTGCTATCGGAAAGTATGAAGAGGCTGTTATCTTTTTGAACAACTACAGGCAATCGGAGATTCCCTCTGTACAAAACAAAGGACGTTTTGAGAACGCAAGAAAAATGATCGAGAGTGCGGAATTCGCTAAAAATAATCAGGCACTTGGGCAGCTCTACCAGCAACGCCCATTAAACGATACTGTCAACTGTTTTGTTATGCAGTACTTTCCGGTGTTAACGGCCGATCAGCAAAGTCTTATTTATACCAGAAGGTTGGGCAACACCAATAACGATGATGAGGATATTGTTATTTCCCGAAAGGATGAAAGAGGAAATTGGAGCGCACCCGTTTCAATAGCAGAAGAGATTAATTCAAAACTTAATGAAGGCACCAGCGCCATTTCTGCCGATGGACGAAAATTGATTTTCACCTCTTGTGTGGGACGCGATGGATGGGGTAGTTGCGATTTGTACGAAAGCAATAAAGTGGGCGAGCGGTGGTCGGCACCCAAAAATCTTGGAGCTGCTGTTAACTCGCCTGATTGGGAATCACAACCCTCCTTATCAGCCGATGGAAGAACTCTATACTTTATATCCGATAGGAGAGGAGGAATGGGGAAAAGAGATATTTGGGTAAGTACACAGGATGTAAAAGGAAACTGGACACAAGCCAGGAACTTAGGACGTGACGTCAATACATCGGGCGATGAGATCTCTCCCTTTATTCATGTTAATAACCGCACACTGTATTTTGCTTCTAACGGACTGACCGGTTTTGGAGGCTATGATATCTTCTATCAGGAAAAACAGGATAATGGTTCGTGGTCAAAAGCGATCAACATGGGAGGACCCATAAACGATCATGAAGATCAATTTTCGTTATTTATTACAGCCGATGGAATAAAGGCATACTATTCGCATGAAAGTGTGAATGACAAGGGACAAACACG
>LNEN01000230.1 GCA_001464155.1 Cytophagales bacterium Ga0077538 | reverse complement strand
AGAACAAGCCTACAGCACAAAATTTGGTCGCGCCCCCGAGTTCTATGAAGTCAGTATCGAAGAAGGAGTTCACACAACGTAACAATATCAGAAGAGAACACTGCTTACCTAAAATAGTACTATGGAAATTTCCATTAACACACCCGCCCTGCTGTATCCTGCGATTACACTTTTAATGCTTGCCTACACCAATCGTTTTCTGGGTTTGGCAAAATTAATCCGTGATTTACACGCCAAGTATAAGCTCACGAACGAAGACCACGATATCATTCGGGATCAAATTAAGAATCTAAAAAATCGTTTGAATCTGATCCGTCAAATGCAGTTCACCGGCATTCTGAGTTTCTTCTTGTGTGTAGTGTGTATGATCTTCATTTACTTTCAACAAGCTGAGTGGGCGCTGATCAGTTTTGGAGCCAGTTTATTTGTGCTTCTTTATTCCCTAGTGCTTTCCCTCAGCGAAATCACCATCAGCACTAAAGCCCTGGAGATTGAATTGAAAAATATGGAGGAGTTAAAAGATTAAAGAACCAATGTAACGGTATTACCGGGCGATGATGGAGTAACCGCTACTCCATCAATAAAAAGTGATTTGAGTGTGAAGCTGTTGCAACAATCTCCATCATCCACCTCCTCAACCCTTGCTTGAATCTCAAAACTTGTTGATTCGACTGTCAACGTATACTCTAACTCATTATGTCGGAATTCGGCAATAACTTTATTCTCATAGATAGACAATGGAAGGGCTTCTTGAGTAGGTTTGAGCATGAAACTAATGTCATCAAGTGTTAATTGTCCTGAAGCAATTAGATTTTCACCCTGACTGTTTTTAAATTCAAAACTCACTTCAGCCACGGGAGGTAGAGCACACTCCAGATTAGCACAGCGCCACCAACAGGAGGTGGAAATACACGACAGAATCATGAATGAAACTATCTGTATAGTGGCTTTCATATTAAAAATCCGGGCACGGAATCACTAACTTATCTGCAGGAGGCTTGCGTGGATTGCGCAGTGGGAAGGTGTATGCTAAACTAAATTCATGAGCACCACCGCTGCCAATACCTAAGCGGGAAATGGTGTAGTCAAAGCTATAGCCTATGTTGATAGCATCCTTGGCTCCGATTTGTGTAAAGCCCAGCAAGAGCACGATCGATTCATTGTTAATAAATCCATTTACTGACTTAAAAGGAATACCCCTGTACCACAACCCCACCACCATGGGCTCCAACGTGGCATATACACCTAAGTCCATTTGGTCGAATTGACCTTGATGGCGATATTGAAAAGCGGGAGAAATACTGCGTTCAGTATTACGCATGTACACCCCACTTCCGGTTACTCCTGATCGCATCTTAAACTTGAAGCCCCCGTGCACCGAATACTTAATGGGAAGCGTACTCTCCTCTCCAATAATCGATTGGTTTGGTCTGTTTAAATGATGCGCTGCAATGCCTAACCAAGCCTTGCGTGTAAACAACACGCCACCAGCAGAGAGATCTACAAAGAATGTTTTTTCACCGGTATTCAAATTTTCACCGGTAGGTTGTCCATTAAGTGTTCCGGTAAGCGGATCAAACTGATCACCAAAGGTTAGCTTACTGAAATTTATATCGCGCATAAATCCTGCCACCTGAAAACCAGGACGAAATCCAAGTTCTTTGGTTATTTCCAATTCATAGGAATATTGTGCGGCCAATTGTGTAGAACGTAAGCCGGCTAGCCCTTCTGAATCTTGCACGAGCAGAAAGCCGACACCACTTTTCTTGTCTTCAATAAAATAATCGCCATACACCGACATGGTGGTGAAATTCGCCTCCAACGCTGGCCACTGATTGCGGTAGTTTAAACCCACACGCGCCTGTCCGGTAGCACCGGCCATGGCAGGATTGATATACAAAGGAGCCGCATAAAATTGCGAGAACTGCGGATCCTGAGCAGTTACCTGATGGGCTGCCCCCAGCATACAGAAAAGTGCCAGAAGTGCAACAGAAGTAGTTCGTTTGACGGAGACAAGCAAAGTCATTGAAGCAAATTAAAAGGATTAAGGCGGTTAAAAAAACAGCGCCTGTGTTAAAACAACTCTTTTGATAAACACTTAACGCTATTTTAGGTCAAATTGTATACTTTCGTTGGTTTCGGGCGTTTTAGTGTTGATGAATTTTAGCCAGTCCCCTATGTTGGGTCAGATTTGAACGTATGCATAGTCCTAAATACATTTTTCTTTTTACTTTTCTTCTTTTTGCAGGCCTTGTTCGTGCGCAGGACTTGTCGCAACACAATTGGTATTTTGGAAACAGTACACACGCCATTCGTTTTGACAGAACCACCAATGCTGCTGAACGCATTAGCAAGAATCTACCGCAACCTTTCGGAATTGGAGGCGCTGGTGTAGCCACCGATCATACCAATAGAAACTTACTTTTTTATACTGATGGTGCGAATCTGTACGATGCCAATGGCATAGTAATGCCAAATGGTGCAGGCTTAGGCGGTGCATCCATCACCAATCAACTGGTGGCTCTTTGTCCGGTTCCTGCACAGCCTAACCAATTTTATGTTTTTACCCGCGATGCCGGTGGCACTGTAACCGTCAGCACCGTGGACATGACACAATTTGGAAACTCTTTATTTCCAGCACCTGCTATGGGTGATGTTACGAGTCGCAATCAGGCCGTAGGTACAGGCTTAACCAATCGCTCCGAAGCCATGTTACTCATTGCGCATCCGCGCGATACCGCTTATTGGCTAATTACGCACGAGCAAAATACCAGTAACTACACGGTCACTTCCATTTCTTCAACTGGTTTTGCGCATACCATTGTTAGTGGTTTAGGTTTTGATTTGACTGCTATTAATTTTTCCTACCACGAAGCCACTGGACGATTAGCCGTATCTCCTGCCGATTCTGATATGAACGTGGCCATTCTGAATTTTAATGCCACCAATGGAGCACTCCTCTTCAATCAATTTATTTTTAATACCTCCACCACGGCTACCAGCGAAGCGGCTGTGTATGATACTGAATGGAGTATGAATGGGCGCTTCCTATACTTATCCCGCACAGGCGATACAGGGGTTGAAGCGAATGTATTACAATTTGATTTTACGAACCCTACCAACACGCTCGATACTATTGCCACTTTGCCTTCTGGCCTCTTTAGAAGTTGGGGATTGCAAATGGCACCCGATAGTTCTATTTATCACCTTTATCAAGCCAGTGCAGGAGGTCCGTTTTTCGTTGGTCGTTTATCCGATGCTGACTCGGTGGCTGCAGCCACCACCTATACTCCTCAGGTATTTGGCAACATGGATTTTAGTGGAAAGCAGTTTCCTGCCTTTGCACCCAAAGCAAGAATAACACTCGACATCTCTTTTGTTGAACAAGGACTTTGCTCCAACACCAACACCACTTTCTTCCCAACCGTTACACCTGGTGCCGATAGTCTTGTGTGGGATTTTGGCGATGGCAACAACGCCTCCGCCTGGAGCCCGGTGCATCAATACACCACCGGGGGTAGTTTTGATGTACGCGTTCAAGCTTTCTTAAAAGGAGATACTGCTTCCTTTACAAAAACCATTACCATTACCCAGTTTGATCTTACCTTAACCTTGGTGCAAGATACAACCGCTTGTAAATGTGAATTACCCATTAACAATCCCTTGCCGGAATGTGGCAATAATACCAGTGATGATTTTTCAGTAGACGTACAAGTGCAAGGCGGAACCGCTTCGTCTTTTCAATGGTTTGGACCGGGCGGAATTTTAACGGGGCAAACTACTGCAACCCTTCGACCTGATTCTGCTGGCTTTTATTATGTAGTCGTGACAGATGCCTCCGGTTGTTCAGCTTATGCAGGTGTTAGCATTAAGGAATATGGCACACAAGAGCAACGTGCCAACATCTGGTACTTTGGAAACAGAGCCGGTATTGATTTCAACAATGGCGCAGTGGCCATTTCCAACACCGTCATGAATGCACCTGAAGGATGTGCGATTGTCTGCGATCAAAATGGTCAGGCTATTTTCTTCACAGATGGTGTAGGCGTGTGGGATAGAAATTTCGTTCCGCTGGCCACCGGTATTGGCGGAGATTTAAATGCCACGCAATCTTCGTTTATTATGCCAGTGCAGGGTGATGAAACGCTCTACTATATTTTTACCACTACCGAAGTTTTTGGTAGCGGTGCCTTTGAACTTCGCTATTCACTATATGACTTAAAAGTCAATAATGGTCAGGGAGGAATTGTAGAACAAAGCATTCCCTTATTCTCAAAAAGCACTGAACGGATTACCGGCAATGCCAATTGGATTATCGCACATGAGTTTGGTAACAATTCTTTTCGCGCTTACAACGTTTCTGCACAGGGCATCAGCAGTCCTGTGATCTCGAGTATTGGTTCCGATCACAATTTGAGTATCAAAGAAAATGGGGAGGGCTACATGAAATTGGGTGGACAGAATAGACTGGCTGTCGCCCTTTCAACTCCAGGCGTTTCTAATGTGGTGGAGCTTTTTGATTTTGATAACGGAACCGGTGTTGTCAGTAATTTTCGCACAGCCAATCTCAATACTACTTCGGGCCAAGTATATGGCGTTGAGTTTTCACCTGGTGGAAATAAACTCTATGCAACACTCTCCGGGGCTACTTCACAATTAGTAGAGTTCTCGATTGATTCTCTGGGGAATCCTTATTTAAAAAATACGTTCCCTTCTGTGACCAACCGCTTGGGTGCTATTCAAACCGGTCCGGATGGACAAGTATATGTAGCCGTTGATGGACAAGCCTTCTTAGGAACCATCACACCCGTTGAAGACACCACGCTGGTATCGGGTTTTACGCTGAATGGTTTTACGCTGTTAGGTGGCACTAACAGTCGACTTGGTTTACCCAACTTTGCACAAAATATTTCCACTCCGGGTCAACAGCCCAGCATTAGTGTAACCGGGCTTTGTCTCGGATCACCCTCTATCTTTTTAGGAACTGGCACCGATGCTATTGATGACCTTACGTGGTTTTTTGGTGATGGTGCAACGGACATGGGTGATTCCGTTCAGCACACCTATGCTGCCGCTGGCAACTATTTGGTTAGTCTCCAAATCACAAATCGATGCGGACTAGATACTACGATTACGCGTCAAATAACAATTGTCGCTCCACCTGCGCCACCTACGTTTCTTCCTCCAGGTGTAGTGCCTGTGTTGTGTACAGGATCACTCACTTTAGAGGCTACACCTGCAAGCAATCCAAATCTTCCTAACCTATCCTTTTTATGGTCAACCGGTGATACAACCCGTACCCTGTTGGTTACTGAGCAAATTATTGTAGATGTTACCATTACCGATAACAATGGTTGTTTTTCGAATGGAACTTTGCTGGTAGCAGACAATAGGCCAATTGTAGAACTAGGTGCCGATCTAACGATCTGTGAGGACATACCGCTTGCCCCTCTTGATGCACAAAATCCTGGTCTAACCATCACCTGGACCATCAATGGTGGAAGTACAACCAATACACAAACACGAAGTGTAGATACCAGCACTCCTGGTGTTTTTGAATACAAAGTCACGATCCTCGACCCTATCACCACTTGTGAAATCAGCGACAGCATTACGTACACCATTAACGATATTCCAGTATTTACTGCTGTCCCTACGAATGCGACCAGTTGTGTGGCAACGGATGGATCCATCTTATTATCATTAGCCGCTGTTGGTGGAAGTTATTCCTATTTCTTTACCGGTCCTCCCACTGATCAGGCAGTCAATCAAGTCGGACCCATTAACCGAACGTTTACAGGTCTTATCTCAGGAAGTTATGGCATTACGGTGATCGATGATCTTTCCGGTTGTCAAACCAATACAGTGGTGGGTATTGCCAATCCTACCATTACCCTTACGGCATCACAAAACGGAATCTGTGAACCTCTTTCACTTTCAGTAGATCATAATCTTGTAGGCGCGTTTACGTATCGCGTGTTGGATGCCAACTTGGCTGTGGTAGACAGTGGGCCACCTGCTTCTGGTACCGATCCCTTCATCACAAACAATTTACTTAGCAACGATACCTACGTGGTGGAGTTAACGCAAGCAGGTTGTACAAGTGCTTCTCTTCCCGTTACACTCACGCCCGCAGCAGCGCTTGTTATTGATGGATTTAATACCGCTTGCGATCCTGTTACTTCTGCAAGAACAATCAGTGTTCAAACCACGCCTGCAGCTACTCAGTTTACCTGGACAACTCTTCCTTCTACAGGGATTATCGGTTCCAACACAGGGCCAAGTATTAATCTTGGTAGTGGTGTGTACGATGTGACGGTAGTAGTGGATGACGGAGCGGGAGGTTTATGCCCGGCTACTGGCACGTTCAATACCGTTGGTGCCGATCCTTTTACTGCTTTATTAACTCCCCCAGAACCTTGTGTTGATCAAACTTCAATTGATGCATTGCCTGTCGGAGACTTCACATACTTGTGGACTGAAAATGGAGTCTCTATTCTTGGAGGCCAAAGCATTCCTCTTACACCCGCAAACGATAATTTTACCTATTCCGTAACGGTACGAAGTACAGTATCAGGTTGTACCAACACCGCTGTTCCTTTGCAAGTAAATGTTGTAGGTGAGTTCAGTGTTACGCTCCCACCCTTTACTGCCTGTATTGGAACACCTTTTACGATTACTACCGCTGCCACACAAGTACCTGATTCCTACGCCTGGACCTTCAATGGCTCTGCTATCAGTGGCGCAACCGGTGCAAGTCTTCAGGATACACGCGATGGCACCTACGAAGTGACCGTGCGCAGAGATGTGTGTACCGATACCGAAAGTGTATTGGTGACCAATGCTCCTGTAACGGCAGGACTAATGGTTGACAATGCGTTAATCTGTAACGATGTGAGCAATACCGATCCGGCAACGAATCAGGTGGTGTTGAATCCGGGACCAGGTTTTCAATCCTTTGCCTGGTTTAAAGATGGCGTGTTGCAAGCAGACTCCATCGATCAAACCTTTGTCGCGCGAGAGCCCGGCATTTATTCAGTTGATTTAATTAATGTGTTTGGCTGTGCCAGCTCCGATAACACCACGATTGTATTTGAATGTGAACCACGCATTGCTGCACCTACCGCTTTCCGTCCGGGAAGCAGTAATGATTTAAACAGAGAGTTCTTTGTCTATAAGTATTTTATCGCGGATGAAGGATTTCAGATCTTTATCTTCAATCGCTGGGGCGAAATGATTTTCCAATCCAACGATCCTGATTTCCGTTGGAACGGTGGCCGTAACAATGGAGAGCTCCTGCCTGCAGGAACGTATACGTATGTGGTGAAGTACAAAAGCAGTTTTGAATCCCAACCAGGAACGAAAGAGGTACGGGGTGGAGTTGTGTTGGTTCGGTAAAGAATCACTTAGATGAGTATCCGTTTGTCATCCTAAAACCGATTTCTTAGAAAGAACGGCTGTCATGTCGTCCCGATGCAGATCTGGATTGTTTCGGCATCTAACGGTCACTTTTATATAGATGCCGAAATGAATTCGGCATGGAGGATTTTTCTAGATTTTAGTTTGTTCTCTCTATAAAAGATGAAACAGATATTCAGGATTACCAAAATTATGTTAAACTTTTAAACCTTGAATTTGTAACTTTAAATACTATGAAAACAATCATGCTACTTTTTGCCCTATGGATGGGTGGTTCACAAGTTATAAAAACACAACTGCACATGACCGTGCGCAACGAATTGGGCAATACGGAAGCGGGGGTGAGTGTAACCCTCTATGCCTCCGAAGTGGATTATGAAAAAGAACAAAATCCTGTACAGTCAGGCACTACGGATGAAAAAGGTGTGGTGAAATTTAAAGAGCTGAAAGCCCAGGAATATTTTGTGCTCGCCAAAAAAGGAGACTTAAATAATTTTGGAGGTGGAGAGAAGATAGGCGCCCTGATCGCTAATCGCATCAACAAAGTGAATGTTATTATTCAATAGTTCAGCAACGTGATCGATTCCCGCAGCAAACTCCAGGCTGCTTTGCAGAAGTACAAAACAAGCTACCCTGTGGAGCAGTTTTTTATTTCTCAATTTCTTTCCTTGCTGCAATCGCCAGAGAGCTTTCAGCGAGATCATTTGCCCGGTCACATCACGGGTTCTGCTTGGATCATTGATCCAACGCGAGAGTATGTGTTATTAACCCATCATGCCAAGTTGAACAAATGGCTGCAACCCGGTGGACATGCCGATGGCGATGAAAATGTATTGCGCGTAGCGCTGCGCGAAGCCGAAGAAGAAACAGGTGTGAAAAATTTTACATTCTTACAGGAAGAAATTTTCGACATTGATATTCACCCCATTCCCGCGAGAAAAGACATGGTCGCACACGATCATTATGACATTCGTTTTTTATTGCAAGCGGATCGGAATGATCCCTTGATCATCACAGAAGAATCTCACGACTTGGGTTGGATAAAAATAGAAGCGCTAAGCACCTATAACGACTCACCCTCTCTGCTGCGCATGGTGGAAAAAGTAAAGAACTTACTTTGAGGCAATCAGCAACATACCAAAAGCAAGGATCACCATCCAAAATGTGTAAGCGGCTAATGCAGGAATACTGACATAGCCTTGCTTCATCACCACGGCCAATAACACCAGTATCACGGCTGTAGCTTTTAATACATTTCTTGTCTTGTTACTCATCAAGGGTCAGTTTTCAGTTAATCGTTATTAGTGATCAGATTGCCAAGTATCAAATACTTGAATTACTGATGCTTGTCAGGAATGAATTATAGTAGTCTTACTTGACTCCTCAATCCCTACTTTTTCAATTACCAGGTAATCGCGCTTGGAAAGTGACTGCATGGCAAACATCTCTGCCAAAAATCCGGTAACAAACAATTGCACTCCGATGATGACGGCCACCAGCGCCAGGTAAAAAATGGGTTGCTCTGTAATCTCACGTTTCATCGGCAACTTGTCGATGAAAAGGGAGTACATCTTATCCCAAAATAATTTTAGTGTTAGCACAAAACCGATTAAAAACGACAAGGTACCCCAGCTACCAAAAAAGTGCATGGGCTTCTGACGAAACTTGCTGACAAACGTGATCGATAATAAATCAAGGAAGCCATTCACGAAACGCTCCAATCCAAACTTAGTGCTTCCGTATTTGCGCGCTCTGTGCTCCACCACCTTTTCCGTAATGCGTGTAAACCCTGCCCACTTGGCGATTACCGGTATGTAGCGATGCATCTCGCCATACACATTGATATTTATAATCACCGCCTTATCGTACGCCTTCAATCCACAATTAAAATCATGCAGTTTGATACCTGAAATGCGGCTAGTAACTCCATTGAAAAATTTAGAAGGCAATGTTTTAGACAAAGGATCATTCCGCTTCTTCTTCCAGCCCGACACGAGGTGATACTTCTGTTCCGTAATCATGCGGTAGAGTTCAGGAATTTCATCCGGACTATCCTGCAGATCAGAATCCATCGTAATCACTACGCTGCCTTGTGCTGCACGAAAACCGGTTTGCAAGGCGGCAGACTTCCCAAAGTTACGGTTGAAGCGAATGCCCTTTATATTTCTGTTCCCCTCATGCGCCAGCATAATCTGCTGCCAGGTATTGTCCGAACTGCCGTCATCAATAAACAGCACTTCATAGGAAAAGCCGTGTGTTTGCATCACACGGCTTATCCAGGAACATAATTCAGGAATTGATTCCTCTTCGTCCTTTGCAGGTATAACAATAGAAAGTTGCAGGTTGCTCATGTATTAAATTGCCTCAGGTTCCTTTTTCTTCACAATCGCTCCGGTAATAAGCGCAAAAACAGCACAGCCTATTAAGGCCCATACATATCCCATTGCCAAGCCAGCAATTGTATAACGCTCCTCGGTGTCCTTTCTGGTTTTGGCCATTGCTTCATCCATCGCATCTCCTGACAAGCCAAATCCTTCCATCATTTTTTCTGCGTTCTCAACTGCTACATCAGTGACTTTCGCTGGCAATTCAGGATCAATTACTGTGTAAAGTAAAATGCTAAAAACTGTGGAAATGAGTGCCGAAATGGCAAAGATCAAAAAGCCATGTTGAAACGCTTTTCCGAAAGGTATGAATCCACCAATCTCTTTACGATAAGCTATACCAGCATATATTCCGTAGCCAAGAAATATCACTAGGGAAATAAGTCCAACTTTCCAGTCAGCCAACAGAGCATAATCGACTACATAGAAAACTAAAGTGAGTGCAATACTAATAATTCCTAAAATGCCACCGTGTTTAACGGTGTCGTTGATCAATGTTGGGGTCGTTGTTTGATTTTCCATGGGGTTTATTTGTTTAGGGGTTTTAGTTTATTAAAAAGGGGCGCTATCATTGTTTCGTTGTGTGAAGATAGTGATCACCAGTGAAGCAATCACACCAAGTAAGATGCCTCCCAGAATACTGAAAACAAAAATCATTTCTGGTGTTGAGAATCGACCCATCATTTCCATGGCCATTTCCATCTGTTCCTCGCTCATCCCCTGTCGCTCCATCTCCTCCAGCTGCATTTCTTTAAGGGTTTCCATCCAATTGGTATCTATGAATTTTACATACAGATACGTGAAGGTGCTTGAGATCAATGATGAAATTAGCGAAGCCCAAAAACCAATGCCCATGCCCTGGCCATAGCTCATGTAACCATCGCCATTGTCTTTGTAATACTTGTGCCCGAGCACAAAAACTACTACCATAAAGATTAGACTCACCCAACGACCCGGCCCCTGCGTAGTGTCGAGCGAGAGCATGGCCGCGATCAAGAAAAAAAGAACGGAGACAGCCGCTAAAATTAATCCATATCGGATACCAACTGTGCGTGTGCTTAATCTTTCAGAAGAGTCTTCCATGGGTACTACGCTTTAGGTTGTTTTCGCAAAACGATGGTGATAATAATGCTGATAAAAAAACCAATAATCAGGCTTTGCTTACCATGCAACAAAGCCAAATGGTACCCATTAGTATTCGAAAGCTCCAATAAATTACGTTCAAAATCTGCTTTTCCTACACGTTCTAATTCTTCAGCGGGAATCGCTTTGGCTTGCTCCGTAAAAAGTCGAACGAATTCCGTAACAAAGTCAACCTCTACCAAGCTAAACAGATAAATAGCAAGAGCCGCTAACAAACCAAAGCTCAAGAGAAAGACATAACTGCCCACCATGCCTTGCCAGAAGTAAAGAATGCCTGCACCAAACTGGTCGCGGTACTCTTTTAAGGCAAAGAAGATAAAGACACCAAATAAAAAGATTCGGAAATCAGCATAGACCGGAATCAGAAAAGGATGCTTGCCAGTATAGAATAACATAACAACCAGCGCAAAACCGATAAGCGAGGCGATGGCTCCATAGCGAAAGGCAACGGTAAGCAAGGGAGAATTAATTTTCATCCTTATCAATCCAGGACTTGTTATTATTAAAAACCGCTACTGCCTTACCCGTAAGGCGCGTGTTGAACCACGGTGAGTTTTTTCCCTTGGATAAATTTGTTTTCTCGTCCAGGGTCCAGGTGCGGGCAGGATCAAACAACGTCAAATTTGCTTTTGCCTCAGGTTCGATCAATGGAATATCCTGACTCAATAACCTGCGTGGGTTGTTGGTGATTTTCTCCATCAAGAGTTCCCACTCCACTTCTTCTGAAAGTGCCACGAGATTAGCACCCACAGTTTGAAGGTTGATGATACCTACATCTGCCAAATCAAATTCGAGGTTTTTACTTTCCTCATCCTGCGGCAAATGGCCGGAACAAATAATATCGATGGTTCCATCCTTTAATCCCTTTAGCAAGGCTTCATTATCAGCACGCTCGCGCAAAGGTGGATTTACTTTGTAGTTGGTATCAAAGTCTTTGAGCAGTTCATCGGAAAGAATGGCCTGGTACGAAGCAATGTCGCAGGTAAGCTGAAGTTTCTTTTTAGCAGCTCGCACCATATCCACCGAACGGGCCGTGGATAAGCGAGAAAGATGAAGATTGCCTCCGGCATAGGCAAGCAATTCTATGTTTCTGCTGATGGCAATCTCTTCGGCAATGCGTGGCATACCCTTCATACCCAGCATCGTGCTTTGAAGCCCTTCGTGCATCTGACCAAACATGTTTAGCCATTGGTCCTCTGCATGGTCTATCAACACACCTTTAAACTTTTGCAGGTATTGAAGGGCTTTGTAAAATACATCGGTATGCCAGACAGGTTTTAACCCATCCGTAAAGGCAATCGCTCCTGCTTCATACAGGTCGATCATTTCGGTTAACTCTTCTCCTTTGTTATTTTTTGTGACAGCCGCCATGGCATGTATTTGCACCAGGCGCGAATCGTTGTTTCGTGTAATGTAGCTAACCTCGTTTTTGCTTTGCACCACCGGATGTGTATTGGGCAGTACGGCCACTTCTGTAAACCCACCGGCTGCTGCCGCTTTGGCAAGGGACTCCAGATCCTCCTTATGCTCTAAACCCGGATCGCCTGTGAAAGCTCCTAGATCGAACCAACCGGTTGACAAAAGCATGCCTTCGGCTTTGATGGTACGATCGGCACTGTAATTTTTATCTCCGATTTCAAGAATCCTCCCGTTTTGAAGGAGTACGTTTTTCTCTTTGTTATGAAAAGGTGAGCCCTTGTGCAGGATGCGGGGCGACTGAAGGAGTATTTTCATAGGCTTCACAAAGAAAAGAAATATCTCAATACGAAGCGCTGAAATTAAGACTAGCCGATCGTTTTCAATTCCACTAATTCAGGAAGAGTTCGGCTCATCTTTATAATCTTCACCCGGTAGTTATCCAAGGTAAATTCTTCGCCTTCTTTTAAATCAAAAGGTTTGTGATGCAACAAGAGACCGGCCAGGGTTTCATATTCGTCCGATTCTTCAAAGGGCATGTCCAGAATCTTGTTGATGTCGTGTATGGGTGAGGTGGCAATGACATGGTAGGTATTGCCAATGCGCGTTACCACTTGTGTTTCGTGATCGTGTTCGTCTTGTATCTCGCCCACCAATTCTTCCAAAATATCTTCCAGGGTTACAATACCCAGTGTTCCTCCATATTCACTCACCACAATGGCCATCTGTGCTTTTGCTTTCTGAAACTCACGCAGCAGCTCATCGATTGCCTTATTCTCGGTAACGTAGTATGCCTTGTGCATAATCTCGCTCAAGGACTTTCCTGATTTTTCAATGTGGTGACGGATGATGTCTTTCGCCAATACGATGCCTGTGATTTCATCCAGACTCTTATCGAAAACAGGATAACGAGAGTAGCCTTCGCGCAGCATGATTTGAAGTGCCTCCTCTATGGTAGTAGTGGTGGCAATTCCGCTAATTTTAAAGCGCGGCACCATTACTTGTTTCACAATACGGTTATCAAAATCGAAAACGTTTTGTATCAACTCACGCTCACTGGTTTCAATAGCACCTCCCTCTTCACTTTCGGCAATAATTAATTTCAGTTCTTCTTCCGAATGAATCTCCTCACTTTCATGAACAGGTTTGATGCCCATCAACTTAAGAATAAGATTTGCGAACCCATTGAGCACTGCAATAAAGGGTTTGAAGATAAAGTGGAAGGCACGTAAAGGAGTTGATACCGATAAAGTGGTAGCTGTTGGGTAGCGAATAGCCAGTGTCTTAGGCGCCAATTCACCAAAAACAATGTGCATTACTGTTAGAATCGTAAAGGCTACAGGAAGGGCAATGTTATGGGCTAATTCCGGAGCCAGTTGAAAGCCTAGGGCTTCCATGAGATTGAGAATGAGGTGAGACACTACATCTTCACCGATCCAGCCCAGACCTAAACTAGCCAGGGTTATTCCTAACTGTGTAGCGGCCAAAAAACCATCCAGGTTATCGATAATGATTTGCGCGGCACGCTTAGAACTGGAACCGGCTTGTAGGGCAATTTGTGAGGAGCGAACTTTTACGATGGCGAATTCTGCTGCAACAAAAAATCCGTTTAAGAACACCAAAAAGATGGTGATGAAGATATCCAATGCCATAAGAATTGTAAAGATACAGAAATAAAGAAAATGAGGCTTTTACCACTTTCTGAAAACAAAAAAACCCTGACGCTTACCGCCAGGGTTTTTTTAACTAGCTGATAATCAGCTATATTTTCTTTGACAGTTCCGCAATCTTGGCAGCAGCCTCGGTATGACCGAGTGACTCTGCCTTTTTGTACAGCTCCAGCGCCTCCTGATAGGTCTCTTTTTTCTTTTTCGGAGCCAGTTTAGTGCGGTTGGCCGCTTCCTCTACCGCCTTGGCTCTGGCAAAGTAGGCGTCAGATTCACTCATTTTTGACTGAATCATAATTTCCTGGATGCGTGCCTCAATCAGCGCCAGTTCCGAGCGCTTGGCGGCAAGTTCTTCGTCTTTATCAGAAAGCTCGGCCTCTTGCAACTCAACAGTTTGAATAAGGTTTTGATTCTCATTTCTGTATTTCTCCACTTGCTCTTGCAGCACGGCAATCTCTGTGTTTTTAGCCTCCAGGTCTGCCTTTAGCTTTTTAATAGTGGCCGCATAGGTACTTGCGTTGCCTTTCGACTTTTTCAGTGCCTTTTCCAACTCTGCTATTTTATCCTCTGTATCCTTCACATAGTTGTTGAGGTCCTTCATGCGAGAGGTGTAGTTATCATAGGTAGTTCCCTCTACCATATTAACACGCAACAACTGACGATTGGCATCAATGGAATCCATGAGCACCCCCACTTCCTGAAGGGTTTGGGTCATGCGCTGGCTTACCTCTAATTCAGAGCGAAGCGAGTCCACTTGAGATTTTAATTGGGCGGTTTCTTTTCCACCACAAGCAGCCAGTAAGGCAGCTACAGGAATCATAAACAAAAGCTTTTTCATGGGTTGGTTTCTATTGGTTAACAAAAGTAATGGGTTTGATGTACTCGTTCGATAACAAATTAAATTTATCAAAAACTATTATGAAACGAACAATCTTTCAACGAAATCGATGCCGGTAACATAAAACGCTTTTTGCTTTGGTATTGTATAAAGCGACTTAACTTTGCCACGTTTTTTCGAAAACTCTCTCCCTTTTTTCATGTCCAAACTCATTACCACGCGCACGCGTATTGCAGACCTCGGAAAACCTCGGATCGTTATCATCGGTGGGGGCTTCGGGGGACTTGAACTGGCAAAAGGAATGGCAGGCTTTAAAGCCCAAACCGTCTTATTTGACAAGTATAATCACCATTGCTTTCAACCGCTTTTGTATCAGGTGGCCAGCTCAGGCCTGGATACGGGTTCGATTGTATTTCCCTTCCGGAGACGTTTTAGCAAACAACAAGATTTCTTTTTTCGCCTGGGGGAAGTAACCGCCATCAAGCCGGAAGAAAACTACATCGAAACCTCTATTGGTGGCGTAAAGTATGATTACCTTGTTTTAGCCAACGGAGCTTCTACCAACTACTATGGTATGAAGGACGTAGAGGAATTTTCAATGCCTTTAAAAAACATTATCGATTCCATTAAGCTTCGAAACCGAATTATACAAAACTTTGAAACGGCCCTGCTTACCGATGATGCCGAACTCATGAACAGTCTGATGGACTTTGTGATTGTAGGTGGAGGCCCTACCGGAGTGGAGATGGCCGGAGCCTTAGCGGAGTTGAAGACGCACGTATTCCCTACCGACTACCCGGAGTTACAACTCGGGCACATGGACATCCATTTGATTGAAGCCACCGGGCGCCTGTTGAATGGCATGTCGGATGTAGCAGGAGAAAAAGCCTTACAATACCTGCACGAAATGGGTGTGAAGGTTCATTTGAACACAGCCGTAAAATCATACGATGGCCACGAAGTGAGTTTCAACAATGGCAATAAGCTGATGACACGCACACTGATTTGGGCGGCAGGCGTAAAAGCCAATCCTGTAAATGGATTAAACCCGGAGGCGATTGGCCGTGCGGGTCGTGTGAGAGTTGATGAGTTCAACCGAGTACTTGGACACGAAAACATTTTTGCCATTGGTGATGCGTGCATCATGGAGGGGGTTGATAACGAGTTTATGAATGGCCATCCACAAGTGGCGCCTCCTGCTATGCAGCAAGGCCAGTTACTGGCAGAAAATATTAAGCGAATCATACAGAAGAAAAAGCTCAAACCCTTTCGCTACAAAGACCAGGGAAGCATGGCCACTGTGGGAAGAAACAGAGCCGTGGTAGATTTGAAAACACCTTTTAAAGTAAAGACACAAGGAACCATCGCTTGGTTTATCTGGATGTTTGTTCACTTGATGTCGTTGGTGGGTGCCCGCAACCGAGTATTGGTTTTAATTAACTGGCTCTCCAGTTACTTCTCGTACGATAAAAGCAATAGAGTTATTATAGCCCGTCCAAAAGACGGAGTAGCATAGATGGAAAATAATTCAAAGATTCAAACCTTAACTGCTGCAGGTGTACTTGTTTCCTTAGGCATTATCTATGGTGACATCGGTACTTCGCCTTTGTATGTATTCAAGGCCATCCTTCACAATAAGGATATTACTGAAGAATTAATTCTGGGTGGCTTATCCCTGATCATCTGGACGCTCACGCTGGTAACTACTATTAAGTACGTATACCTCGCTCTGAATGCAGATAACAAAGGAGAGGGTGGAATTTTTGCCTTGTATGCGTTGGTACGTAAATATCGTGCCGGGTGGGTAATCTTCCCTGCAATCATTGGTTGTGCTACACTTATATCAGACGGATTTATTACTCCCGCCATTTCGGTTTCCTCGGCTGTTGAAGGTCTTCGGATTTTAAATGAAGACATCCCCACCGTTCCCATTGTCATCACCATCATCATTGCCATTTTCGTTTTCCAACAATTTGGTACAAGCGTAGTGGGCAAAACGTTCGGTCCCATCATGCTCGTATGGTTCACCTTCATAGGCATCATGGGATTGTTGCAATTGCTGCAAAACCCGGAAGTACTGAAGGCCATCAATCCAATGTATGCTATCAATCTCCTGATCAAGTATCCAGGAGGATTCTGGATTTTGGGAGCTGTCTTCTTGTGCACTACCGGAGCAGAGGCTTTGTACTCTGACCTGGGTCATTGCGGAAAGAAAAATATTCGTGTTGGCTGGGGCTTCGTAAAAGTTTGTTTGCTGCTCAACTATTTCGGTCAGGCTGCCTGGCTTACTACCCAGGTTGACAGCAGATTGGGTGACATCATCCCTTTCTATGCCATCATCCCAGAGCAACTTTTAATTTTTGGTATCATCATCGCGACTATGGCAGCAGTTATTGCCAGTCAGGCTTTGATCTCCGGAACCTTTACATTGGTGAACGAGGCTATGAAACTTAAGCTCTGGCCCGCCACACGCCTTCGTTATCCAAGTGAAGTAAAAGGACAAATCTATATTCCTGCTATCAATTGGATTCTGATGTTTGGTTGTATCGCTGTCGTGCTCATCTTCCGGGAGTCTACCGCCATGGAAGGGGCGTATGGTTTGGCAATCACTTTCGATATGTTAATGACCACCTCGCTGTTGGTGTACTATTTTTCCTTGTCCAAAAAATCCACCGTGCGAGCTATCGCGATGGGAATTATTTTCTTCGGCATCGAAGGAGCCTTTCTGGTTTCCAACCTTAGCAAGTTCAGTCATGGAGGTTGGTTCTCCTTTATGATTGCCACCGGTTTCTTTGTGATGATGTTTGTGTTGGTGCGTGCTCGTAAATTGCGCGACCGTCATACAGAGTTTGTGGACATCAAGCACTACATCGAGTTGATGCAGGATGTTCAAAATGATCAGACCATTCCAAAAGAAGCCACTAACCTGGTGTACTTAGCCGTAGCCGACAGTAAGCGCTACATTGATTCCAATATTATTTATTCACTCTTTAAAAAACGACCCAAACGCGCAGACGTCTATTGGTTACTACATGTGGATACCGTAGACAGTCCGTTTACCAGTAAGTATTCGGTAGATACCATTATCCCCAAGAAATGTTTCTTCGTTCGGATGAAACTCGGATTTAAAACACCCCATCGCATCAATCTTCTCTTCAATAAGATTGTACATGAAATGGCTGAGTGTGGTGAGGTGGAATTAATCAGCCCCTACCCTGCTCTGCACAAGCACAGCATGACGGCAGACTTTAAATTCATTATTCTCAACTCATGGGCTTCTTCGGATAGTGAGATCTCCAATTTTGATCGCATCATCATTCATGGGTATCGCTTAATTAAGAAATTCAGCTTAGGCACAGCAGAATTGTATGGTTTAGAGGCCTCCAATATTGAAACCGAAAAAGCCCCCATTGCTGTAGGCCCGCAAGCGAAAGCAAAAATCAAACGGGAAAAAGAGGAAGTAGAGCGCGAGAAGGAAGAACGCTACGCTCAGCACGGAAGAAAGTAGGGAAGTCATCAGTTAACTGTTAACTGATAACAGTTAACTGATAAAACAACGACCGGATACGGACACCCTCGTACGGTTTTAGCTTGGCACTTATCCCCTAAATGGCTCATTTAGCTTAAAAAACAAATTTTCTTCGTGGCACTGATCTTGGAATAGGTGGGCATCAACCTATAGCCATGATTCGAAATTATCTCCTTATCGCCCTGCGCAACATTCGCAGAAACAAGATTTATTCCTTCATTAACATGCTCGGCCTTGCCCTTGGTATCGCGAGCTGTTTACTGCTGGCACTTTACGCCAACGATGAACTACAATACGATGCACATCATAAGGATTTGGATCGCTTGTATCGGATTACTACCGAATTTCAATCTGAAAGAGGCTTAGATAAATTGGCTTCTACTTCGCCACCGATCGCGATGGGTCTGAAGGCAGAGATACCGGAAATAGAAGAAGCCACCCGACTCTTCAATCCTCCAGGTGTTGCCCAACAATTAATCAAGTATGAAGACAACATATTCTACGAAACCGGTGGCCTTTTAGCTGACTCAACGGTCTTCACTGTATTGAGCTACACCTTAACACAAGGCAATCCATCAAAGGCACTTACCAAGGCTAACTCCGTTGTTCTCTCCGATCCACTTGCCAAAAAGCTTTTTGGCGATGAGCCCGCACTTGATAAAAGTATTACCATTAGCCAGGGTAGCCAAACTGCGAACTATGTTGTAACGGGTGTGTTTATACCCAACACTAAAAGTCACATTGAAGCAAACTTTTTTACCTCTATTACCAGCGAAGGTTGGGGCACTTATGTGACGAGCGACCCACGTGCCTCTCAGGAATGGGCCGGTCAAAATTTTGTACCAGCTTACCTGAAGCTGAGCAAGAACCATGACGCACTGGCTGTTGAAAAGAAAATGAATGATGTGCTCCAGGCTCGAGGTGGTGAATCTATGAAGGCCTTAGGCATGAAGAAAACCCTGCACCTGGAACCACTGGCGGAAGTGTATTTGTATTCCGATGTACAAAAGAGCCCTCGTATCAGTTATCTCTACATCATGGCTTCTATTGCTGGATTTCTTTTGCTGATTGCATGTGTCAACTTTATGAATCTGGCCACTGCTAAAGCCGCCAAACGCGCTACGGAAATTGGTATTCGAAAAGTAATGGGTGCTTTCCGTTCTTCGCTTGTTCAACAATTATTAGGCGAAGCGGTAGTGATTGTGTTGGCTGCTGTGTTGGCAGGGCTTGCGTTGGTACAAGTAGCGCTCCCCTTTTTCAATGAGTTTACGGGTAAGAGCTTACGTTTAGCAAGTGGTAACTTGTTATTCTTATCAGGAACCTTATTAGCAATCGTTGCTCGCTAAGGTGTTGAAAAGCAAAACTGGTTTAAGCAATGGCTCTAGCTGGCTGCGTCAATCGCTGGTAGTGTTTCAATTTACAATCGCCATTGTGCTCGTATGCGGAGTTCTTGTCATCTCCAAACAACTTACCTTCCTGCAACAGCGGAACCTTGGTTTTGTCTCAGAGGCTAAAGTAATTGTACCCCTTCGTACACAAGAGGCTCGAAACCAATATGCAACGCTGAAGTCAAGTCTACAGGGTACAAGCACCATACAACAAATTTCAGCGGCCGATTACTTACCAGGAGAACGCATCTGGAGTGACATGATGTACTACTCAGAAGGTGGAAACATGGACAATGCTATTCTGCATTTCAGAAACAGAGTGGACCATGGATTTATTGAACAACTCAATCTTCAGCTCATCGCGGGCAGAACTTTTACTACCAACAGAGCCATGGAGGCTGATAAAATTTTGGTAAACGAAACCTCCTTGAAAAAATTAGGGATCGAGGTTGCCGCCAGCATCGGGCAAAAAATTTATTTCGATTGGCAAGGCCAGCACTATGCCTTTGAGATTATTGGTGTACTTAAAGATTATCACCAAACTTCTCCAAAAGATAAGATAGAGCCCATCATTTTTGAATTGGCTACCGAAGAGAATTCGTATGGTTCAATCCTGGCTTCTGTTAGTGCTGAAAATATTTCGGAGAGTCTGCTAACACTCGAAAAAGAATGGAAGACACTTATCCATGACACACCCTTTGAGTATTCCTTTCTTGATGAGAATATCAAAAAACAATACACCGAAGACAAAAAAACTGCGAGCATTATCAACACCTTTGCCGGCATCGCACTTGTTATTTGCTGTCTGGGCCTATATGGACTTTCCATGTACATGGCCGAAAGAAGATTTAAAGAGATTGGCATTCGCAAGGTATTGGGGGCCAGCGTTAATCAAATTGTAGGACTGATGTCTCTGGAATTTGTGAAACTTGTTATTATCGCTTTACTTATTTCCGTCCCCGTTAGTTGGTATTTATTAACGCAATGGCTAGAGGGCTTTGCGTTTCGAACTACCCTTTCTCCCCTCGTATTTGTCATTGCTGGCGTTGCTTCATTGTTGGTTGCTTTGGTTACTGTAAGTTTTGAATCGCTGCGAGCCTCTGCCACCAACCCGGTAAACTCGTTAAGAAGCGAATAATATTTAATGTCAGGTTGAGCCTGTCGAAACCTGACTCACGATTTAACCAACAGCCTTCGACAGGCTCAGGCTAACAGAAAATATGCTACGCAACTACCTAAAAATCGCCTTTAGAAGTCTGGTAAAAAATCCAGCCTATTCCTTCATCAACATTGGTGGCCTTGCCATTGGGCTTGCTTCCAGCTTGCTGATTTTTTTGTGGGTTGCGGATGAGTATTCGTATGAGCGTCAGCACGAAAACTATTCGAGCATCTATAAACTTTATCAAAGTCAGCAGTGGGCACAAGGCATTGGAACAAGTAATGCCATGCCCTATCCTATGAAAGAAGCGATCCTAAGCCGGTCAAGTCAGATAAAGGAGGCCGTTATCACCAACTGGGGCGAAGGCAACACGCTGCAAGTAGGTGAGAAGCGATTGAATAAATTGGGGCTCTCTGCTTCGGAGGCCTTCTTTACAATGTTTAGCTTTAACATGTCGAAGGGTGATCCATCTACGGCCTTATCAAATCCCAATTCCATTGTGCTAACGGAATCAACGGCTAAAGCTTTTTTTGGAGATGAAGACCCCATCAACCAGGTTATTAAAATTGACAACGATTGGGAATTGAAAGTAACCGGAGTAATTGCAGATGTACGCAATACACCAACTGAATTCAAATTCGATTATGTATTGCCCTTCAGTTATTACGAAGCGACCCAAGGATGGGTACGTAACTCCAAAAACAACTGGGACAACAACTCCTTCCCCATGTATGTGCAATTGCAGCCAGATGCCACGGAGGACAAGGTGAATCAAGAGATTGCCAGCCTCATCAAAGAAAATAATGAAAGAGCTCCTACAGCCGTTTTATTTCTCCACCCCATGAGCAAATGGCGATTGTATTCCAATTTTGAAAATGGGAAAATCTCCGGAGGCATGATTGAATACGTACAATTGTTTACAGCCATTGCCGTGTTTGTACTCCTTATTGCTTGCATCAACTTCATGAACCTGGCTACGGCTCGTAGTGAAAGCAGAGCGAGAGAAGTGGGCATCAGAAAGAGCATCGGTTCACGCAGAAAGGAACTGATTGCGCAATTTTTAGGAGAGTCTACGCTAGTAACACTTCTGGCCTTTATGCTGGCCGTTGCGCTGATGGAAATTTTACTTCCTTACTATAATCAGCTGGTAGACAAAAACATTTCGGTAGATTATAGCAATCCCATTGTTTGGAGCATTGGTGTTTCCATGGTTCTTGTGCTGGGTATTTTTTCCGGAAGCTATCCTGCCTTCTACCTCTCTTCGTTTCAACCAGTAAAGGTGCTGAAAGGAAAAATCAAACTTGGCAAAGGTGCCAGCACACCCCGACAAGTGTTAGTAACACTTCAGTTTGGTTTCTCCATCTTTCTAATTATCGGAACGCTGATTATCTACCAACAGATCATGCATGTGAAGAGTCGTGAAATGGGCTATGATCGTGAAAACTTAGTGCAGATCTGGACCAATGGAGAACTGGAGGATAACTTTCAAACCATCCGCGAAGCCTTGGTACAAACAGGGGTTGTAAAATCTGTCTGCAAAAGTAACAGTCCTATTACATCCATTTTCTCAAACAATGAAGTGAAGTGGCCGGGCATGGCTACTGACCAGCGCGTAGCCTTCTCTACCATTGCCACTGAATACGATTACACTCAGACGATGGGCATTAAGATGCTGGAGGGTCGAGATTTTTCTCGCGAGTTTCTTAGTGATTCTTCTGCCGTCATTATTAACCAGGCAGCCGTTGACTTTATGGCCATGACGGATCCCCTCGGTAAAAAAATAGTATTCAACGATCAAGAGTTGGAGATCATTGGCGTCATGCCGAATGTGGTCATGGCATCTCCCTACCAACCGGTAGAACCGATGACCCTCATTTTCAGTCCGACCTGGAGCAGCACCATTACCTTGCGCTTAGAACAGACACCTGATATAAAGGGAGCCATGGTAAAAGTGGAAGAAGTGTTCAAAAAACTAAATCCTAATTATCCCTTCGAATATCGATTTACCGATGTGGACTTTGAAAAGAAATTCGCTTCGATTAACCTCATCAGTCGATTAGCAGGAATCTTTTCATCTCTCGCCATTGTCATCACGTGCCTCGGGCTACTCGGACTGGCTGCTTTCACTGCAGAACAACGTACGAAGGAGATTGGCATACGAAAAGTAATGGGCGCTTCCGTGAGCAGTTTGGTTATATTGATCTCCAAAGACTTTTCAAGACTTGTACTCTTTGCTTTCGCTATTTCTGCCCCTATTGGTTGGTGGTTCCTAAATGACTTTCTGGCCCATTATCCTTACCGTGTGCAGATCTCGTGGTGGGTGTTGGCGATCTCAGGGCTTGTAGCACTTATCTTAGCTCTTGTTATTGTGAGCACGCAAGCCTTGCGTGCGGCAACCAGCAATCCTACGGAAAGTTTACGAAGTGAATAACAGAAGAAAATATGCTTAAAAATTTCATCATCATCGCGTGGAGGAATTTACTGCGCAATAAACTCCACAGCCTTATAAATGTAGCAGGTTTATGCATCGGCATTTCTGCCTGCCTGGTTATCTATCTGATTGTTTCCCACGAGTTCTCTTTTAATAAAGGCTTTGCAGGCTATGACAAGATCTATCGGATACACTCTTCCTTCTCTGGACTTTTCTCCGGTCTCAACCGTGGTGTGCCTACGGCCACCGCTGGGGTTGTGGACAAAGAGTTTACTGGCCTGACTGCCGTTGCCCCTCTTCACATCTATACCAGTAAAATACAAATCCCTGGCAACTCTGATAAAAAAGAAATTGAGAAAAGAGAGGGTGTTGTTATTACTTCCAGTGAATTTTTTAAAGTGTTTGATACCTACGAGTGGTTAGCGGGTTCTGCATCCGGTTTGAATGAACCCTTTCAGGTAGTGCTGACAAAAAGTAGAGCGAATTTATACTTTGGCCCTGGTGAAGCCTCCTCTTTTATCGGAAAGGAAGTTATCTATCGAGACTCACTGTCTGCTTCTGTTGCCGGTATCGTGAATGACTTACCCTTCAACTCAGATATTGATTTTCATGATTTTATTAGTTTTTCCACCATTGAAAAAAGTTGGATTGGTAAAAGTATTCCCCTCGATGATTGGTCAAGTGTAAACAGCAGTTCACAACTTTTTGTGCGACTGGATGAAGCCACACACCCCACACACCTGGAGGCGCAACTACCCATCTTAGCAAAAGCATACAAAGAGCAAAGCTCTTTTGATGCAGAAAATAAGTTTACCATTCAGCCACTCTCTGATCTTCATTTCGGTACCTCAACCGGAATTTTCGATTATAGTCGTACTCCAGCACACCTGCCTACACTCACTACCCTAATCATTGTTGCCTTTCTATTAATCATTATCGGAGCCATCAATTTCATCAACCTCGAAACAGCTATTGCCCTGCGCAGAGCGAAAGAAGTTGGCGTTCGCAAAGTGATGGGTAGCACACAATCCACTCTTATCCTACAATTTTTGTTTGAGAGCTTGGGTATTACGCTCGTGGCAGTGCTATTAGCACTTCCTCTCACGGAGTTTGCACTGTATTACTTTAAAGAGTTTGTTCCTTCGGGAGTAACACTTGACATCGTGAAATTATTACCAGCATTGGGGCTCATTCTTGTGGTTGTTAGTTTTTTAGCAGGCCTCTATCCAGCCTTTGTGCTTTCCTCTTTCTTACCCGTAGTAGCCCTGAAAAATCAATTCTCCATTGCGGGTAGAAATGCAAGCTCCATCATGCTTCGTAAATCCTTGATTGTCTTTCAATTTACCATTGCACAAATACTGATCATTGCCACCTTGATTGTAGGCACTCAAATCAATTTTATGCTTACTAAGGATTTGGGATTTAAACGAGATGCGATTGTTTATTTCGATGTTCCGTGGAGAGAACCTATTGAAAAAGCAACTGTGCTGAAAAATGAACTTAATACTCTTAGCGCTATCGCTTCGATTAGCCGAAGCTCTGATACACCCACAGCAGAAGGATGGAGCTCTTCCATCATTACCTACAAAGATAAAGAAGAGATAAAACTAAGTGCCTTTCGAAAGTTTGGTGATCCAGCCTACCTGCCTATGTACGGCATTCAGCTAGTAGCAGGAAGAAACGTAAGTCCCAGCGACACCATTAAGGAATTGATTATCAATGAAACCATGATGAAGCAACTGGGTATCAGAAATCCCCAGGAAGCCATCGGTAAAGAGATAGAGTATAGTCAAGTTAAAGTGCCCATTGTTGGTGTGGTGAAGGATTTTCATATTCAGTCGCTACATAATAAAGTTGAGCCGGTAATGATCGGAGACGAATCAGGCAATTTTACCTGCTTTAATATTCAGTTGAAGAATACGGAAGCTCATACACTGAGCGAGTCCATGGCGGCTATTGAAAAGGTCTGGAAGAAAGTATATCCAGAATCAACACTTGATATTAAATTTTTAGATGACACCGTCAAGAATTTATACGAAACAGAAATGCGCACTTCCAAGCTGGCTTCCACGGCCATGATTCTGGCTATTTTCATTTCTTGCTTAGGGCTCTTTGGCTTAGCGTCCTTTACTTCGAACCAGCGTACAAAAGAAATTGGCATACGCAAAGTATTGGGAGCCACTGCACAAAGCATTGTATTGCTACTTTCTAAAGACTTTATCTTTCTGGTACTCCTTGCTTTCGCATTGGCAGCTCCGGTTGCGTGGATAGGAGGTAATGTATGGCTGCAGGACTTTGCTTACCACACCACCATTTCTTACTGGCTCTTCCTTATTACTGCACTGAGTGCCGTAGTGTTAGCCTTTGCTACTGTTAGTTACAAAACTCTGAAAGCGGCACATCACAATCCTGTTGAAAGTCTACGAAGCGAATAAGATCTATAACCAATATCCCAACTCGTATGTTACGAAATCATTTGACCATTGCCTGGCGAGCACTTAACCGTCATCGTAATTACTCCATCATTAACATTGTAGGATTATCACTCGGTCTCGCAGCGGGTGCCTTCTCCTTATTATACATTTTGGAAGAGACGTCCTATGACAAGACTCATACCAAAGGTGATCGAATTTACCGTGTACTCACGAAATTGAAAGACACCAACGATCCTGATTTTAAATTCAGTTCCAACAATGCCAATGGCTGGCCTGTTGGCTATGCCCTGGCTGATAATTTCCCCGAAGTGGAGAAATCCTTATACATGCGCTCTACTCCCGGATACTCCATTAACTATAAGAATGGTCATGTAGATGAAAAAATTCGCATGGCCAGTCAGGAGTTTTTAGAGATGTTTGACTTTCCGCTGATTGCGGGGGATCGTAGCACTGCCTTAAAAGATCCACATGCCATTATACTCACAGAGACAATGGCAAAAAAGTATTTTCCGAACGAAGATGCCCTGGGAAAAACCATTACAGCGAATGACTCTGTCCAATTCACTGTTACAGCCATTGCGCAGGATCTTCCTAAAACTTCCCACATTCAGTTTGATATGCTTATGTCTTTTGCCACCTATGAGTTGGGAAAAGGCACACGCACGCGCGATGAGGGTTGGTTCAATATCAACATGCTGAACTACATCTTACTAAAAGAAGGTACAGACTTCAAAGCCTTTGAAGAAAAAGCCAAGACCCTTTACATGGATAAAGCGGGAGAAGGCTTCCAGCAATTTGGATATGTAGCTGAACTAGCTTTCGAACCCCTATCGGACGTTTACTTACGCTCTGAAGTATACAATGCGCTCGGACCTAAAGGTCGTTTGAATGACTTGCTGATTCTCACAGGTATCACCATACTTATCCTTGTGCTCGCCTCTATTAACTTCATTAACCTCACTACGGCACGTTCTGTAGATAGGGCGCGTGAAGTGGGCTTACGCAAAGTTTCCGGCTCCAGTCGCTCACGTTTAGTTGGTCAGTTCTTAAGTGAGTCTCTTCTCACCGCTTTGGTATCGCTGCTTTTTGCTTTTGCTTTACTCGGTGTATTTCTGCCTGCCCTTAATCTCTATACAAACAAAACCTTTACCCTTAGTGATTGGCTAGAATTGCGTGTACTCCTTTCTATCCTTGCCTTGTGGTTAGCGGTGGGTATCTGTGCAGGCTTTTATCCAGCGCTCGTTCTTTCTCGCTTTGCTCCTCTTCAAGTGTTACGAGGTCAATTTAAAAATAGTACCCGCGGCATTGCCTTACGCAGAACGTTAGTAATGGTTCAGTTCTTTATTTCTGTAGTCCTTATTGCCGGAGTGTTTATCATCAGCAAGCAAGTAAATTATATGAATCAACAGTCGCTTGGTTTTACCAAAGAGCAGATTTTGGTGGTTCGTGTGGGTAAATCGACCTACAGTATTGGGGAGG
>LNEN01000229.1 GCA_001464155.1 Cytophagales bacterium Ga0077538 | reverse complement strand
TTTGCAGAGGCTGTTCAATCGATTGAAATTGGCCATTTTCAGTATCTTTAAGCCTTAATTTCTTGTGGACGAGATGGAAGCACCCCAGCCTAAAACAAAAGCACGTATTCTTAAATCACCGATAGATCGAACTGTTCTCTTAAAGGCCTACGAATTGATGCACACCGCTAAACGCATGGCGGAAACCTATGAAGAGAATAGGGAAGTGTGCAGCAAATATGTTCACAGCACTTCCCGCGGTCACGAAGCCATTCAATTAGCGGCAGGTCTTCAATTAAAAGCCTATGACTACGCATCGCTTTATTATCGTGATGAATCCATGTTGTTGGGCATGGGCTTGCAACCCTACGAACTGATGTTGCAACTGATGGCCAAACGTGATGATCCCTTCTCAGGAGGTCGCACTTATTATGGTCATCCCTCTTTAAAACGTGAAGGGTTTCCCTTGATTCCTCACCAGAGTTCAGCTACCGGTATGCAAGCCATTCCGGCTACGGGCATGGCACATGGTGTGGCTTATCTGGAGTCTCAAAAGTTGTTAAAAACGGAGGAACCTCCCGTAACGATATGCTCCTTAGGAGACGGTTCCGTAACCGAAGGAGAGGTTGCAGAAGCATTTCAAATGGCGGTACTTAAGAAGCTGCCTATCATCTACTTAGTACAGGATAACGATTGGGGTATTTCTGCTACTGGCAAGGAGATGCGCGCCATGGATGCCTACGAATATGCTGAAGGTTTTAAAGGACTGGAACGCATGGCAGTAGATGGTTCTGACTTCGAAGATTCCTATTTAGGGATGAAGAAAGCCATCGACTATGTGCGCAAGAAACGAGCGCCTATACTCGTACATGCTAAGTGCCCGCTCTTAGGGCATCATACCTCCGGTGTTCGCAAGGAATGGTATCGGGAAGATCTTGAGCAACATCAGAAATTTGATCCCCTCGAAAAGCTGAATGCCTATTTATTGGAGAAGGGAGAAAGTGAAGAGACCTTGGCCGGACTCAAAGAGCAAGCACTCGCCACCGTTTTGGCTGACTATCAAAGAGCCCTTGCGGCTGCTGACCCTGATCCAAATGATTTCAATACGCATGAGTTTGCTCCTACACCTGTAGATGTAGAGAAGGGAGAGCGTACTCCCAAAGGTGGAGAAAAGGTAGTGATGGTTGATGCTGCCTTACACGCAGTAGAAGAGATATTGAAGAAACATCCGGAAGCCCTGTTCTATGGACAAGATGTGGGAAGAAGACTAGGCGGTGTTTTTAGAGAGGCTGCTACACTTGCGCAAAAGTATGGAGATGAACGTGTGTTCAACACACCGATTCAAGAAGCCTATATCGTTGGTTCCACAGCGGGTATGTCGGCCGTAGGAGCGAAGCCCATTGTAGAGATTCAGTTCGCTGATTATATCTGGCCGGGTATCAATCAGTTGGTAGAAGAACTTTCCAAAAGCTGTTACTTATCAAAAGGCAAGTTTCCGATTCAATCCGTTATTCGGGTGCCCATTGGTGCCTATGGTGGGGGCGGTCCTTATCACAGCGGAAGTGTAGAGAGCACCTTGCTTAACATTCGGGGAATCAAGGTAGTATACCCTTCCAACGCAGCGGATATGAAAGGCCTGATGAAGGCTTCCTTCTACGATCCAAACCCGGTAGTGATTCTCGAACATAAAGGCCTGTATTGGTCGAAAGTACCCGGAACACTGGAGGCAAAAACGGTAGAGCCAGATGAAGACTATATCATTCCACTCGGCAAGGCCCACATCGTTCAGCACGCAGCCGAAGAGAAGGTGAAGGCTTCTGAGTCCTGTGTCGTGATTACTTATGGCATGGGCGTGTACTGGGCGAAGGAAGCTTCTAAAGAAATGGAGGGTCGTGTGGAGATCATGGATTTGCGCACGCTCAACCCCATCGATTGGAATGCAATAGCAGCTTCGGTGCAGCAACACAGCCGTGTGTTGGTGCTGACGGAAGAACCCTTGTTAAATTCCTTTGCCGAATCCTTAGCCGGAAGAATCTCGAAAGCATGCTTTCAGTATTTAGATGCTCCGGTTTGGACCCTGGGATCGGAGAGCTTGCCAGCCATTCCATTAAACGTTGAGCTAGAGAAAATGATGCTGCCGAATGCGGAGAAGGTAAAGAAAGCCCTGACTGATTTGCTTACGTACTAATTTGCTAAACTAGTGCGCGTTTGTAGCGAGTGCTTACCGCTCCATATCTATGGAGCCATAGTCTAACGGAGCGTTCCAAAACTGGCGCGCGTTTGCAACGCGTGCCTCACTTTGTATATTGACAGATAAAATGCGCTAAACCAAGGCTGGTTTGTAAGGACACAAGCCAGAGGGTAGGGAAAGGCTAGTTCTCAACTTAGCACACCTTTCTTTTTCCTAAGTTGGTGGGCTTTTGCAACGCGCGCCAGAAGGGAAGTAAAATGCACGCAGGCATCCATTAAAACACACCACACACCGGAGAAAGCTGCACACGCATCAGAAAAAGATGCATGGGTAGTAGAGGAAGGATCATCCGAATAAGATTTTGTGCCATATGCTCTAGGGGAAGTTGCACAGGCACCGGGAGAAGCTGCGGACGCATCAGGAAAAGGCGCATGCGCATCAAAAAGACACACACACGCATTAGCAAAAGCACCTACCGAATAAGATTTTTTACCATCAGCACCGGTAAAACTATCCTGGCGCGCGTTTGCAACGCGTGCCGCACGTTGCCTATTCACACATAGAAGCTGCTAAAACTGAGTCTGGTTTGTGAGGACACAAACCATTGAGTTGGGGTAAATAAAAGCACGCGTTGCAAACGCGCGCCAGAAGGGTCAGTTGATTTAGTTTATAGAAAACTCAGGAGTTTCAACGATATTACTTGTATTTAACGCCTTGTCGCGAATGCTGAATCGTAGTTTAAGGGTTTTATTTGCAAAGATTATTCTGAAACCAATGGACGCCATTGAATATGTGATTGTGCCGGATTTGGAGGAGGCAGCATCAATAATAAAAGGATAATCAAATCTTTTACCTTTCTCAAACCTTCTAAAGCGACCATCAAAGGTGCTGCAATAATTTTCACGCCAATCAAATTCTTTGAAAGTGTTATCAGGTTCTTTCACTAGAATATCAATCTCAATGTTATAGTGGTAGGGATTAACTTTAAAGTAAAGTGTATCCCGCACCTGCAGGAATTGATTATTATTTTGGTCTGTAACAGTATTGATAATGTTTGTAGACTCATCAAGGAGATAATGATCAGCTATCGGTAAAAATATTCTCTGGGTAGTATAATCTTTGCAACCGAGTTTATCATTCTGAACTTCTGGTAGAAAGGCGTAGCTTGGTAAATTTCTGGACTTATTGCTTACTAAATGGCCAGTGTTGCCTTTTGTATTGAGAATTGTTAGTGGAACAAACTCTTCCACTCCATTACGAATAGTGTCTAGATATTGTAAATTTGTTCCTAGCTCTTCTAATTGACCATTTCCAGTTGCCAAAAAAAAGTTTTCTTCGTTAAACGGGTCACTGAACTCTTCCAAGGCTGGAGTTATATTATCCATATTAAAACCCAGATTGCCATCTCCATCAAAAAAACTGAAAGTAAGAACTATTGAATCAGGATTTGGGAAATCATTAGACTTTCCAAATCTGAGTTCACTAGTCTGGCAAGAAATAGACAATAGGAGTAAAGCGAGCCATTGCCCGTAAGTACTTAGCTTCATTTAATAAGGTAATTAGAGACTAAACAAATGCCGGAATACCCGTAATCTGGTTTCCTAAAATCAACAAGTGTATGTCGTGTGTGCCTTCGTACGTAACAACCGATTCTAAGTTCATCATGTGGCGCATCAACGGATACTCTCCAGTAATACCCATACCGCCATGTATCTGTCTGGCTTCACGCGCAATCTTTAAAGCTAAAGCCACGTTGTTACGTTTTGCTAAGGAAATCTGAGGCGTAGTTGCCTTACCTTCGTTCATCAACACACCTAGGCGCCAGTTCAGTAATTGTGCTTTGGTTATTTCGGTCAGCATTTCTGCTAATTTCTTCTGTACTAATTGGAAGGAAGCGATCGGCTTGCCAAACTGAATGCGTTCTGCCGCATAGCGTCTCGCACTGTCGTAACAATCCATAGCAGCACCGATGGCACCCCAGGCAATACCGTAACGCGCAGAATCCAGACACATCATCGGAGCACCCAAGCCATTCTTGCCAGGTAGTAAGTTTTCCTTCGGAACTTTTACGTTATCAAACACCAACTCACCGGTTGCACTGGCGCGCAATGACCACTTGCCATGTGTTTCGGGAGTAGAGAAGCCTTCCATGCCACGCTCTACTATCAAGCCGTGAATTCTTCCGGCTTCATTCTTTGCCCACACCACGGCCACATCAGCTCTGGGTGAATTCGAGATCCACATTTTTGCACCATTCAATAGATAATGGTCGCCCATGTCTTTAAAGTTGGTCACCATCCCGCTAGGGTTGGAGCCATGATCAGGTTCCGTTAAACCGAAACATCCCAACCACTCACCGGAGGCCAGTTTAGGAAGGTACTTTTTGCGTTGTGCTTCAGAACCGAATTTATAGATGGGGTACATCACCAAAGAACCTTGGACAGAAGCGGTAGAGCGCATGCCCGAATCGCCACGTTCAATTTCCTGCATGATGATACCGTAGGAGATATAGTCCAGGCCACCGCAACCATATTCTACGGGCAGGGTAGGTCCAAAGGCTCCGATTTCACCGAATTTCTTAACGATCTCGTAAGGGAAGTGAGCGCGTTGTGCCCAGTCTTCGATATAGGGACTGATTTCTTTCTTTACAAATTGGCGTACGCTACTGCGGATCAGTTTGTGTTCTTCTGTCAAAAGATCATCAATTGCATAGAAGTCAGGGTGTTCGTACAAATCTTGCTTTAAGGATTTTTTTGCGTGAACTTCTTTTTCAGTAGCAGTAGCCATAGGATGTGGGTTATTCTTACTTATTTCGTGCAAATTTAAGACTTAATCCATAACAAATGTCAGGCGATTCTGTTGATCCCATTCTTCTTGAACAACTAAAGAAATTACAAGATAAATATGCCGTTATGGGCCAGGATTTGTCTTCGTATCTGGACGGGCTCCTGTATGCAGATTACCTGACTTATTGGGATTATATCCACACCGATACGCTCTTGAGTTTACAGAACCCCAAGACCAGCTTTCCGGATGAGCAGGTCTTTATTATGTACCACCAGATCACGGAATTGTACTTTAAAATGATCTTGCATGAGACGGAACAAATTGCTCAAAATCAGCAACTTGATGAGTCCTTCTTCCTGTCCAGGTTAGGGCGTATCAATCGCTACTTTAAGCAACTGGAGAACTCCTTTGATATCATGGTTGACGGCATGGACAAGGAGCAATTTTTGAAGTACCGCATGTCTCTGTTGCCAGCCAGCGGCTTTCAATCTGCCCAGTATCGCCTCATTGAAATATCCTCTACTTCTTTGGTCAATCTGATGGATGAAGAAAGCCGAAAGCAGGCCAAGGAAACAGACAGCGTGCAGCAGCAAATGGAGAAAATTTACTGGCGAAGCGGGGCTACCGAATTGGCTTCGGGCAAGAAGACCTTAACCCTCCAGCAATTCGAGCAAAAATACCTCACCACCTTCTGCGAATATGCTGAGAAGTTCAAGCAGACAAACCTCTACCAGATATACGTAAAGCACTTTCAAAACAGCCCTCAGGCCGATACTATTAAAGCAGCCTTGCGTGAATACGATGTAACGGCCAACGTAAAGTGGCGATTAGCACACTTACGTTCAGCTGGCCGGTATTTGCAGAAAAGTCCGGAGGATATTAAAGCAACCGGAGGCACCAACTGGCAGAAGTACCTGCCGCCTCGTTTTCAACGCATCATGTTCTTCCCGGAACTGTGGAGTGAGGAGGAAAAAGCGAACTGGGGCCGTGCGGCCTTCGAGCGGTAGTTGGCATTCACAAAATCCAATCCATACCATTTTTTCGTAACTTGCTAACATTTAGCAATGTATGCGGAGTAGGCTTTATCTTTTGTTGTTGGTTAGTGTGCTCGGTATGCGTACCGGCATGGCGCAGCTCTACAATCGCATGAGCTACCACGACAAGGAAAAGCGCAACATCAAAGAATTCTTTCAGGTAAAGGACACGATCAAGAACATCCTTCACGGTCGTTACATCTCTTTCTACCTCAACGGCAATCCGGAATCCAAAGGCCAGTTCATCAACAACGAGACCAGCGGGGTGTGGGAGTTTTTCTATGAAACCGGAAACCTCAAGATGCGCGGCATACTCCGGCAGAATTCCAATTATGGTCTGTGGGAGTACTTCTATGAGAGCGGACAGAAGAGCATGGAGGGCACCATTAACGGTAAGAACAGGGAAGGTGAATGGAAACAGTATTATGAAAACGGTCAGTTAAAAGAGATTGGCACCTACGAGAATAACAAACACGTGGGCTTGTGGAAGGCTTACTTCGAGGACGGAGTACTGAAAGGAGAAATCGACTATGTCGATAACTTCGGTCGTTATATTGAGTACTACCATTCCGGAAAAGTATTTGGTGAAGGACCCCGAATGGGAACACCCTTAGAAAAAGAAGGTGAGTATGTAAACGGCAAAAGACAGGGGGAGTGGATGCATTACTTCTCCACCGGAAAGCTTCATTCCAAAGGACATTATGAAAACGATTTGCCTGTAGGTCAATGGGAATACTATTTCGAAACGGGTGAGGTGCACAAGCGGGGCATGTACAGCGAAGGGAAGAAGGATGGTGAGTGGAAGACCTTTACACTTCAAGGAAGTATTTATTGCGAAGCAAAGCTTGACAAGGGCACAGGCTTGTATAAGGAATATCACGCCAATGGTAAGCTGAAAGGATCAGGACAGTTGAAAGACGAAAAGCGCGAGGGCAAGTGGGAGTTCTTTTATGACGATGGAAAAAAGGAAGGGGAGTGTGACTACGTAAACAGTCGCGGAACCTACTACGGCTATTATCCGGATGGCGCTTTAAAGACGAAGGGTCAGATGGAAGATGAACGCAAAGTGGGAACCTGGGAAATCTTCGAACGCGATGGCAAGCTCACTGGCTACTACAAACCCTTTTATGACGATAAGGAGACGAGCAAAGAAATTGCTACCCTGGCAGATAGAAAGTACAAGCGCACTAATGCCTCCCACACCAAAGGCATGTCCTACTTTGATCCTCGTCACAACGAATTTAAAGGTGTTATTCTTGGTGGCAATCCCTTCTTTACAGCGGTAGGGCGTTTCCCAATTGCCCTGGAATTCTATTTACAGGAAAGGTTGGGGCATGAATTTGAATTTGTAGGTATTCGCGATCCGTTCTTTAAATCGGATGACAATATCTCTACCGGTAAGAACTTCACACGAGGGTATAGCATAGGCATTAAGCAAAAAATGTATAATCCTTTGAAGGCGGGTATGTGGTACTTTGGCCACGAGATTCGCTTTACCAACCTGGGCCATTTTGTGAACATCCCTATTGCTTCTTCCCCCGACAACTTTACAACGGCAAGTTCTACGGAGCAGAGCATCGCCTGGGGACCTATGCTGGGATACCGCATTATGAAGAAGAATAATGGTAAAGGATTTACCTTAGACATCTTCACCTCTTTTGATATTGGCTACCGCAATTTTGTAGTGGACCCGCAGAACGAAACGTATTTTGAAAGCCTTAACCAAAACAAGTTGCTGACATCCTTCCATTTCGGATTGAATGTGGGGAATGTGTTTTCGTTTAGATAGAAGAACAATTGTGTCTCTATGATTTATGTTCATCACAACTCACCCCGTCATGCTACGCACGACACCCCTCTCTACGAAGTAGAGAGGGGAAGGATCATCGAAGATGATCAGGGGTGAGTAGGTTTAGCAACTGCATAATGAGTACCCAGCTGTAACTTTACTTGTTTTACATGTCTTCAATACCGAAGATGTAATCTTGAAGGATAAAAAGCCTTTCGCTCTTGTTGGTGTTGCGTGCAAGCCGTATGCGCTTGCTCCACCAACAAGCAAAACGTTTCATTGTTGGAGCATTCACCCCTTTGCACACGCTCAACACCACTTACTACTCAAAACCTCCTCTACATATACCCTTTGCGACCTCAGCGCTCTTTGCGGTTAAAAATTTACCGCAAAGGTTCGCAGAGAATTTCTCTCGACATTGTTGCGAATCAACCCCTCTTTACGAAGTAGAGAGGGGAAAGATCATCGAAGATGATCAGGGGTGAGTTGACCCACGAATTTCGGTAGAGATTCCCCAAATCGTAACTTTATGTATCTTTGCACGGCCTCACTAGTGTGAAGCAAACTTGAAGGATAAATACCTTCCCTATGGATATACAAGAAATCATCCTCACTCCCGAAGAGGCTTTTGATGAAGCACTCTTTCTTCCCGCACTCTATAAAAAATTAGAAATAGCTCAAGAAGGTGAACGCTTCGTTCAGCCACTCAAACGCTCCATTGATGCGCGCGGTCGGGAGATAAAAGTTCGCATTCAGTATGAAGTGATTCAGCGCAAGGATCAAACACCGTTGCGAACGAAAGATTACCCTTCAGTAGTTAACAAAGAACCTGTGCTGATCATTGGTTCAGGACCAGCCGGATTGTTTGCTGCGCTGCGATTAATAGAACTCGGTTATAAACCGATTGTCTTGGAGCGTGGTAAAGATGTGCAGGCACGCAGAAGAGATTTGGCCGCCATCAATAAAGAACATATTGTCGATCCGGACTCCAACTATTGTTTTGGTGAAGGTGGAGCAGGAACCTATTCCGATGGTAAACTCTACACGCGTTCGAAGAAACGCGGGGATGTGCAGCGCATCATGGAAATCTTAGTTGCACACGGTGCGAAGGATGAGATTTTGTACGATGCGCATCCACACATTGGTACCAACAAATTGCCCAAGCTCGTAGCGGAGTTGCGCGAAAGCATTAAACAGGCAGGAGGTGAAATCCATTTCGAAACACGTGTTACCGATTTTATCATTAAAGACAATCGCATTGAGGGCGTCATCACACATAAAGGTGATACGATTCAGGGACTTGCCACCATTTTGGCCACAGGCCATTCTGCCCGCGATATTTTTCAACTCCTGCACGACAAAAAAGTATTAATTGAAGCGAAGCCCTTCGCCCTGGGGGTTCGGGTAGAACATCAGCAAAACCTGATTGACAAAATACAATACCACTGTTCAACCGATCGGGGAGACTACCTACCCGCCTCTGCGTATGCGCTGGTGCATCAGGCTCAGATAAAGGGAAAAGACAAAGGCGTATTTTCTTTTTGCATGTGTCCCGGTGGTTTTATTGTTCCGGCTGCTACGGCTCCGGGTGAATTGGTAGTGAACGGCATGAGTCCTTCGCGCAGGGATTCGCGCTTCGCTAATTCGGGTATTGTCGTGGCGGTGGATGAGGCTGATTACAAACACTATCAACATCACGGTCCTTTAGCCGCCATGCACTTTCAGGCGGATATTGAAAAGCGTGCGTGGGAAGAAGGAGGGAAAACACAAACAGCACCCGCACAACGTTTAGTAGATTTTACAGAGAAGCGTATTTCTTCTTCCTTATTAGAAACGTCCTATCAACCCGGTTTGAAATCGGTAGACATGCGTTCTTTCCTGCCTGATTTTATTGCCGATGCCTTGCGCCAGGGTTTTAAAAGTTTCGGACAGAAAATGAAAGGCTACCTCACCAACGAAGCACAAATTATTGGCGTAGAAAGTCGTACCTCTTCACCCGTGCGCATCCCCCGCGACAAAGAGACGCTTCAACATCCTCAAATCACCAACCTTTTTCCCTGCGGAGAAGGTGCTGGCTATGCAGGTGGAATTGTTTCGGCTGCGATGGATGGGGAACGGTGCGCGGAGGCGGTTGCTGTGCTGTTTCGGAAGTAGGCTACTAGAGGCCATCTCAAAAATCAAAATGTCATGCTGAACTTGTTTCAGCATCTTACCGAAAGTGATTTAGAACGAGATTCCGAAACAAGTTCGGAATGACGGACCTTATTAAATGATTTTTGAGATGGCCTCTAGTTACTAGCTGCTGGCGTGGAGAAGTATACTCGAAGCCAGTAGCTCGTAACTCGCAGCTATTTCCTACCTTTGCCCTCCTTTTAATCATCGCATCCTGTGAATTATCTATCTGCCGAGAACATTTCCAAAACATTTAACGACCGCTGGCTCTTCAAAGAGATCAATTTAGGGATCAGTCAGGGTGAAAAACTCGCTTTTGTGGGTAATAATGGCGTTGGTAAATCCACCATTCTAAAGATTCTGACCGGTGAAATCGCAACCGATTCTGGTAAAGTGGTTGTACGCGATGGTATTAAACTGGGATATTTGACACAACAACCTTCTGTAGATGAAAATCTGCTGGTGAAGGATATCTTATTCAGCGAAAGCAACGAAATAGCACGAGTAGTAAAAGAATACGAAGATTGCATACACCATCCCGATGTATCGCCTGAACGCATGCAGGCTGTCTTGGAGAAAATGAGCGACCTCAATGCCTGGGATTACGATAATAAAGTGCAGGAAGTAATCGGCAAGCTGGGAGTGCCGGACATGGACAAGCGTTTTGGTGATCTTTCCGGTGGACAAAAGAAACGAATCTTCTTAGCACAGCTCTTATTGCAAGAGCCGGACCTCATCATCATGGATGAGCCTACCAACCACTTGGACCTAACAGCCATTGAGTGGTTAGAGAACTATTTGGCGGGACCTAATGTAACGCTGATCATGGTTACCCACGATCGTTATTTCTTAGATGCGGTGGCCAACGAAATCATTGAACTGTACCGCGGACAGCTCTATCGCTACAAGGGAAATTATGCGTACTTCCTGGAGAAGAAAGCGAGTCGGGAAGAGATACTGAGAATTGAAGTATCGAAAGCAAAGAGTTTGTTGAAGAAGGAATTGGATTGGATGCGTAAGCAACCACGAGCGCGCGGCACCAAGGCCAAATATAGGATTGAAGCTTTTTATGAATTGAAAGAGAAGGCTTCTGTTGATTTAAGCAGAGACCGCTTAGAGTTGGATATCAATGCGGCTCGTCAGGGCGGTAAGATTTTGGAAATGGAACACGTTTCTAAAAAGTTTGGCGAGACGAAGTTGGTGGATGATTTTTCCTATGTGTTTAAGAAGAAGGATAGAATTGGTGTTGTCGGCAAGAATGGTATTGGAAAATCTACCTTCCTGAATTTAGTAACGCAGCGACTGAAGCCGGATAGCGGAGAAGTGATACCGGGTGTAACGACCAAGTATGGCTACTTCACGCAAGAGTCCGTAAACCTCAATCCGAACAACCGCGTGATTGAAGAAGTGAAGGACATTGCGGAGTTTATCACACTTTCGGATGGTAGTACGATTTCAGCGTCTAAGTTTTTGGAGAACTTCTTATTCCCGGCAGAGAAACAATATACCTACATAGAGAAATTGAGTGGGGGAGAGAAGAAGCGTTTGCAGTTGTTGAAGATGTTGGTGACCAATCCGAACTTCTTGATTTTGGATGAGCCTACGAACGATTTTGATATTGATACACTAAACGTACTCGAAGAGTTCTTAGAAAACTTCACGGGGTGTTTATTGTTGGTGTCCCACGATCGTTACTTCATGGATCATTTGGTAGATCAGCTCTTTGTCTTCGAAGGCGATGGAAAAATTCGCTTGTTCAACGGTAACTACAGTGATTACCGCGATTCGTTGGAAGAGGAGGAGATGATGAAGGCCAATGCCACACCGACTGTTCCAAAGCAGGAGGTAGTAGCTGCGCCCGTAGTAACCGCGAAGAAGAAACTTACCTTCAAAGAAAAGCAAGAACTTGAAAACTTCCCCACCGAGATCAACGCCTTGGAGACAAAGAAAACGGAGCTGACCGTCTTGATGAATTCTGGCAGCAGCGATCACAAACAACTTCAAGCCTGGGCAGACGAAATAAAAACCATTACCGAATCCATCGATGCAAAAACCTTGCGTTGGATGGAGTTGTCTGAGCTCGCAGGAGAGTAGTTTAGAAAGGATAACTGCAGATCAACAAGAGGAATTAATTATTCTTGTTGATTTACAGTGAATTTGACTAGAAGTCATCTCAAAAATCAGAATGCCATACTGAACTTGCCTGCCTGCACAGAGCCGTTTCGGCAGAGGCAGGTTTCAGCATCTAAAAATGAAATGATTTTAAAGTAGATTCCGAAACAAGTTCGGAATGACAGATCATCTTAAGTGATTTTTGAGATGACTTCTAACGAACAAGTACCGTAAGAATCGATCCCTTCTTTTTATTATTCAGCGTTGCATTTATAATAATATTGTACGTGCCAGGGACTGCGTTTTCTAAAGTAAAGGTAGCTTCACCACGATCAAAAATTCCTTCAGCTGGTTCAAAGGTAATGGAGAATCCGGCAGGTAAATTCGTAGCCACATTCATGTAGCCTTTACTTTTGCTGAAGCTTTTCGAGCGTATGATCACGTACGTGATTTTCTGACTATCTGATGAATTCACTTCAACAGAACTGACAGGTAGAGAAAGGGTGAATTCTTTTACAGGCGTTTTGCTACTCTGTGCAAAGACAGTAACCGAAGCGATAAGGAATACAACGTGGAGGATATTTTTCATGGGGATGGTTTAATGGGTGTCTACAAGTATAGGAGAAGTAAGAATGGACTGTGGTTGAGTTAGAA
>LNEN01000228.1 GCA_001464155.1 Cytophagales bacterium Ga0077538 | reverse complement strand
AGCACCTTTGTTGACTTCTATTATATATCTAGTGACAGCTCCTCTTATGTAGGATTTCAATACCTGGACACCCAGGGGAATCCTATTTATGCCATTCAATTAAGTGGCAAAAAAGTAGACCGACTATTCTACGGAATTAATCTTGGTGACGATGACAAAAAACTTGAATCTGTATTTGGAAAGCCTGAGAAAATCTTGACTCAAGACTTTAATGAGAAACCTGCTAATACTTGGAGATATGAACAGCTGAATCTTTCAATCCTGCTAATTGACAACAAAGTTGAAAGTCTACGCATTTGGGACAATTATGAACAAAATAATTATGAACATCCGACTATAGAGGACTTGCTGGCAATCATCAAGACAAGTGACAAATCAAAAATAGCGGACATATTATCTCCGGGACTTGAGATATATTACTGTGACAAGGTAATAACATGGAAAAATTCATTTCATAAAGATATCTATCTGGAAAAGTCTAGTGTGATGGACTTTATAACTAATGAAGACTATGGACTTGCAACCTTAATTAGGACAAAGGACTTAGTACATGACCTCAATTTGAGAGTTGTAACGGGGACAGGGACTTTTCCTGTATATAAATTTCCCAATGAGAACTTGATAAGTGAGCTCGTGTTAAAATATGATCAAGGACGCTACAAGATTTGGGAAGTAAAATATAAGTGTGAAAACTAACAGCCGCCAACAACGGCCATAAAGCACTTTTTTTGATTAATTATTTTTTAAAAGATAAAAGCAATGCTTCATAGCCAAGCGTAACAGGAATTCTGATGGCTACTTGTTTGGTGCAAGCCTTAAGACTACTAAAACTTGACGACTAACTTTTGAGGATTTTTCTAACGATAAAGACAACTGGACGCAGTTTAAAATGAAAAATTTGTCAGTGGACTCATTTTCGGCTTCGCTTGACTTTTGAGTAAAACATTTTGTGCACGCTGACTGTTAGCAACTCGTAGACAGTTTTTAACCAGGTGTCAGAATACAAACATTAATTGATATGAAAAATAAAATAGGATTTAACCTAGTTTTCGCATTGCTTGCTTTTCCAATCGGATTAGCATTGTCAAACGAATTTGACTTTGAGACTTTTACTTTTAGGAAAACAGGTTTGGGTATTCTTTACCTTGTTACATTTATTGCCTGCATTTTCCTTACTTTCAAAAAAAAGAAACATCAGACAGAAAAATAAAAACGGTTGACTTAGATTCCCCTCAAGCGCAAGCCCCTCGCTTGTACTGGCAAGAGACCTTGTTGCTAATGTTTCAAGAAAATATTTACCTTGCTATGCACTCGGCCTACTCCAGGATGGCTAAAAGTGAATCGGTTTCACTTTATGTATAGAGATGGGCTAAGCCGGCTACCAGGCATTTCGACAAAATTATATATCAAAAATTCTGATGTACATATGTTGTGTGTAAGGGCAGCGAAAGAGAGTGCTACTAAAATTAATATGAATGACCTTGATTGAGATAAGACATCTGCTATTGATAGTGACAATTTTTATTCAATCAACAACACAAGCTCAGGACTGCAGAGTCATAAGACGGTTAACAAAGAAGTCATCTGAAATTCATGTTAAAGGGGCAAGTGCAGAATCAATAGACCTCCTACTATTATATCTGGAAAAGAACTTTGATCCAAAGAACCCTAATGACACTATAAACTATAGTGCTATGATAATCATGGGTTCAAGATATGTGCTCGAGGACAGTCTTATAAATGCTGCAGGAAAATTTGAATTTCACTTATCTAACGGAGAGACATCAACTTGGGGCAACGCGAAGGCTTCCAATCTTGGTGACGTTTTAATGTCACCTTACACTAACACCGTAATGTTTCAAGTTCAGGGGACAAAAAGACAGCTTGAGCCATTGACAAAGCATAACATACTTAAAATTCGTGTTTTTGAAATTCTAGAGACAGACTTTGACACCAAATCACAAAAGCAACTATTAAAAATAGCAAACTGCTTAATCCAAAGTGATGACCAGTGGTAATAAGCCCCAACGCCCAACAACGGCTATAAAGCATTACTTTTGATTAAGTATTTTCTAAAGAATAAAAGTAAGGCTTCATGCCAAGCGTAACAGGAATTCTGATGGCTAAATGTTGAGCGTCAATAATTAAGCGCGTACCAAGTACGAAAACTCACAACGCAAAGGTGCTTTCTGCAACAAAGCTTTAACAATACCTTTTGACCTGATTGCGATGACAACCCGCCTTTGCTCATGCGGAAAATAAGAAGACTCCTTCTACCAGTCCAATCCCTATATACCCTACATCCCCATTCGCTCAACCACTAAAGCTGGCGTGAATCGTATGGAAAGTGTAGGATGGAATTGATACGATACGGGGTTTTACAGCATTTATTGAAAATAATTCTATATTTATTGTTTATCAATAATTATTTATTATAATTGCCAATAAATTAAAACTCTATGTCAAAAGGAAACCATTTCGTTTTTTGGGGCCTGCATGTGATTGCCTGGCTCATTTTTGTAGGCTTGAGCATTGAAGCAGGTGGCCTTGTTGTAAACTTTGTTTTTAGTGTCTTTAAACCAGAATTTGTTGGTAACCTCTATCAGAAACTTGATCTAAGTAACGTGTACCAACAAAGCCGCTGGGTCTTTTTTAGCATGTACAGTTTTATATTGTTCATCGCGGTATTAAAGGCGATACTTTTCTACGCGGTGATACAGCTTCAATACAAATTAGATTTGACGAAACCCTTTAATGGTTTTGTCGCCAAAAAAATTTCGCAGATTAGCTACTATACATTCTCTACAGGAATCTTAAGCTACATAGCCAAAGAAAGTGCTAGAAATCTATCGCATCACGGCTATGCACTAAACGAACTCAGTCAGTTTTGGGTTGATAGCCAAGCCTTCATTCTTATGGCTGCCGTAATCTATATCATCGCCATTATCTTCAAAAGAGGTATCGAAATTCAAACTGAAAACGATTTAACTGTATAAGCTATGCCAATCATTGTAAACTTAGATGTGATGATGGCCAAGCGAAAAATGTCGCTGAATGAACTATCTGAAAAAGTCGATTTAACCCTTTCCAATCTTTCAATTCTAAAGACAGGAAAGGCCAAGGCGATTCGGTTCAGCACACTTGAATCTATTTGTAGGGTATTGGACTGTCAGCCTGGTGATCTTTTAGAATATTCACAGAAATGAGATTAATCCAATCCACAAACATGCCTCCTCAAGCGTAAGCGTCTCGCTTGTGTTGACAAGAGACCTTGTTGTTAATGTTTCAGGGAAAGTTCTATCTAATTCGGGCATCTGCCAGGGTGGTATCGAGCGTATGCTATCCAGGCAAATTTTACAGATCGTTTACATCTTTTAACAATTCCTTTACCAAAGCCGGACACAAAGGCTTGTAGCTTTGTTGGCATTGATCATTAGACCTACAAATATGAAGAAAGCTATTTATGCGCTGATCTTGTCGCTGGTTGTGGTAAGCGGACTAGTCTTTGCTAATCGTGAAATCGAAAATGAAAGGTCTGCTCAATCAACCCCAAGGCCGCTCACGGCTGCCGAAAGGAAAGCCGCCATGAAAAAATGGGAGGCTACTCCTGATGGAATAAAGTTCAAAGAATGGAAAGCATCTCCCGAAGGTCAAAAAGTGCTTGCCGGTGCGGCTAAAATAATGAACCATATACGTGACTCCACCAACATGGAGGCTGTTGTAACCTCTCTTTCTCTTCCGCCAGGCTCACGCTTAGGTTTCGGAGTGATGGTCCGGATTAAGGATGACGAGTATATCCTAAGCTTTGGCCCGCTAAAGTCTACTGAATTTCAGCATTTGCAAAGCCTGAACGTCAACGATAAAATTATTGTAAGAAGCCATGTGGTATCGCACGCGCCCAAGTATTCCTATCCAATCGTATCGGGCGACTATGTACAACGAGATCGTAAAATAATTTACAAAGCAGTCCCTCGCAAAGACGGCTGCTGAGTAACGCTGTGCTGCACGCCTGAATGACTCAGTCGGGCAGTAAAAGTAAAGAGGGTCAGCAATAGACCCTGCCGACAACTATTTCGCTGGCGTTCAGCGTTCAAAACCACATTGATTAAAAAACAACAGCATGATTCTACCTAAAAGTCAAATACTCTTTCATCAAAGAATTATACTTTGGGTACTTGTAACTATGCAACTCTATTCTTGCACGGGTCAGGTGAACGATAAATCTGCAAAGGATAGTATAGCGAATGCATTAAGCAACAAACCATTGCTCTTGAGTAAGAGTACAACATTTCCGCAAATTCACACCAATTTAAATGGAATGGTTAGGGAGTTTGTAAGGACCATGTATCAAGACAAAAAAGGAAACTATTGGTTTGGAACAAATGGAAATGGGATTATCCGTTACGATGGACAAACATTAGAAACAGTTTCAATAGAAGGAGTTAGTCCCTTTATGAGGGTTATGGAAATTGTAGAAGATAAAGCAGGTGCAACTTCCGAAGGACTCATAAGATACGATGGTAAAGAATTCACAACATTTTCAAAGAAAGAAGGATTGCCAGGTAGAGATGTGGAAATTTGGGCATTAACAATTGACAAAAGTGGGCTCCTTTGGGTCGGATCGATTGGAGGAGTTAGTCATTTTGACGGAGAAAAGTTTATCCCTTTCTCATTACCACAATCAAGGGTCGAAAATCCGAAGCCCATGCTATCTGATAAATTGGTTTTTAAAATTATAGAAGACAAAAATGGAACGATGTGGCTTGTTACCGATGGAAATGGAATTTTCCAATACAAGAAGGGAGAGTTTACGCATTTAACAAATAAGAATGAACTAACCGACAATAATGCAGCGGATATTCTGGAAGACAAGCGAGGAAATATTTGGATTGGAACTTTTAATGGCGGTGTGAGTAAATTTGATGGAAAAACCTACACCAATTTTACTAAAGACGGAGTTATTAAAGGTACAGAAACCTATAATTTTTATGAAGACAGCCATGGTACTATTTGGTTTTCGGCAGAAGGTTATGGTGTTTACCGTTACGATGGGTCTACCTTCACTCAATTCACTACACTCAATGGCTTAACCACCAATGTTGTTCAAAGCATTTTTGAAGATAACAAGAGACAGATTTGGTTTGGAACTTGGCAAGGGATAAGCATTTATGATGGGCAAAAATTTATGAATGCTAAAGACAAGGAACCTTGGACGAATTAAAAACTGGCGAGAACAACGGTTGGGATTCAAATCATGCACGTTGATAAGTTGGATATCGACTTCCGTGGATAAACGATGGACAGAAAAACAATAACGAACTGAAGCATAAATGCTGAATTGGGGTTCGTTGAAGGTTGACAACTTGTAGACTTTAAGCCAAGCAACAAAATAAATTAAATGATGGCTGACAATTAGCAAGTACTCCCTTCACAAGCGCAAGCCTCTCGCTTGTGCTGGCAACAGACTTTGTTGCTAAAGTTTCACAAAAATCTTTACCTTGTTATGTACTCGGCCTAGGCTAAAGTGGCTGAAGGTGAATCTGTTTAACTTCTTTATAGAGATAAGTCTAAGCAACCTATCAGATATTTCGGTAAAAGTATATTGAGAAATTCTGATGTGTGTTTATTAGCGTGCATAACAACATGGAGTGGATACCCTACCAACGATTGACCATAACGACCGACCTCACGCGAGAGGAGGTTATAGACCGGATGAGAAAATGGGTTGGACCTAAGAGAAGAGAGAATTTTGTGCGTATTGACAATAATATATTCTCTGGACGGCTGGTTAAAGACAAATTTGAATTCACATTACACAGGGACTATAAAAATTCATGGACTCCTCAGATTCTGGGTACAATCATAGAAACCAATGGAAAAGTTGAACTTTTAGTGACACTTAAATCAAATTGGTTTGTAATTGGATTCACTGCATTTTTCATGATACTTGGACTGGCGATATTTATCTCAGAGGTTGTTAACCACAAAGAGTTAGGAGACATTGATTGGTTGACCTTAGGTTTGGTGATATTTCCATATAGTCTTACTTGGTTTGGCTTCAATTTGGACGCTGACAAATCAATTGACGGACTAATAAAAATAACAAAAGGTGAGATCAAGTAACGCATGCTAACAACGATTATAAAGCATTAGCCATCATGCTTTGGCGTACGACCCTTAACAACACAAGAAGAGCGAAAAAACTATGAGAAAAATAATTGCGGCATTCAATACGACTGTTGATGGAAACTGTGACCACACTGCAGGAATAGCAGACGAAGAATTACATCAACACTATGCTGACCTTTTGGACAATGCAGGGGTTATCCTGTATGGACGTACCACGTATCACCTCATGCAATATTGGCAGACACTGCTAAAAAATCCATCTGGCGAAAAAGCATCAGACGATTTTGCAAAAGCAATAGACAAAATTCCTAAAATTGTTTTTTCTCACACTCTAAAGCATACAGATTGGGAGACTGCTGAAATTGCCACAAAGCCTATTGACGTAGTGATGAAGGAATTGAAGCAGCAGACCGGAAAAAATATTTTTATTGGAAGCCGCAGTTTAATTATACAGGCATTGAACTTACAGTTGATTGACGAATTACAGCTGTGTATTCAGCCGGTTGTTGTCGGAAAAGGTCTGTCGTTATTTGAGAATATAACTGACAGAACACTAGTCAAACTCAAAAAGACTAAAAATTTTAACAACGGAGCCATTATACTTTACTACGAACCGATAAAGTGAAATCTGTAAAAAAAAACCTACTAGTGTGAACAGAATAGCACGAAACGCTAACAAAGTTTATAAAGCATTACTTTTGATTAATTTTTTATAAAGTATAAGAGTAACGCTGCATAAACAAGTGCTTTATGTCATGCGAGACACGCTCCAATGGATTAATAAGTAAGACTATCAACTACCATGGATACAGAACACGTAAAGAATCCGACAAATACGTTTTCAAAAGTCAGCCACGGCAAATAGTCAACCCTTAGTTGAATTTGAAGATTACCATTCTTTTCCGATTTTAGATCTGGATTTAATGCTGTTTTAAAACCGTAGCTGATCATGCGTCTGACAAAAATTAGAAGAATAGAATTAGCACTGTTCGCCTGCATCCTTTCTCTTACCCTCTCTTGCAAGGACGATGATGGACCTTCCACTACTTTTTATGGAACCATGACGCTCGAATCGGACAATACTCCGGCAAGCGGTGTAAAACTAATTTTTAAAGGCCTGGATGTTGGCGAAGGCCTTTGGCCGGATGTGGAGGAAGTTTCCACGCATTCAGTCACCGTAGGTAAATCGGGCCAATTCACGATCACCATTCCACCTAATGACAGGATTGATCGGTTTTCCGTTGACGCCCAGACTTCCACGGGCGGATCAGTTGATATCGTATCCGGTTGTCCGGATTGGGCCTGTGAAAACCTTGCCGTGGGCACCACGAGCGAACTGACGCTAAAGGTTAGCTTTTAAACTATTCTGTTGAGGATCTTAAAGGAAATCTATTTCCATCATGGCGAAGGAAAGAGTCAATTGCCAACAAAAGCTATCTGCAATGACTAGATGCCATGTCCGTATAAAGTTTTATCTTCGTTAATACGCTTCGATGAAGGTAGTGACACGAGTTTCGTCACCATGAACAGTCAAGTGTTAGAGTGCATGGTACAGTAACACGCTACAAACGGGAGAGTCGTGTAGAATCAGGACTACTGAAATTTTGTAACGTTTGTTAAAAAAAAGCATATTCCACATAAAGTCTCATTAAAATTCAAACTATGGCCAGCATCAATCCACATATCAATTTCAATGGCAACGCAGAAGAAGCCTTCCTCTTTTACAAATCAGTCTTTGGAGGAGCCTTTTCAAAAATAGTGCGCTTCAAAGAGTTGGCCAGTGCTGAGTTTCCAGTAGCCGAACATGAAGCCAATAAGATAATGCACATTGCTTTACCCATCGGGAAAAGTATGTTAATGGCCAATGATGTGCCTGAAATATTAGGTCGTACCAACGAAAACGAGAACAGAAGCAAAATTGTAATTCGTGCAGAAAGTAAAGAAGAGGCGGATAAATTGTTCAACGG
>LNEN01000227.1 GCA_001464155.1 Cytophagales bacterium Ga0077538 | reverse complement strand
GCAAGCATTAATGGCGGAGAAGCTAAAAGAGATCAGTAAGGAGTAACAATGATTCAGAATTGTTTCTGACCTGATGGTACAACTAGTTGGTAATGAGGTAAAAAAGCTGCCCCAGTCCTGGGCACAAAACCTGCATAGCGTGGGTAAAAACGCTGAATATGGCCTAGAATTAAAGCTTCTAGGCCTACTTTTTAGGGCTATCGTTTCAGAATTGTTTCAGACAAATGGGATACTCAGCTAAGATCAAGATGGACACAGTCTACAAAAGGACTGATGGAACATGCGCCATATTTATGCAGGTAATTATCGACCGGAAGAAGGCCAGGCTTCCTCTCGGAATCTGTTGGCCACCCGAGAAATTCAACGTAAGAGATCTATGCAAGCCAAGGATTAAGAAGGATCCGGATGTGGATGAGTATAACATTATCATTAGCAACGCACTGGCAAAGGCCAATAACATCCGGAAGGACTATCTGCTCAGGGGCATACATTTATCGCTAGAATCGTTTTTGAAGGAGTATAAGACTGACCTTAATAAGAACGATTTCATCCAATACTACGCGCAGAAGTCATTCGAACGGTGGAATAAGGGAATGATCTCCAACGAGACATACGAAAAGGAGAAGGGCACACTTAAAAAACTCCAGAAGTTCTACACCGTTATACCCTTTCATGAATTCAATGCCGACTGGCCTAATGATTTCGACCGGCAACTTAAAAGAGATATCAACACTGAGATCAATCCGGAGCTGCGTAAAAAGGAAATTAGCATAAATGGTAGATGGCCACGGCATAAGCATGTGAAAACCTACTTGAACATTGCCAAGCGAATCGACAATATAAAGTTTACAGATCCGTATAGTCGTTTCAAAAACCAGTTACAGGATGGAAACTGGAAGCCCTTAGAACTAGGCCAGTTTAAAAACTTGCTTGAGCTATACCTAAAGTGGAAAGATCAACCCTTGCCAATGTTGTACAAGCAAAAGGATAGCAGGCAGGGATTAACGAATAGCGAGATAGTAGTACTTCGCAGGTTTTTGTTTTCATGCAATTGCGCACTACGCATAAGCGATTTACAGAAACTTGACAGGTCTATGTTTGACAACGGACAGATGACTATAGTGCCGCAAAAAACAGAGAGATATGGTACCAAGATAGATTCGGTTCCTCTTAATGATGTTGCCCGAATGCTCCTAGATGATGAATTGGATGACAACCCGAAGGGCACTGTGTTCAACAGATTTGTTGATCAATACGCAAACCGTGTATTAAAGAATATTGCTGCCAAGTTTGCGATCGATGTAAACCTACACCATCATGTGGCCCGGTATACGTTTGCCAGCCTTATGGACCAAGCCGGAGCTAACCACACTTCACTAATGAAGTTCATGGGTTTGAAAAAGCGGAACACTTTGGAAAAGTACGTCAAAACTGATAAGAAGGTAATGAATAGCGACCTTGCCAAAATGAATGCACTCATAAAAGGGTAGGCAATTACAGCCAAATAATATTCAATTATTTGGCTATCAATAGAATAAACTTCCGCAAAAGAAAAAGCACAACATTTTAGACACGATCAACTCCCGTGTGCCTTCCCCTTTTTGACTGTCGCCAATGAATTTTTGAGAGATATATGAATTAGAGGTTGGTAGAGTAGATATCCATGCCGTAGTCTTTAGCCTCATATTGTTTGAGTGCATGGTACATGCGATAGTCGTGTGCATCCGTGTAGTGGGTAGCATGCTCGGGCTTGATGGAGCTGTTGCCTTCGCTACTCTTATCCTTCTTGTGGTCCTTCATCTGAGCGCTCTCCATGGCTATACGAAAGTCTGTGCACTTTGAGTTGTATCGAACGATTGGAAAGCGCGTGTCTGTCTCTGCATGTACCTTAGCCAGTAGTCTGTGTCGTTCCAGGTGTTCAATGTCGCCAGTCTTCTTCAATACAACACGCCAGCCCTTGGCTCTTAGTATCTCAGAGAACTGTTCGAAGTAGGTGAGCTTGGCATTGGCCTGCCTGTTGTTACCGCTCTTATCTCCCCATTGGTATACCAGCTTAGCCTTATGGTGTAGGTAGTACTCGCAGAACTCATCGGCCAGATCATCGATGGTCTTAGGGTTGTGCACGTGCATGGTGTTGATCACCCTTATCTCCTTGGGGTACTGCTGATCAATAGTGATGCAGTTAAACGTACCCCAATCGTGGCTTAGGTGTAGGGGCATATCAGGATTGTAATCATCCTGGCCTACATCGTATCGGGCATCGCGCTTATAGTTTGTGCTTATGGGTATCTGTATCACTCGGTCGTTAGCCTTTGGTGTGTACCAATGCTTAGCCGCTAAGGCTGGATAGAAGAGGTTGCCCCAATTAGTTACCTGTTGGTTGAGTATCATTACTCTGTAGCTTACCTCGCTCATCTCTGCCTGCATGGATAGTATGGCTTTATCGCCCAATACTTCTCTATTCATCCACGTGCTGCCAAGTTGAAGCTTAGCGTTAGGTTCCCAACCAATAAAGCCATACATGCGCGGGTCTGCTTTTGCCTTCGCATAGAATTCCAGCAACCAATCGCCCTGGTTACGAAAGGGCATAGAGCTACTAAAGCTTTGCTGCAAATGGGTAGGTATGTTTTGGAAGCTGGTGTGAGTTCCCCGCATGGTAGGGATTACATAGTTATCATAATCGTCTTTATCAATTAGGTAAGCTTCATCGCAAATGGACCAATCGTAGGATCCACCGGAAATTAGCGCAGGCCTATCGAAGCTACCAAACACAATGGTGGTACCATTCCAAAAGGTTACTACATTCTCGTATCGATGTGGCTTATGCCATGGCTTGGCAAAGTGCTTAGGTGGTGCTTTGCCTACTACATAATGGATGCCTTCAATGTACCCAAGGTGCTGCTCCCAGGCTGCCTTCATGGGGATCAGCGTTTTGGTGTAGATCATGCTGTAGGTGGGGCTTAGGAATAAGCCTACCGAGCGCGGCATGAGCGCCACTTTCTCCGCTACTTGCAAACCATTAGTAAAGCTTTTACTAAAACCACGCCCAGCAATCAGAACTTTGTATATAGCCTGACACAGCAGAAAGATCTGCGCTACCGGATTTAAGTACCTATCAATCTGCTTAACCTTTGGCTTCTTCATTTTTTACTTCTTCGAAGCCTATGTCTTTCGTTATTTGCTCGCGCATGGACTGAGCCAATGCATTGAGGTCTTCCATGCTTGCCAGAATGTTGATCTGTGTAGGCACGAGCTTCTTCATCAAATCAGCCAGGTTAGTATCAGCATCTGGTTCTTTGAGGCCTCTGATCTCGGAGATCTCTTTGAGGTACTTAAGGTGCATGTCTAAGTTGCCTTTGTTCCAGGCTTTGTTGGCACCGTTCTGTAGTTGTTGCTCAATGATTCTGCGCTTGGCTTCTTTCAGATCGTTGCGCGGATCGCCAAAGAGCATTTGTGCCTTGCGCGCATCATCGTATGCAGTTGCCTGACTTATGTTGAACAAGCGACACGTTATATCAGCGCACGCCTTAACGGTGCGACCACGGCACATGAGTAACCAAGCCTTTTCCCAACGCTCGCGGATTACTTCTTCATCTGCGCTAAGTTCTATGCGTGTTTTGCTGTGGTGGTAGAACTTATAGATGCGGTCGAAGTCGCTATCCTTACTTTTTTTAAGTTCGCGTGGCAGCTTATCCTTCTTGCTCGATACCAGCGCGCTGTGCTCTTGCTCCATAGTGTAGTGCTGCTCGTTTACGTTTTAAATTGTCTCGCTCGGCTTCTGCCAGAGCTATCTTCACCTTCCACTCGTTTACGCGGTCGGCATTCTTGGGCTTCCCCGTACGTAGCTTCTTGTAGGTTTTGTGGATGAGATCATCCAGCCTTCTGATCTCGGCTGTGAGTGCGCTCAACTCTTGGCTCGGTGCTGTGATTACGCTAGGCGTGGGTTCTTCGGGTAGTTTGCCATGGTCTTGCACGTAGCGTATGTCATCCCACAGCTTGGTCATCTGCTCGGTGATGCCTATTATCTTTTTGTAGTGCTCGGCTAGCTCTGGCATTGGCAGTTTGCCATTCATTAACTCATCTGCCAGTGCCGGACTTTGCGCATGCAGTTCTGCGCGTAGTTTTTCTACTAAAGGAGAAATGGCTGTACTGAGAATGGCACGTTGCTTTTTAAGCTGGGCGTATTGGGTGGTGATGGGATCTAGCAATTCAAGCTTCGAGCTGCTGGCTACTGGCTTCTGGTTGCTAGTAGCTAGCGGCTTGTGGCTAGTAGCTTTTTGTTTTGGTGCAGCCAGTTGTGCTTGTATTTTGGCGAGGTTGAGCTTCATACCAGTTCAAATCTAAAGGCGGCAAAACCCTTGTATAGTCCGCAACCGGTTAGGTCTATTTCTTCCAGTTCAATAAAAGGGCAATTGTCTTGCGAGGCACTGTACCATAGTTTTTTAAAGGTGTAGATCTCGCCAGCCTTCACCATTTTGCTTTCGGGTATTTCATCGGGGCGGTTGCGATCATCTATACAGCGTAGTAGCGTTGCCATGTAGTAAAAATGGCGACACGTAGTCGCCATAAATAGGACAGCTTTAGTATATTAGAGTTCACAAAAACAAACTCGTATGCGCAGAATAGTTACCCTAGTTGCCATAGCAACGTTCATCAGCCTTACAAGCTACAGTCAGACTGTAAAGCTTCAATTAAAGACGGGAGAAGAAAAAGTTGTAGCAATCAATGCTACCGGAAGCGATGCGCTCTACATCGCAGGAGGTAGTATAAAATTCAAAGACATAGCATCCATCACATTTTCTAAAATAGAAGAGGCATCAGCCAAGCTGCAAGCTGATTTAAAAAAGGCAGGTGTAAATGTGTTGGTAGATGGTGTTGAAAGGGAACCCATTAAAGTAGTACCTACCATTACAGAGACAAGTGCAAGCATTGAAGGATTAGACAGAAGCATTGAACAGTTTAGAATTCAAAGGAATAATGGAAAGACTGCACAGCTGGTTGGGATTTTAGCGATAGGGGGTAGCGTGTTACTTCAATCCATCTATAACAAGCAATATGAAAAGGATCTTGAAGATTACTTGAGTAGCCCATCCGGATCTCTACCAGAACCTAAATATGTTTCTCCGGCCATATCAGCGGCAGGTCTAGTATTATTTACAATTGGACTAGGCGTAGACCTTGATGCTGGCAAACACCTAAAGAAAAAACGCTAAACATTCACCCGATTTTCAATCTGCTTGATCTCATCAACCTTACTTTGAGTTTCCAGCGGATCGTTAACCACTCTAAGAGTGGTTATTTTTTTGTCCATGGCGGCCAGCATAATGCTGGCAATGCGCTGTTCAAATCCATTCATATCGAAAGGTTGTGCTCCTGCACTGGCTGCACTTGGAGTTACGCCACCGGCTTCCATTAATGGCCTACCACCTGCTGCTACATTTATGCGGCTGGCAGCGGCTAGCAATACCGGGTTGCGGCTTACAGCTGCAGTAAGTATTGGCTCACCACCTTCGGCCTCGGCTACCATTCTACCATTCACCATCATGCCGATGCCTCCTTGTTCATGACTTGGGCCTCTAAGAATACCACCTTTTCTAAAGGCTAAGACTCTGGCGGTAGCAAACGCGGCTCTGAAATAGGCTGGTGGATTTTTAAGCGCAAGGTATGCACCACCTGCAGGACCAAGTGTTGCAGCATAGGCACTGTTGGCAGAAAGTTCTCTAAATAAATTGATACCTATTTCTGAAATGGCTCCTATCTTTTTAATTCTCTTGGCCTCTTTTTCATTTTTGGCCTGCGAAGCAAGAAGGTCTGCGCCCAACCCAACGGCTTGTTCAGTTGCCGCAATTGTGTTGTCCAGTATTCCTTGCTCAAAGACAGCTTTTTCCCTTGCAATTTCCTTCTCCTTTTCTGCTTGTGCCTTTTTATCGGCCAGGGCCTTTTCATCTGCCGCTTTTTTCTTTTCCTCTGCCTCTGCCGCATACTTATCCACCACCGCCTGCACGGCCATAATCTCTTGCTCTTTTAGCAAGGCTTCCTGCTCTGCGATTTGTTCTGAGGTTCCGGTGAGCGCTTCAATCTTGCGTTGAGTTTGTGTCCAGATCTGTTCTATCTCGCGCTCTTGTGCATCGGCAATAAGTGCATCCTTAAGATCTTGAATGTTCTGCAGGGCTTTTACTTCTTCCTCCTGTGCCTTTTTGCGCTCAGCTTCTTGCTTTTCTAACAATGCACTTCTTCTATTTTCAATTTTTTCCTGCAGGGTAATACTTTCTTTCTCCAGGTTAATGCGTGCTACTTGCGCATCGGCATAATCTTCTGCATAAGCATCATCAGTAATACCAAGGGCTAACTTATCCTCCATCTCCTTTTTGCGCAGTGCCTCCATAGCTTTGGCATTGGCAAGTTGATCGTTATGGTTTTTAAGTTCTAACGCGGAAGCCCTGTCGAGCAATGCAATTCGTTCTTCTAGACTTAGAGCTACATTTTTACTTTGCAAAAGCAGTTGCCCTACAACCTTCTCTGTTTCGGCTTGCTCTACTTTTAATTCACGGGCACGGTCGGCAATGGCATCCAGTTGCTTTTCTAATTCAATACCTTCTTTTACAGCGTTGGCAACTTCCCCAGCAAAATCTGCCATTTTATCTGTGCCATCGGTAATACCTGTTCCAAGTTGGATGAAGCCATCCGTTACTTTTTTCAGATCTGCGTTACGAATTCCATCCCAGATTACCACAAAAGCTTTTAAGCGGTTGAGTAGGTTGTTGCCAATAAACTCGACCAAATCAATCAGGCCCTGCTTAATGCTTTTTTTGCCGGTAAAGTATTCACCTAAGTCTTTGAACAATGCTAAGGCTTTACCAAAAACCAAATCGAATACTTTTCCGATGCCGGTCATTATACCAGACAAGAGCGTAGCTCCTTCGTCTGTTTTTTTGAACCATTGCACCAGAGTCATCAGCGATATAATCAAGAGCCCAATACCTGTTGCAGCAATAGCGGTCTTCAACACTCCAAACTGACTCACCAATCCACCAACACCTTGCTTCATCATGCCGAAGCTTTCGCTCACCTGATTGAAGTATTGAGCACCCGGTAAATTGTTCCAGGCTTTTTTAAGCATGTCGCTGGCTCCGGCCGTACTCTTTATTTGCTTACCAAGGTCTTCCTGCAATTGCTTGGCATCTTCCAACTTCTGATTAGCCTTCACCCACTCTTCGGTTCCAATCTTGGCCTTACTTAATTCCTTCGAGGCCTCCCGAACGGCCTTACCAATTTCTTGCGCAGTCTTCCCTGCCAGCTCGCCATTTACAAGGGTTATTTTAATTTCTGCCATTACTGTTGTAAGCCCTCCATACCGGCTTTAAGTAGATCTTCTTCAATTGCTTTATCGAATGCGGCCAGCATGGCCTTATTCATTTCTTTTAGTGCTGCACTCAGGCTTTGTCTGCGCCATAGTTTTGGCTTCCATGTGTCGTTCTTCTGCTTGTCTTTAGCCACTGCCCAGGCTAGATCTCTGGCCTCTTTAGGATCGCTTTTTTTATAGCTGGCCCAACTGTACATTTTACCCATGTTCGGTAATTCAGTCCACTGCAGGTTGCGGCTTTCCAGTCGCATAATTTGATCGGCAATGTTCACCACGATAACAGGAGCCTTTTGTGCGTTGCCTTCTATTACTGTTACTGTTAAGCTGGCTAAGCCTTCGCCACTGGCTCGGTACTTTGGTTGACTGATCACTTGCCGTATGCCTGCTTCTATTTTGCCACGATACTCATTGGCAATGTCCAGCAGCTTTATTTGAAGATTAGTGCTGTACATGATTAAGGGGTTGTGTAAAGTGTAACCTCGGCAGGCTCTATGCCTTGCATGCTAAGTGTAAGGGTAATGTCTTTGTACAAATACTTAACTCTGTCCAGCATCACCTTCTTTTCCCAATCCAACGCCAGCACTTCGCCCAAAGCCATGTATTCAGTATAGCTCAGTTCTTTTCTTGTAAGCAAAAACCGCAGGTAAAGTGCATGCCTTTTTTCAATAAGGCCCTCAGCACCTGCCAGGGTAAAGTTGCAATCTTGCAAATGGGTATTCACTAACGGCTTGTTGCCACTGGCACCGCCAGCTCTGTACTCATAAAAGAAGAAGCTGAGCGGAATCTTTGTTGAGCTCTTTCGTTTTACTACAGGTACGGTGTAAGGGTACAAGCTGCTGCTACCATAGTACACAGTAGCCTCGCCTGGTGTTGAGCCTAAAGCAAACACAATATCCTGCTCGCTTTCTCCACTTACGTACTGGTCGTCAATTGCTCGGAGGTCGTCAGTGTCTTTGTTTCTTCTAAATGTTATGCCGTTCAGTCCAATATCATCGCTATCCTTTAGTGGACTGTAGCGTGTTTTAGGGATGTAGCTTCTTTCACTCAGTATTGGATCTCGCTTCTGTAGCCGAATGCTGCCAGTCGCTTCATTGTAATACACAGCCAAATTGAAGCAAGCGCCTATCGACTTCAAGAGCTCTGGCACCGTTATTTCTGGAAGAAATTCATTGGTGTTAAAAGTTCTTTTGAAGGCAATCCAGTCGCGAGCTTCATCCGTTCCGGTGATGAAGGGGATGCGTATATCCAGCGAATGACTGTGGAAGAACAAAGCAGCATCGTAATCTGGATCTGTTAAAAAATCACCTTCGAACTCAATACCAAAGTATGACTCAATTCGATCCATAACCCAAGCAAGCCTTATATAAGGAGCAAGGCTCCCAAAATTACTTGGCCTAAAACCTTCGTTGGCCGCCAAGTTTCCCAGGTAGTTGCCGAAGTTGCAGGGGTTCATCCAATTATAGTCTACACTTTTAAACCATTTCACCTTCTCATCTTCATACAGCCCCTCATTTTTATACATGGGGAAGCGCATACGGTTATCCAAAGGTGTGGCTGTGTTAAAATTTGTATTGAGCCAGTTGATAATGGGAGTGGTGTAGTTGGCATGAAGGTCATCAGCATTGATGCTCCACTTCAACGTGCTCGGTATATCATCAATGTACTTGATGGTAAGGGGAGTTTCAATATTGGTTGCCCCCGTATAGGGTTCCAGGCTTATGTAATCAGGGGCATCGCCATTAAAGGGAGTGTTTACATAGGTAGCTTTTGCTCGTGGTTCATTAGCATCGGCATTTATGGCGGCAGCAATTGCAGCATTATTATTTCCAGAAAATTCCCTACCGTTAATTTCAATTTTAAATGGTGCACTGTGAATGTTGGTTCTGGCAATTAAGATCACACTCTTAACAAAAGGAGCACTAGACATGGTAACCGAATCGTTCGCGATCTCAGTAATCTTTTTTGTTTTAAAGTCATCGGCTAGTATAGAAAGCCCAAAATCAAAATTGGTACTTACTCTGTTCCCTTGTGCATTAACCTTTCCAATAGCCAGGTATCCTGGTTTAAAAAGATTGTTATCATAGTGCAATTGTACCTGAACCTTACGCACACGCACTGGGTTTTCCACCACATCTATGTGGCTAAGCATTTGAGTGTTCTTTGGGCTAGCCTCACCAAAAGGAAGTTCAAAGGGAAGAGAGAAGCTTCCTGGGATTACATTGTTCTCTGCAAACAATGGACTCTTAAGTGCCAGCTGTATACGTGTAGAAGGCAGCAGATCGAACCATTCGCCATTGTATTTTATTCCGATCATAGCACATCAGGAGTGAAAGAATGGTTGTTGTAAGCTTCTTGAATGTTGAACCGCAAGTAATATTCGGTGCTGTCGTCATCGCTGTAGCGCATGTTGGCCTTCTCAATAATTACTGGTACACGTTTCCCAGTGGTTATTTCAAACACCCGCTTGCTCTTCATAAAATCGAGCAGGGCCTTTTGAAATTCTTCACCATAAGTTCCGATTAAGTATCCGGTACTATAGTTGCCTGATTTCTGGAAGAGACTGTCGTTCACTTCAAACTCCCCATCTTCTGCCTGGTAGTTTACAGGCAAGTGTTTTTGAATAATGGTTTTCTCAATAGCTGTTTCAACGGTAGCTTTTCCGGTGGCCAGTAGGGTATCATAACCACCCACACTATTCAGGTATAGGAAATAGCGTGTGTTGGGAGATTCTACCGAATTCATTTTGTAGGTTCTTACTTCGGTGATTACCTCATCCGCACCGTTTAATAGCCACACTTCATAGTGGGTTAGCGTTTTTGCTGGTTGATGCCCGAGAATACCCGCATGTGTAGGGCCAGTAGGGAACTGGTACAAATAACCTTTCAACGCTCCACCAGAAACGGTAAAGGCAGTATAGGTACTGTTCGTGTTATCAGTATAGTAGCACTTCACCCGCATCTTCAATGTGGTCTGGTTTGTGGCGTATACAAAGAAGGTAAGGTATTCTTCCTGTGCACGATTCACATATTTAACCAAGGGTTGCCAGCTCAGAAACTTCTTATAAGTGCTTAAGAAGCTAGTAAAGAAGTTAAAGCCAGGGTATTGCTTTTTGTCTAACCCTCCGAGAAGTACTAATAAAAGATTGGATGCAGTAAGCTCACTTGGTACAGTCAAGGCGTCAAATATTTCTCCACTGTAGCATTTAAAAAACTTAATACGATCTGTTATGCGTTGCGGTAAAGCTGTATTCAATACGGGAGGTGCTGCAGTTAATGCATCTCGAAAGGCCTGTCGTAAATTGAATGTGGCAACACCGTTGCTTTCAGGCTCCAGGGTAGCTTTCATTCTGCTGGTGAAAACGGAGCTGCCAGCCACATCTTCCACTCGCACATCTACGTACAATCGGTAATTATCTTCGGCACTGTTTGCACCTTCATTCACTGTAAAGGGTATCGGATCTAGTGAAAAGAAAGCCTTGTCAAACAAAACAACTCCTGCCGCAATGGTTACGTTGCCACTTACTAATTGGTCGTTAAAATCTTTTACAGTAATGGTATAGGTACCAGGAGCCAGCCCTGTAAAAATGTTACCGCCTTGGTAGGTGGTGCCACCGTCTTTGGAATAGGTGAAAGGCGCTACTGTCCCGCTTACTGTTATAGAAATAGTTCCATCATTAGAACCTGCCACCGTCTCATCGGTTTTGGCGCTGGTCCAGCTAAACGTTGGCGCAGCAATGTTTACGGCAAAACTTTGTGATACTACGCAGCTTAAATTACCTGTCTCTCGTGCCTTGCATTGGTAGGTGCCACTGTCCAGCCCTGCAAAGAGGGCACTGCTCTGCCATGTAGCCCCATTGTCTTTACTGTATTCCACCGGTCCTGTTGCGCCTGTTACCGCAAGGGTAATAGATCCATCTGTGCTGCTTGGACCTGTTTCGTTAACGACAACACAGTTGGGTAAATCAAAGGCAAGTGTGCACACGGGGCCAGCGGGCTCCTCCCATTCAAAAACACTAAATGAATCGGTGTAGATATTGGTACCGATCGATAATGTTTGCAAGCTGTCTACATTGGTAGAACGTATCCAGATGGTATACGTGCCACTCACTAAACAATCAAAATAGGTTTCAATAAAGGTGGGTGTACTGGCCAACTCACCAAATGTTTTAGTGGTAGCCGTATCCTTCACCAGGTTGGCCGATGTACTGATAATCTCCACTACGCTTCCTGCACTGGCAGATCCGGTTTTAGTTACCAGGGCACCCGCTCGATATTTCTTTCCTGCTACTGCTGTGAATCGTTGAGGAACCCAATCAAGAAAGGGGTAGAGCCCGGGCAATGAATGCAAGTAGGCTACACAGCTATTGCTAAAAACAAAACTAAAAAGTGTGGATCTGGAATAGGCAATAAATGCAGTATCCGAAAAGCCCCAGGTGCTTCTGTCGGTTTCGTATTCACCTACGTTACCCCACTGCGATAAATTACTTCCTATGGTTGGCATGGCTTAGGGTGTTGGGGGTATTAAATCTGTCCACTTGTTCACATTTAAACTCATGCCTGGGTTATCCATTACATCGATTCCCACTTCCACACCAATGTATTTGGTGGAGTTGATGATGTCGGTAACAGGTTTCATTTCAATACTGCTCACATCCAGCATCACGCTCAGCACGGGTTTGTCTTTATAAATCATACGGGCATTCACCTGCAAGGCTATTACCTCGCAGAAGTCAAGCACTTCATTCTCTGCTGCAAAGTTGCCGGGTGGGCATACTTTCAAAATGGCGTAACGGGCACGCTTTCGTCTGTACTGCTGGTCTATGTTGGGACCGCTATAACGGGCACTCTCGTAGGGCAGGCAGTGTAAGAATACGGTTGGCAAACCTTTGCGGCTATCGTTCTGCACTACCTTATCATCGCCATACTTAAAGCCGGCAATGTCTACGTGTTGAGTAGCCAGGTTCTCAAAGTAGGCGCGGTATCCTGTATAACTATTTAGACTTAGCATTGCTTGCAGCCTCCTTCTGCTTCTTGGCGCGGCTCTCCAGGTAATTGATCACTTTGTAGAGATCCGTTCTACCTACCTCATCAAAGGTTCCAAATACACCGCTCTCTGCTAGCGCAAACTTAATCTCGCTCCACATGGGCATGCTATCGCTCACCTTTACCGGACCTGTTCCGGCATCCCCTTTAGGCTGCTCGAACAAATGTTGGCAGCCCTCTACTATGTATTTTTTGATGTGCGCAAACGTGTAGAAGATGGCCTGTAGTTGCCATAGTTCTAAGTTCTTCTGCCAGTGAACTTGCTTGGCTGTTACTTCGCGGTCGTTGTAATAGTGCTCGCCTGATCGGGTATACAGTATAGAAGCAAGGCGACTAAGTTCGCTTAGTTGCTTTTCGGGCTCGGCACTGTTCAATATCTTCATCAGGCAGGAGTCCGCATACACTAAATGATCAAAGGTTCTGTTGCCCATCTTCTCTTTAGGGGCAAACAAAAACTGAAAGCGAAAAGCGATGCGTTGTTGTGGAAAGCTATACCAGGGCTTGGATAGCTCTGGGGCGATCTCGTTAAAAATATCTACCGCCTGCTCTACCGTAATCTGATCTACCAGGCGCGGGTTCTTTCGCAAAGCGCGCAAAGTCATAATCAAAGCCTTGCCGTATTCATCGCTACCCAACTCACAACCTTGCAAAATGCTGTACGCAGTGTAGCCTTCGGCCAGCCGCTGGGCGCTTACTTGTTGCCAGTTGGTATAAAATAAGTCCGATACCTTGTAGGTTCTATTGTTCATCGGTCAGCAGTTTATTTGAATTGTGAATGCGGTCCATTACTTCTCTAAACTCCACGCTCTCGATATGGAACACATGCACGTTGAGAATGTACAGTAATCGCTCCAGCTCCGTGCCTTGCACCTTGGCTTTGCAGTAGTCGATCAATCCCTTCTTGCCCTTGCGTTGGTAGATGCGGTACATGGTCAATGCCTGGTCGGTGGCGGCCAAACGTGGCACGGCTATTTTGTACACAGCAAAGTCCACCAGTGTCTCGCCACCCAATTGTTTGATACCTGCAAGGCGTAACTCATAGCCGGTAAAGGGCACCATGTCTTGCCCGATGCGGCCATAGTCGGGTAGCTTAGCCGCGAGTGCTTCAATAAATTCTTTTACCTCGGAAGGAGCTGCATTCGCCTCTGTAGTGCGTAAGCTCTTGCGCCAGTCGAGTAAGTCTTGCTGGGGTACTATTTCGGGTAAGTTGAGAGTCGTAAACTGGATCATGGCTTCATTTGCTTAAGCAATACATCTTTATCCTGGCTGCCCTTGCTGCTACCAAAAAAGAATTGTAATACCATAATGGCACCGGCAAACAGATAGATGTCTGCAAACATTTCCACCAACCTGCGATTACTTTCCGGAAAGTCTACGTAGAACAAGAGTATGCCAAAAGCAGTGGCACTGACGATCACAAAGCTGCTGAGGTAATACACATAGCGTTTGCTGAATTTATCATCTTGGCCGAGAGCTACCGCTTGCATTTTGCGTGCGCTGTCAATGTCTGCGAGGTAAGCCTTCTCCATGTTCTCGGCTGCGGTGGATATCGCTTCCAGGTGACGATTGGCTTCTTGCTGCACGGCCAGCTTGGCCGCAGCGAGTTCTTCCTTATTGGTAATCAGGTTGTCGAGCACATTGCCGACACTGTCTACAACTTTTTCGGGTTTGATGCCCAGTAGTTTGCCGATGAAATTCATACTCTAAACTACCCATACACTGTACTGTATCTTAGGACGGGTTAGCTGCGCACGCAGTCGCAGTGGATGGCGTTGTTGTTGTGTTCTGGTAGGATGTAGATAAGCCCTTTTACCTTGGCTTTCATAGCGCGTTCCATGACTACCAACTCATCTTTAATAGTAGCATCGTCTCCACCGGCACCACCTATGTCGAAGCTGGTACCATTGGCGTGGGGTGTTTGATTAATGATTTGCCCCTTACGGTTTTTACCATTTCGGAAGTAGTCCATCAAGCATTCAGATGCGAGCGGTGGGTTAATGATTACCCCTACGTTTAGCAAGTGGCTCCACGCCAATTGCCACACATAGTAGCCACGGTCCTTCTCCATGGGGTGTTTGCAGGCCATGGTTGCAGGATAGTGTTTATCAAGACCTTTAGCGATCAAGTACTTTTTAACAATGCGCAGTTGGTCATGTGCATCGCGCAGGCCGCTGGTAACAAAGGCTTTTAGTCCTGCTTCGCGGAAGTAGATCTCCAGCGAGCAGATGACCGGTTCAATAATTGGCGTGAGCACCACACCGGGCTTTACCACTAAAAACACATTGTCTGCAGCCTTCATATTATTTAGGGATTAGGTAGGTAACGAGAATGCCAGCAAGGGCACCGATCACAGATCCTCCAATAACCACGGCTATCCACACGCCCTTCATGCGGCTGCGCCAATGTTCAAGATTGGTTACCCTGCCATTGTTTTTTTTTACTTCAGAGTAAATCAAATCATTGCTATCGATGATTGCTTTTAATCGTTCATCAATTCTTGCCAGGGTTACTTCCTGTTCGGTATCTATGTCTTGCTTTCTCTTAGCCATGTTATACACTAAAGTATTTATCGCCAGGCTCGGGCAGTGGTGTAGTCCACACGGGCCCAGGATCAGGCCTTGCGGTGTACACACCGGTAACCTTTACCAGCGGGTAGTGGTCAATGTTATCCAATAAAAATTGTCTTAGTTCCTGCTCATCGGCCAGGTAGCCGTATTCACCATCCATTACTTGCATGCGCAGGGCTTTTACCTGTGCATCGGTGGCGAGGAAATCTTTCTTGCGCAGCTCGGCTACTTCGGTGTATAACCAAATGCCATCGCTGCCAATGCTTACTTGCAAATGGGGTAGGCCTTCGTAGAGCGCACGCTTGCTAATGATGGGTTGTAGCTTGCCAACAAGGGTTTTGTTTTCAGAGGTAAGCGTATTATCTTTGAGTTGTGATACCAGCTCATTGTATTGCTCTTGCCCTACCAACTTGCGCACTGTACGCGTTTCGATTGTTTCGATTATAGGCAGTAACTTTTTATACAACCTGCGGCTGTTGTTAATGCGGATATGCTGATTGGCAATGCTGGTGCTATACACCAAAAACCCGCTTCGCTGTGTGTTGGCTTCGCTACTTACCCAGGTGGCATAAGCCGCAACTGCTGCATTGGCTTCTAAATAGTCCAGCAACTTATCAGCATGTATATCTCCCTGGGTAAGGGCATGAAGTTGTATCTTCTCTTCCTTCCACCGGCTGGCCGTCATGCTTTCCGGATTGCTGTGCTCGCGTATGCCCATATCGCCCACCGTAACGGTAAGGTGTGGAATGCCGAGTAGGAGCGTATAGTAAGCTAGGGTTCGCTGGATGTATGGGAAAAGGTTTTTAAGATCAGTTGGCAGTGCTTCGGCATCACCATTTACATCGTCATACTCAGCTTGCAGTTCAGCAATAAAAGCTTCGCTGAGCAAGTCGTTTAAGTACAGGCTTTGCGCTTCGTCAATGAAGGGTTGCCAGTTTTCAATGGCTGCGTTCGCATCGATGCTCACATACTTCTTTAACTCCGCTATGGTAGTGATTAAGCTCATACGGTCATCGGGTCTTTAGTTTGGGCTTTGTCGCTCGTTGGTGCTTCTTCATTCTGCACGGCATAGCCACTCTTGTTCTGGTCGGTGCTTTGCAGCACTACCTCTTTGTAGCCCAGGTGTAGGGTAGGATCCCAACCGTTTCTTCGCTTCACAAAATTGAAAGGCTCTAAGGTGGTTTGCCTGCCAATTCCAAAGAGTACCTGGTTGCTAAAGTTGTATTGCTCACGCAAGTCGCTGCCGCTACCAGAGCCTAGGCCGTTGGGCAATACATAGCCTGCAATGCTAGGCTGCAAGCCCACACCGCTAGTAATGGCGAGTGCTGCAGTACCGTAAGCACGCAGCCAGGCTTCGTCTTGCAGTTTGTTATCCAGCACAATTATTTCCCAACCGGGTAGTGCGTGGCCCTGGTCGTCTACGGCTACTTTACTGTAGAAGGCCTTCTGCGCATTTTCGGCACCTGCCAAAAACTTGTCGATGTTTTTATATGTCTCTTGCTCAAACTTGGCAATGGCCTCCAGGCGCTCTTCACCTGTTTTGTAGGCATCAATGGGGTGGCGCTTCATAAAGTACTCCAGTGGTATTTTCACGTGGTACTTTATGTTCATGCTGTTATCAATATTAGCGAGGATCCAACGGGGAATTTTTGCCGCTATGTGCAACCACTTGTTGATGCCATGCCAGGCAGGTTGCGGGTAGTAGTCTTTGTCGATGTTCACCAACTGATGCATGTACATACCACTGCCTTTGCCGAGGCGATCCAGCGCAGGCACTTTTCTATAGTCCGTTACAGCAGGATCAGGCCAGTTGCCGCTTACGTAGTAGTTATTGATGCGACCTGTTTTTTTATCGCGCAGTTCGGCACGCACGTCTTTTACTCGGGTCCATTCAATCGTGCGAATCTTCGTATCGTTGCTGGCAATGTACTGCACTGCGTAGCGGTGCCACCACTCGTAGTCGCTAATGATTCCCTGCTGAAAATTGAGGAAATCATTCTGCCACATAAAGTCGTCTATCTCTGCAGGCACTTGCTCATCGGGCACTACTTCAATTACTTCGTTGCCTTGCTTATCGATGCGCTTGCGGTAAAAGAATAAACCCTTGCCCCAATGCATGTGGATTCTGCGTTCAAGCAAGGAGGCTGCCGGGTCGGCATTGACCGTATCTATCAGGCGCTGTGGGTAGAAGTTATCTTTGCCCCAACGCGCATAAGGCTTGCCGCTGTTGGAGGTGGTTGTGCTGTTTTTGGTGTCGGGCTCTACGCTAAACTTATCGGTTTCGTACACGGTGCCGGTTTCGGAACTCATGTAGATACCGGTTTGTATTTTTTCCATGGCCCACTTGGTTTCGCGGGAGCGTAGCGGTAGTGTGGTTTGCATTAGTGGTGTATGGCCTCCCAACCACTTGCTTTTTTAAAGGAGAAGAACGTGGCAGGCTTTACCGTGCGCGGTTCGTTAATGTCAAGATCTTCCAACAACATATTGCCCAGGCGCTGCAGGTTGTAGAGGTACTGGCCTCGGTCGCTGGTGGGTTTGCGCAAGCCCTGCTTGGGGGCTTTCAATTTCTTTTTGGCACGCATGGTGCGCACGCGGCCATCTTCGGTGATAAAGCGCAGGCCGTACTCGTTCACTTTGAAATCGCTTTCATTGTACGTGTCGTCAAAATGCGTAAGTACTTTATCGATGCCGATCATGTTGTGAAAGTGCTGAATGTACTGTTGGTTTTTTAGGACTGTAAAAATGCCCCACGCGATTGTAGGGCATTTACTTTTATGCCTCAGAAAAGTCTACATAGAACTCCTTACCTACTTCGAATTGCTTTGCAGCTTCTTCGTTGATGGTGGATAAAAGGATTGAACCCCCAGGAGTATACTTGTAAAAACTTTCGTTCTCAACACTACCGCCAGTTACTGGGAATAATGTTATTGACTTACCATCGCCACCACCAGTATTCGGTTCAATGGCTGTTACTTTAAATTTTGCTCGTACCATTAAAATTTTGTTCAGAAAAACTGTCCCCTTGTCTAAATAAAAAAGCCCCTCCCGCTAAGGAGAGGCTTCCCGTTCATAACCAATCTAAACCTATAGCCGTCTGCTAATTCTTATGCTGTTACATCGACTGTACCGTTGTACTCGATGGGACCGTGCGCGCATGCCCACTTAAAGGTGATGGTTCCACCTGCCTCATCAGCAGGAGCACCACCTGTTTTAAACTCGCCTGTTTCGAAGTAAACGCCACGGCCTAGTTGAAGGGTAGTGGTGGTCTTATCAAAATTTTGCAAGCCTAAGCAGTAGCGCTTACCGGTGTTGCCTTGCTTGTACAATACCAGCAGGGGTCCGTTCTGGATTCCGCGCAACCAATTGAAGAAGCCTTTGTCCAGGCGCGGGTAGCGGCCTTTCAGCATCCACTCGCCACTCTTGGCATCGTAGCTTCCTACGGTGGCACCGTCCATGCTGCCGCTATCGACAGTAATGTACATGCGACCAAATTTCTTACCTGCCTTTAGTACAATGTTGCCTGTAATGCTCAGATCACCGGCAGCCGCCAAAGCAGGCAGAGAGGCATCGTCCACATCGGCTTGTGCTACAATTTCGAGCTCGCCAATAAGGCCGCTCATATTGTCTTGCCCTTGGGTGTATAATAAATCGTCCATGCTTACTCGCCCTCCTGGGCAGTGGATTTTTCTTCAACAATTTGACCTAAGCGGATCAGCTCGGGCACCAGGGCCAGGGCTGTTTCATCGCCTTCTTCGATAAGCTTTTCAAGCTGCGCACTTTTGTACTCAACACCATTGTGGTTGAAGGCAGGCGTAATAAAACGGTACTGTTTTTCTTCTTCACTAAGGCCTCGTAAGTACTGTGCGTGCTGTGTGGCTTCGGCTTTGCTAAGCTCTGCGCCTTCGTCTACTTTTTGTAGAATCGCTGCCTGCTCTTCGGCAGACAGCGATGTCCATTTCTTTACTGCCATGCTAACGTGTGGTTAAGCTTGGTTACCTAATTTCAATGCGCTCAGGTCAGAGATCTGGAAACCCAGGTCTACGGTAATACCTGACTTGATGGTGTACACATCCGGGATGTTGTTGATAGTGGCTGCATCGCTGAGTAAGTCTGTTCCCATTACCAGGTTAAGACCGTAAGCTGTGCCACCGCTCATTTCCATTGGTTCGGCAATTAATCTGCGGCTGGTACCTAACCAGGTAGCAATTTTCGCAAATCCTTTTCCACCAGTTTCAGGAATTGGAATTAAGCCTTGCTTAATCATGCTGGCGGTATCAGCACTCACATATTGTGTGCGTGTTGCCAAAGCATCCATTAAGAATTCGCAATCCGTTACTGATGCGTGGATGATTACTCCCCAGTTCTTATACGTAATAGGCATGGCACGGAACAATGTTTTAAAGGCAGACAATGCTGTGGCTGCATCGGTTACGGCACCAGTAGCAGTTACAGAGAAGCCGCCTGCAATGGCTGCATCGATGTAGCTCTTTAAGCCTGGCACTACGGCACGGGCCGTTACATTCAACCACTTGGCTGGAGTATCCAATGGATCTTGCCCAGCAGTAGTGGTAGAACCAGAGATGTTCTGGAAGTATTCATTTACACCATTTACAGGGAAGATGATGTAGGCATTGGCTGCATAGGTAGATGCTTCTGAGTAAACAGCTGCAGTTGATTTATCAAAACCAAAGTACGATACCTGGTCGTTGATTTCGCGCTGCACGCCTTTGATTACCTGATCCCACACGAATGGAGCGAAGTCCATGTCGTTGATAGTTTTGCCAGCAGCATTACCTGGGCGGGTTCTCCATGCTAAGTGCTTGCTCTTAAAGTCGCGGTAGTCGATCAGTAAGTCGCGCTTACCAATGGCGGTTTCTAAGTAACGATCGCTAAATACTAATTGGCCAGCTTTTGGTTCGTGGTTAGCAGCATAAGGGCGCAAGCCATCGCCAATGGTTAGTTTAGTAAGGGCAATCTTGTTTTTAACATTCGGTATAACGGTGATATCGTTAGCGATATCCAAACCATTCACGAGGGTTGCGATCAAATCGCGCTTGTGCTCATCGGCATAAGCGGTGATGGCCGATACTTCAACTGCAGTGCCCAGCACTACATAGTTGCCAGGAGCGGCAAGGAAGAACGCCATAGCTCCTAAAGGAGTGGCCACGGCCAGGGCCGTCATCAAGAGTAAGCCTGCAAAGGCAATTAATTTTTTCATTTTCTTATTTGGGTTGGGTTAGTTTAACAATGGCATCGGCCTCATCATCGGTCGGTGTGCGGTACTTGCTTTTTTGGTTAGTGGCACCGTCTTTGTCGCCAGCTACTTCGGCCTCTTTTTCTTCGTTGGGCACTACAGTGGTAACAGAAGCAGCTGGGGCTTGGGCAATGGCTTCTTTCAATTGTGTGATCTCTGCTTCTTTAGCAGCGACAGCTTCGGCATGTGTGTTTGCCTCGGCTTCAAGTACTGAAATTCTGGCTTCCAGCGCGGCCTTCTCGTTTGTTGCCTGCTGGAGCTTCTCCTGCTCGGCAGCGATCCGCTGTTCGGCTAGAGCAAGATCCGCTTTGGTATTAGCATGCGCTTCCTGTTCTGCTTTGAGTTGATCTTTTGCTTCTGATCCAAACATATTTTCTTCTTCTTTTTTACTTGTTGTTTTTTGTTCGTTGCGTGCCAGGGCAGCCACTTTGTTGATAGCCGTTTGCAGAGTACCTACGGCATCAATCAATCCCATTTTCTTACTATCGCTTACGCTAAACATGCGGCCTTTAAAGAGGCCTTCTGCTTTGGTATCCAGCACTTCGCCTCGGCCAGTCTTAACAGCAGAAATAAAGAGATCGGTAATCTCTTTCAGCTCTCCATTAATACCTTCCTGCAAATCGTCTGTGATTTCTTCTACATAATTGACCAGGGCTTTTTCGGTGCTCTGGGGTGCGCGGTGGATCTTCACTTTGGGAAAGTTGCCGGCATCCATCATGTTGGTGTAATTCTCCGTCACCAATAAAGTGCCGATGCTGCCAAACTCGGTGGGGTTGTTTTTATTGCCAACGATTACAGATGATTGGCTGGCAATCCACAAGGCGGCACTTGCCACCATGCCATCGCCAAATACACCAATCGGCTTGGCACTGTTCTTAATGGTAAGCCCCAGCTCGGGTGTTCCATCTACTGTGCCACCAGGCGAATCGATGATCATGACCATGCCGTGTATGTTGGTGTTGGCATTCATCATGTTGATGACCTTGGCATAGTCCTGCATACCCATGCTGCACATGCCGCCATACTTACTAAGCGGACCGATCACTGACATAAGCATGATGTTCTTGCTGCCCACTTTAGCAATCGGGAAACCACTGTTGGTGTCGCGGCTGTAGCTCACTTCTACCTCTTCGTCTGTTCCCGCAGCAAAGAGTGATTCTATTCTTACTTCATAGTCGGATTGGGTTTTCTTTTCAATAAGTGTAACGCCATTCTTAATAGCATCGAGCACGCGGGGTGTCATTACCCGCATGTATGCTTCATTCATGGCCCACTGTCTGTATTGTAATAACTCGATCATTTCGGAAGTAAATTTTGATTTATTCGGATAGTTTCTGTAGGACGGCAGTTTCTGAAATGTTTCAGAATTAAGATTCTGTATTTGTATCTTCGCTGAGCCTTCGACAAGCTCAGGCTGACAAACATTATGGAACTATTCGACAACTACCGCCCCAATCATTTTAAAGTACCGGTGTACAAGCGCGTGAAAAAGTTTTTGAAAGAGCACCAGGGCCTTGATGTAAGTAAGCCCATACCGGTAGATGAGCACAGCCTGCTGGGCAAGATGGTGCTGGCGGCACTTCGCGAAAACAGAAAGGACCGTGCCAAGGAACACAATGACCAATACCGCGACCAGCTTACGGATGACATTACCATTGCCTTAAGCACCTACATGATGAGCCTGAGCCCTCGCCTGGGAAAACTCGTGCGCATAAACATTGATGTGGACATGTGGTTGAAAGAAAGCATGCTCACGCACATAGAAGCGCAGCGCATTACTGGCATACCGGAGTACACGGCTTGCCGCTCTTTCCTCGAACACTACAAGCTGGTGGATGATTACAACCTCGATGCAGCCTATAAACACTACCAACGGGTAGAAGTTTTTAAATAGATTTTGTCCTATATCAATATAGCTTTTGTCTTGTTGCTTTGTGGCTTGCTAAAATCTGCCTAAAGCCGTCCTACAAATCGTCTTATAGTCTCACGAATTTCGAATCGTGAGCTACCTCCAAAACATAAACAGTTTATACAGCGATAACCTCGGTGGTCTTATAGACCTAAAGGTGATCAGCAAGCGAGATGTGTTGAGCATACCCGATCCGGTAAACGGGCAGGTGTATGGGGTGATAACCTTTAAGCCTGGCGTTACTGGGTTTAACACCTGGAAGGCTACGCTCGACACACCAAATCTCCAAAGCCGTGGCCAGCAAACACGCGAAGGTGAGAAGAAGGATACTCGCTTGCGGGTGGTGATCCCGAAAGACCAGCCTGCCATACGTGCCATGCTGGAGTTGGCTACGCAAGACGAATTCATTTTGCTCTACACCGATGGCAGCGGCCAGCAAAAGTTAGTAGGCCAGCTGCACGCGCCCATGCGCTTTAGCTTCGACCACAACACGGGCAGCCGATTTGCCGATGGCAACTTCTACGAAGGGGTGTTCTACTACGAAGGCCCCGACAATACTTTCTTTTACAATGGTACTGCAGGCACACCACCCGTGGGTGCAGCACCGGCAGTGGTGCGCTTCAATGGTGCCGTTATCGGTCTGTTGCAACCAGGTGAAGAGTTTAACATTACTTCTAACTATTCCTTAACCGAATACTTTACTGTATCATGACAGCCCAGGAACAAAAAAACTTTATTAGAGCAACCCTGCTGGCCCAGCGTACCATTGAGCAGGAATTTATAGTATTCGATTCTGTAATAGACTTTATCACGCAAAGCATTACCACGGGCATACCGGCCTGGACTGCCCTCTTAGATTTTAATGCTGATGGCACAGGTGATGGTGCCTTTAGTACGCACCCGGATGATAACGGAAACCTGCGCTTTTGGAATAGTAAAGTTGCCAACAACATTGGGCACCAGCCGCCCACCAATCCGGATATCACCGAAGATGATTTTTGGATAGAAGTAAGCCCGAGTAGTGGTAGTGCTATTAAAGAATGGGCACCGGGTGTGTTTGGTGCAGGACTTGTAATTGTTTACTGGAATGGTGAGTTGTGTTTGCTCACGAATCCTTCACGCCCATTCAACAGCAGTGTTTCTCCTGATGCCGACAAGGCCAACTGGAAGCCCATTATTGCAGACAACTGGGCGCAGCTGCACTGGAAGAAAGTAGCAAAGGCCAGCACGACCTCAGCCCTGCCAAGTTACACAGTGGTAACCCTTGGCGGTGTAGATGGTTGCTTGCGTGCTACTGCCAATGGACCGTTCACTTCTAAAGATGGCGTAACCATAAACGTGGGCGACTCTTTGCTGGTATTGCATGAAGATGACTGGCAGCGTAATAAAGTATACGAGCTTACTTCGCTGGGGCAAACTGCTGTGCCTCCATTTATTTCCGGATCTCCCTGGGTGCTTACCCCTCGACAGGATATGCGCTATGCGTCTTTTGGCGATCAGTATATCAATGCCACCATACAAGTAAAGTTGGGCACTAAAAACGGTGGAAAGATTTTTACTAATGTAAACGATGGAAGCACGGGAGCCATCAGCACCTGGGCAGAGTTCCCACACGTAACGCGTGCTTACTTTCAGGCAAGCCCTACGCTGGTTGTAGGTGATGTGTTGAAGCATGACTTTACGAAAGTGAGCTCAGCTGCAGACAAGCCCTGGGCGGTTGTGATACAGCGATTCAGCTCAGGTAGTTATTACATACTTCAACAGTCTGGCTTGGCCACAACACCCATTACTGGTTCGCCTGCGGTAGGCGATTACATTTATGTAAGCCCGAGTGGTGTGCTCACCACTACCGAAAGCGATTGGATATTTGGAGTGTACCAAAGCGGTGGAGTTTTAATTGGTATACAACCAAGAAATCAGGATCATTTTAGAGGTGAGTATGCAAGCCTTGTAGCACTTGAAGCCGCTTTGCCTACAGCGAATCCTGGTGATTATGCTATTGTAAATGGAGGTGTAAGTGTAGATGCTGTTAAGTACATCTGGGATGATGAAGACGTGCAGTGGATTATTGCCAGCGGTGCACCGGTTGCCGATGCCACACCTTCTGTTAAAGGAATTGCAAAGTTGTACAACGACTATGGCAACAATACCGATGGAGCAGTGACGCAACAGGTAATTAACAAATTGAAAAACAAACTTAACATAGGAGGCATGGGTATATCCATGTAAAAGAAAATGGCTATCAACACGACACAACATTTCAGAAATGCAAACAAGGTGGTACCCTTTAGAGTTGTGGTATCTAACGCTGGAGGTGGAGCTGATATGTTTGCAGCAGATGCAACTTACTTGAGAGATTTAACGAAGCTAATCGCAATTAACAAGAACGCAGCTCCCGTTACATTAACGATTTACGAAACTGATAATGCAGGCGCTAACCCTGAGAAAATCCATGTGGTAAGTATTCCTGCTAACAGTGGCCAGTTGGCTGGTTCGTTGGCTATAAAATTAATCAATGATCCGACCTACCAGATTTCAGGAGTTAGGTATGATGCCTTTGGTAATTTCTTCTTTCGGGTTGCACCGGGGAAAAAATTGAAAGCTGAATCGAGCGTGGCTTCTGATCTAATTTTGTACGGAGAACTTGAGGGATACGAAGAATGATAAATCCAGCTCCATTTATTATTAAAGATCGAAATGCGCAAAATGGGTTTGTGTACACAGTTACATTCCCTATTAACTCAATGGCCGCATTTGGATTTACAGTAGAATTCTCTGGAGGAATTGCTACTGTAACCGCCATGAATATTTCCTCATATACTTTAAAAAAGAATGGATCGCCAATAGCCTTTCCTTTTAACGTTGTTGCTGGTGATGTTCTATCTATTGAAAGTGTAGTAAAAATTGACAGCGCCAGGGCATCTACTTTTTTATTCAATGCTCCTAAGTTTGATGCTAAGAGTGTAAGCATTAGTGCACTCACGCAAGTGAATGCAACGCGAAAGCACTTATTTGTAATTAATTACACTGACCAAACAATAAGTGTAATAGATACTGATACTGACACTGTTGAAAGCACTTTAACTTTACCGGGGGGAGGTGCTTCTCAATATAGAGCCTTATGTTACCGTTCTGCTGATGATTACATCTATGTTTTTGGATTAGCTAAGGTTTGTAAAATTGATGCTAATCCAGCGAGTGGTACTTTCAAAAATATATACAACCTAACGGGAACCATAAATTCAGAAACAGGGCTTTCTGGAGGTGTGGGTACTGGTATAACCGATGCTGTGTATGACTACGTAAATGATCGAATTTATTTAGGAGTTACAGTTACGGAGTCCTGGTATAAGTTCAATTTTACCTCATCATTATCCTCTGTACCATTTAATCAAAATAACTCGTGCGGAGTTTACATTCCAAACAATAAGCTCTATCAAACAGGAGGGTTTATAACAAAAGTTCAGAATGATTTGGCCTCAGCTTGGTTTAGCAACGCAGGTGTAACCCCTACTACAAAAGGATGCTACATAACAAAAGATAATGCTTACGTGGGAGGAAGAGTGGCAATAGTAGAGTTTAATGCTGATTCTTTAGCTGTGATAAGAAATTACGTTAGTTCTAGTAATGGAGGCAACCATTCGTACCCTTCTATATTTGGTAATCATGTTTACTCACCATTCTATGACCTTCTTATATCACTAGCCTACGAATTTAACGGTGGAGAAATACACGTAGTAGACAAAGCAACCAATACCTGGTTGGGAGAGTTTGTACGAACCAACAAACAAACCAATGACACCATAGCCAGAAGCATGGTGTATGGTGTAAAGAATAAGAAGTTCTACTTTTTAGCCAACGGAACAAGTCCTCAAAACCGTGTGCATGTCTTAAACCCGCAGCTTTGGATTGACAATGGAAAGGTAGCTCTTACCGATATGATCGCTGGGTTTATCACTGTTGGAAACTTAACAGACCTAACAGGTAATACTAGCACAACTGCCAACCGGTACGCAAACTGCGCTGCTTGCTTCAATCATTTAATCCCATCGTAATATGCTAAGAATGAACCTTTCCGAAGAAGGAATGATAAAAGAGTTAGGGTATGATGCCTCCTATCAATTTCAATGTCCATCGTTTATCAACTTTGAGAATACAAATTTGAGGTGTATCGATATCAATGATATTAATAATGAAGCAAGTTGGACTTCTGTTGAGAAATCACCCCGACAAATAGTAGAGCAGAGAATTGAAAGAGGCAGACAGGTTGTGATAAGATTCCTGTCAGAAAACGCGAGTACAGATATTTCCACAAATGACAGCATCGCTCAGATGCAAGCCTTTCAGAATGTGAAGATGGCACTGGATGTGGGGGATCTAGGCACAGCTATCTACTTAATTAGTCAAATACCAGACGCTACTTTTGTAGTCACTCCAGGGTATGCCACAGCAGCTGAGCGTAAGCAAAGTTATATTACAGAATTAGGTCAGCCGTTGTGATCTTAGAATTCATCATCGAGACCAGGCATAGAGGTTTGCTGTTTATAAAATGGCAAGCCGATCAACCTTTATACAAATTGGTTGAGCCGATAATTCTTAGGCGCTCCAATGGTGAGTGGATTACAATACCAAAAGGCACAGTAACCGATGGGGCCAGTGTACCATGGATGCTGCGCTGGCTGTTCCCACAAATGGGTAAGTATAGCAAAGCCAGCCTCGCACACGATTACCTCTACGATAACCGCATAGGCTCCCGCGCAGATGCGGATTGGGACTTTTACTTGTGGATGCGCCAAGACGGTGTACCTCAATGGAAGGCTGTACTCTTTACTCTGGCGGTTGTAATTGGTGGGAAAAGGTGGTGGGAGACGTAGGGGAACTTTTTAAAATGAAGGTTGGTTAAAGCCTTATTTAACTAACCCATTTTTTATGATAACCTATAGCGAAGGAGATCAAGTTACTTACCGAAAGAAGCCCGCCAGAATTACCCTTATTGAAGACCGAAAGGCAAGGATAATATATGGAGATGGTGCCGATGATGTTGCCAGAATAATCGATTTAACAAAGTCAAAGCCTCAACAAGTCCAAGAGATTTTAGATGCAATTTGATGGCCGCTTAAGGGACATTTATCCACAAAAAACTTAATTTTTAAGGTTATTTTTTCTAACCTAGAAATTAACCTTCGTTCTCCACCTTTGCATCTTAACATTTAATAATATGTCAATAGATGAATTACGTAAATCATTCAATGCCATTTTGTACGAAAGGACCACAAGCCCTTTCTATGGCACGTTTATTTTTTCTTGGTTGGTTTGGAATTGGAGGATTCCATACCTAACCCTATTTGTTGATGAAGAAATGCTGAAGCCTTTAACCAGGATTCAGTACATAGAAGCCCACTACATCGATTGGTGCACAACTCTTATTTTCCCGTTTGTATCTACACTCTTGCTAATTGGGGCATTACCTATCTTATCAAACAAGCTTTATGAGATAGCTCTTAACTTCGAAGACGCACGAATAAAAAAGAAGCAAGAAAAGGAGAAGGATAGACTCATAACGAAGGCACAATACAGCCGAATGATCAGTGAAATGAATGATCTTGAGCAAAAGTATGATTCTAGCATTACTATTAAAACAAGAGAGATTGAACAGCTGAATACTAAGATTGCTTCATTAAACGAAAAAGTATTTAGCCATAATGAGCTTAGAATTATTTTAGCCAAGTATGGGTTGCCCGGATCAAGTAATAAGATGCTAGATGTTACAGATACTCTTAGTAGAAGTTTTCAAATAGGTACCCAGTTCCAATTAACGAACAATAACTTAGGAATAGGGAAGCAATTGCAAGATCCAGCACCTGGTAAGGGAAAAGTTATCCAAGTAGTTTATGAATTCGAAAGAAAGGTTATTGAATTTTGGGCAAATGAAAATGACTACTTATTCTACAACAGGGATTCCATTTTGTATCAGACCAGTCCATTTAACAAAAAGGGAATTGTGGGAGTGGTTTAGATTCCAACTGTATAAAATCTTCACGATTAGCCAAAAATGGTATTGCTATACCCCTAATTACATCTGTAGGCAGCTGGGAAGGTTTTGAAATTGGGATCTCGAGGTTGCTCTTTGATCAGCTCACGGCAGTATACCGTGTTGCTGATCATCTCCCTAAAGGCATAGGCAAGCATGTTATTGAAGGTGGGGTAATCAGCTGGGCGGTTTAATCGTTGATTCAGTAATGGGTTTACATTACGCTGGCAGAAAAACAGAAAGTAGGTAGAGCCCTTCAAGCTACATTTCAAAAGCCTTTCTTCTTCCCAACAGCGTTTCAATAGCTGAATCCATTCTTCTTCCGAAAGCACTTTTAAAATAAGTGGTCTAACATAATGCAGGTGCGAGGTCGTAAACACGTACTGCACTTCTCTGGCTATACCAGGCACTGTAATTTTCCCTACTTCAGCACGTGCAATCATACTCTACAAAGGTACCTGTAGCCGATCTCACCCCTTTAATCATACAATAAGAAATTATGACAACTAATGTCAAAATTCACGGATAGACAAGGTTATCTCGTTTTATAGTAAATTAACTTCCTCATTTTTACCGAATGAATGAATCAGTAAGCACTAAGGAGGTATTTACTCACTCACACCTAATTGAGTGGAAGGCAGCCGGGTTTCATTATCTTAACTGCTACAATCTATGGGACCACTACCTGGTAGAACCCACGAGCGAAGTAATGTTAGCATTGGATAAAAGGCACTACCAAATTTCTATTCAGGATGACCAATGTAGAGAAATGGCCAATGGCATCGATGAGTTTCCAATCTATATAAAGCCAGCATAGCATGTGTTACGATTTATCCTACCTCTCTAGAAAGAATTACAAGTATGCCGAAAGACATGGCAGCAAAGAGGATGTGGAAGCGTATAAAAGCAAACTTGAAAAGGTTGAGCAGCAACCAACCTACTATGTTAGTGGATTTGTACATCCCAAGCTTCCTGTTATTACGAATGAAAAGCCACAGGAGTTTCAACCCTACAATTGGGGACTTATTCCGTTTTGGGTGAAGTCGCCTGCAGATGCAGCTAAACTCAGCAAGCAATGTTTGAACGCCAGGGGAGAAAGTATTTTTGAAAAACCGTCATTCAGGGAAGCTGCCAAACAACGTAGGTGCCTGATCACCTGCATTGATGGATTTTTTGAACATCACCATATAGGTGGTAAGAGTTATCCCTTTTACATAAGCCTTAAAAATAATGAGAGCATGACCTTTGCCGGATTGTGGGAGCGTTGGGAGGACAAGAGCACTGGCAGCATTCGGTATACCGCTACCATTGTAACCACGGAAGCAAATGGTTTGATGGCAAAAATCCACAACAACGAACGGGCGCAAACTGAGGGACCACGCATGCCAGTAATATTGCCGCCTGAATTGGAACGCAATTGGTTAAAGCCTTTTAATGATAAGGCAGACAAGGAATTGTTGCAGGAGTTAATAAAGCCCTACGATGAAGACTTAATGCAAGCCTGGCCGGTGAAGCAATTGAAAGGGAAGAATGGCATCGGTAATAAAGAAGAGGCCCATTCATTTTATGACTATGAAGAAATAGCGTTTTAATAAACTATGCTACACAAACTTTTTACACCTCCAGTTGAAAATAACGAAACGATCATTACGGCAGAACTGAAACTTGACAGAGTTAACCTGGTGGAAGATTGCCGGCTGATAATGCGTGAGCTTACCTTGCAAGCCTACCAGGTAAAACAAGCTGAACCGAAGGATCAACCCTTGCTTACTAAGTATTCAGCCATGCTGGCCACACTGTTTCTGCAATGCCAGAAATACCCGGGTAGCGAAGTAACAGTACGAATACTTGTTCGCCCGGAACGATACGATTTTGTGTATGAAGGCTGTGACGACCGCTTTGTGAAAGGCATGTACGATGCCAAACTTCTAACGCCCGAAGAGTTAAAAGATGCCCAACACTTTCTGAATACCTATGATAAGGAAGAGGGAAGTCATACACTTAACTAAAGAATGGTGATTTCAACTTAATAAGTGTTGATGCTTTGTAGTGTATGTTTCTATAACATTCTTAGGAATTCGGCCAGTATAAAAATATTTAACCTAACAAGTTGTACACACTCATATACATTTGCCGTAGATGAAAACACACATTTTTTACTTCTCCGGGCTTGTGGACAAGCAGGAGACCTACGACAAGGCCCAGGCTGCCTTGAACGATTTTTTAAGCAACAAACAAATTGAGCTGATAAGCCTGTTGCAAAGCCAACAATTAACAGAATCTGCTCAAAAGTACGTGCACATCTGGTACACATTGGTGTACAAAGACAGAGGACCAATTGCAGTTAACCGTATAGTTTAGACTAATCATTTCGGCAGTACTTGTTATGCCGGTTAACCCTGCATAACTCTATATCGCTGGTTAGGGGTTTAGGATTCCAGTGCCTTATTCGATCTCGTGCACATTTAATAGTGTAATAGATCTCTGGCCAGCGATCTGGTTTTGCATGCCAACTTTTAAAGTTAATGCGTTGGTGAATGGTTAGCTGCGTGTAGTCGTAGACACGTTGCTCAAAAAGTCTTAGCTGTTCCATCATCTTATCCGATTTTAAACGGCTCCATTACTGATAGCCACATATTGGCAGCAATGCCGCCTGCCTGATGGTGCTTCGGGCATGGAAGCTTTTCCTCGCACCGCCTACGCTCAGGCGGCACAGTTCGCCACCACGCGCAAACCAATCGCTGGCCTGCCAACACTATATATGCGTTACCTTTTTTTCTTGGCGACCCGCCTTTGTCCATCAGCGCAAGCAAAAGAGGTTGGGCGCTCCTGCACGAAGTCAACACTATGCCCAACCACATTTGCTTTTTTGCCATTACTGTGCTACTCGAAAGAGTTGTAGTTGATTACGGTTCTCCTTCGTTCTTCCATAACTGGCTTGCCGTTCTTCCAGTTCAAGCCTTTGCAGTTCCAAAAAATCAGATGATGAACCCAAAGTGTTTTTCAGTTCCTCAATACGGTTTTTACGTTGGGCTGAAAGGCGTAGGCTTTCTTCCATTCTCCGGTAAGAGCCAAAAAGGATTTCATCAATGGTCTGGTAAACCCATAGTTCAAACTTGGGGTCAAGCCAAGCGGCAAACTTGAGGGCTAAAATCCTGTGCATCCATAAACCATTTCGTCCTCTTTCTTGTATAATATTTTCAGTCGATTTTATCCACAAGCTACCACCATTCGGTGGTAGCTTAAGCACCTTTATGAAGGCTTGGGCATGGTCAGTTTTTAGGAAAACATCGGTTCGCTTTCCGAAGATTTTAGCCATTTCGGTGGCGTTAATCATAAGGGCAGAATTGGTCAGGTCAAATTCTACTTCCTGTCCATTGTACGTGAATACTTGTAGTGCTTCCATTACTCAGTGGGTTTAAGTAGTTTAAGAATGTTAGTGACTTCGCGGTAAAGGCCGAGATAGTTTGCCCGTTCGAAGCCGGGTACTTGGTCTAATTCTTTACTGGCGATGGCGGCAACGATGATTTGCCATAGATCTCTGTCTATTGCAGAATAGTCGCCATAAGTGGAGAAGAGTTCGTTGATAGCGTTTCGTGCTTCGTCCGTTACCGGTGCGCTACTGTGCTTCGCGCATGGGCAAGTGTCGTCATTTTTATGTCGCATAAAAACAAAAAGAGGGAGGTCACCGCGACATAAGTTACAGCGGAGCTGTAAACAGACGTTTCGGACTTGCACCGATATGCCTCCCAGATTTTTAAAATTGTACTGCTTGAATTGGATTGCTCCATGTGATTGTAACTTATATCGCACTTCAAACATACTGCATTAGTTTTAAATTTTCAAATCCACGCTTTTGCAGGCACATGCCCATCACCACACAAACCTCGCTTCTGCGCATAAGCCTGCAAGCCTGCGCCACATCCGACCCGCACAAAAAGGCACCGCATATACTTGATACATTGGCAGGCATTGAAACGGCCTGCCAACACTGGCTATCAACTATTGATCAGTACGGAAGATCATCGTCTTTTGGATTTGCTCCAATGCTCAATAGCTTTTCGTGCATTTTTCTAATGTCCCAACTTTCGATTGGTTTTTGAGAGAAGTTTTTAGCCATGTGTTCCATTACTTCTTCGGTAACTGGATTGATCGCATAAATAGCGCTTGGGTTAAGTAGCCGGGTGAACGATGGCTGCTCAGTTGTTTCAGGAACATCTACGCGAACAAAGGTGGCAGGTCCAATAGATTGTTCGGTTACTTTACCCGCCATTTTGGTGTGGCCAAAGAGTTCAACGATTGCAAATAATTCTAGTTTTTGATTCATGTAGTGTTGGTTTAAATTGTTAATGTATTTGTGATGTTCGCCACTCTCGAAGCACTCGCTTCCAGCTTACGTGATTTCCCCAAATCATTTTTTATACACATGTTTAATGTCGTAATGAGTGGCGCGCTGCTTATTGTTCAATGTCTCCTAAGTAGTCGGGTAGTTCGGTATCGTTTCTACGTCTGCCACTGCGGCCTCGGCCTTTACGCTCCAGGTCTTCGCCATTTATTTGCATGGTGGTAAACAACACAGCAAAGGTGATGCAGGTAATTTTTTGCGCTACTTCAAACTCTTTGATGCGCTCGATCAGCCTTTCGCAATTTTTTTCGAGTAGTTCGATGTACTCGTCTTTATCAATTACCTCATCCGCGAAAATCATGCGCACACCATTGTAGCTGCTGGCAAAGCCGGCAAGTATGTGGTGAAAGAGGTAATCCATTGGCTTACGATTGAGGATGCGCGCTTTCATATTGCTTTTGACGATAGTTGTTAAAAATCTGGCGGTTGCTGTGGCTTATCTGGTAGTACATAGCCAGGTAGCTTTCGTACTGTGCCTGGTCGCATGCTTTCATATTGGCGACAATGGCATCTATTTGCTCGGCTTTAGTAATGCCTAACTCCGACATTGGTGTGTGCATGAGGGGCAGCATTTTGCCTGGCTCGGGCACACGCACTTCGGTGGCTTGGGTATCGCTTTCGCGCTTGATGCAGCGGCCTCGGTGGTGGAAGAATTGGGGGTAATCCATATTTTATTTGTTATATGAAACATCTCGGAAACGGCTATAAAATCAGAAAACAGGGTTCCTACATTCCTACATTCCTACAAGTCCTACAGTTCCTACAGTACTTCCTACACTTTTTCGAGACTGAATACCATTAAAAAGCTTGATTTTATTAAAAAAAAGCACTTTGTAGGAATGTAGGAAGTGTAGGAAGTCAAAAACCGAGTTTTTAATAATCATGGCTTTTTTGTGTTAAAATGGGAGGTCATCAGATGAATTTGAAGGTTCAGTTATTTGATTATGTGTCATTGAAAAATGATTGTTTTTGACATTTTCAGAATTTAGTTCTGTAGCAGTAGTTGGACTATTAGCCTTCTCTTCCCTCTGGGCAAAACGCATAGCCTCTTGATGCTGGTAGTTAATGATGGAAAGAAAGTCTACACCGAGCTCATCATACTTAAACACATAACTGCTTGTTACCTTCTCACCAAAGCGCTCATTGCTCTTTGCTTGCTCAAAGGCTCGGCTGGCTTTTAATTTTTCCAATATGGTGTTTGATGCTAACCCCTTGCTGCGGTAGATCTTGTTGTGCTCTTCCAGGTACAGTAGGTGAATCTCTTTAAAGCGAATGCTTACTTCATTGCCATCTACTTTAATTTCTCGCCCGTTCTTGATTATTTTTTTATTGAGAAGACTTAGCACAATATCCCAGAAGCGTTGCAGCACCGCACCTGTGTCGCGCTTATCAGCCTGGCTGATGAGTGTTTTGATAAGAAAATCGCGGAGTTGTAGGTATGTAAATGGCCATTCTCTACCTACTTCGTTTAGTATTTTGTAAACTGCTAGCAGAACAGCATTATTCTCGATCATGCGATCGGGAACAATCGGCCCTGTGTATGCATTTTTAAGGTTGATAAATTCTTGACGATAGACTTGATCCCATTTTGCAATAATGCTATCGCGGTGTTGTAGCAATTGGCCGGTAACAGAGGTAATGCCTTGCCTGTTTAACTGCACTAACTTATCGAAGTTTTTGGTAACCTCTGGTGTGCGAACGTTGTGGTTGTAATCGATTAGAATAAGCCGCTGCAATAGTGGATCATCATCTGGATATTCGTTGCCAGTCACAATAATGGTTGACTGAATTGGTACTGTTTCTGTTCCGAACTTACTATCGAGTGTACCACGTTCGTAACCGAGACGGTCGTATATACCGGTAAGTGTTTTTTTAACTGAAAGGTCGAGATCGTTGATGTACTCTTCCATACAAGCTATGGCATTGGCAAACTGTGCCAGCTTTCTGATTTTTGCTTTATCAGTATTCGCTTTTTCGCTGAGCTTAAGGGCTGGCTGTGGTTGGCCGAATAGGTATTGCAAAAAGTTGACAACTGTAGATTTACCAGAGCCACCTTCTCCATACAGAAACAGCATCGGGAAATTGTTTTTAGCTGCGAATATTGCATCACTGTAAAGAGTAGCCACTGCAAATACCAAGCATGGCATGGCCGCTTCGCCAAAGGCTTTATAGTACATGGGCGCCCACTGGCTCCAGGTAATTGCACTGTCTTTAAAGGCGAACTTTTTCTCGTTTAAGAACATACTTTCTTCACCTTCTGGATGATAGGGTATGTAGTAATTACATTCCTCGTATTGTACTATCCCGTATTTATCTACCGGTCTAAACTGTGCGTTGTAAATGCCGTTGCAAAAGGTGAAGAAGCTTCCTTTTTTGTGCCAGCCAAGTGTATCTATTTGAACGCATGGCTTTTCTAATTCAAATAGTTTGTTTTTGATTTTATTAAGGTCTACCTGAGTACCTTCAAAAAGGAAGTTGCCAGCGCCTTCTGTTACTGATTTGAACTTTTGAAAGCTGGTGATTTGATCGGTTTCAATATCCAGGGTTACTTCTCTTTTGCGATTGTTTTTCAAGACCACCACCCGCTTGTTAATTTTACCTCGCTGTATGTGGTAGAGGATCTGCAAAACAAAGTTGCTTTTACGTTCGAGAACACAGTTTCGAGGATTACCCAGTTCATCACGCTCGTATCTCGCAAAGTAGTAGCAGTTGTCATACTCCAGGTGATGATATTCTCGTATGCATTCGGAATCAGCTTCGGTAAGTTCAGCACTGATATCGCGAGGACTTTTACCGGGTTCCTTTAAAATATAGGTCCACGCTTCGTCCTCGCTGATAACAGCTTGCAAACCTTTCTCTTTACAAATCTTTATAAATGAGGAAGATTTGCGTTTGCTTTTTTGAAGTGCTTCTTGCCAGAGGTTGTTTAAAAAGGGGACTTCGTATTGATGTTGAAATAGGCAAACCTGAGTGAATAACGATCTACCTTTTTCTTCAAACTCAACAAGAGAATAAGCGATGGTGGTTACATTCGTATCGTCAACGATGTTTAGTTGGTTTGCAACGATCTGATCAACCAAATTAACACACCTCGCAAAGCTGGCCATTGTTTGAACTGACCATACTTTAGGCTCTGGCTTCGTTACATCACCGGTTTCTAGGTTTATTTCTAACCCTGTTGGTTCGTCTTTAAAGCGCTTCAGCTTTGCCATGGCGTTGCATTTTAAAGTTCATCAATTGATCTATAAGCATCTCGCGATTCTTCGCTGTGCTCATAAGTAATACTTCAGTTATCTTAAGTTCGGAGTGCAAATTGATAGTGGCTAGTTTAAAAAATTGAAATAGGTTGTCTGTTGTGTTATAGAAATCAATAAGGGTTTCTATTTGATTGTCACGCGCATCAATTAAATCTTGTGGCAATTTTTTATCCTTCATGCGCTGTAGTTCCTTCTCTAGGTCTTGAATAACATTAGAGAAGCAAACACCTGCCCTGGTGTGCTCATTTTGCTGTTGCTTTATTTGTTCGAGTATGTGCATTCGTAGTGGTTGTTGGCAGCGTTTTTAGATGGTAGACGTAAGTAGTGAGACGTTAGAAGATGCGAGCTACTGGCTGTTAGCTTCGAGTTCGATGCCAACCCGTTCGATGAGTTTTTTTCCTGATAACTTTTGCAGCTCATCTTCAAACTCATTCAGTGCATGTGTTGGTGTAAGACCTGAGCCAGCGGTATACTTATTATATCGTTCGTCAGAGTAGCTGATCCAGACGTTTAGCTTAGCAACATTTTTTACTTCTTCAATTTGAAATTGGACACGAAGTTTTTTGTCATCTTCCACGGCTTGGTACTTTTCAATGAGTGCTTGTGCTTCGTGGTATAGACGTTGGAGTGTGTAGGTTTCAGTTTTCATTTTACTTCGGTTAAGAGTGTGTTGCAATTCCAGTTTTTGTTTACATAGGTTACCTGCAGGTTATTTACCTGAAAGGTGAAGACGGGGTGGTCGCCATCCCAGTAAAAGAACTCCATCGGTATTTCGCTAATGGTGAACTTTTGGCCGGGCTTTGCGTGGATGAGGGTCATGCTAGGCAATGTTTAGTTGTTGTTTCACTTCTTCAATCTGCTCGTAGTGTTCTACGGGTATCATCAAGATCATTTCGTAGTAAAGGCTTTCGGTGCAGTCCATCATATAGCACAGTGGCCAGCGTGGGTACTTGCTCATGTCGCGCATTTTTTCACGCAGCATGTTGTAGTGCGTGCGGTACATCCGCACGTACAACTCTAGCTTTTGGGCTTCACTCATGGCTGTAGAGTTCTAGTGTTTGGTCGTACACTTCGATCATGCGCAGGATGTGTGCCTTGTCAGTAAGCTTATCGGGCATTACAGCCATTACCTGAGTCCAATGCTCTTTAAGATACCTGGCACCGTGGCGTGTATAGCGAACGTGCATACCTTTTATAAGCCTTGGCTCTGGCAGGTATATGCATTGCTCATCTTCCGCTACAGACTTAGCTGCTGTGGTTGGCGCTGTTGCTGAAATAGTTTGAGCACCTGGTTGTACCGCTGTATGCGCTTGCGCAGCACTTGTATCTGCGCGTTGCTCATGTAGTTCTTGCCCTGCTTGATGCGGTTGATCAGTAGCTGCTTGCGCGCTGTGAGGGATTCGATGCGTGTCATAACCCATTTTTTTCGATGTATAGTTTGTTGAGTTGCTTCTGTACTTCTTTTGCCCGGGCCTCATCGTTAAGGCGCTCGGTGTTGCCGATGTAGTCGTTGTTGCGCAGCCGCTCTTTTATCTGCTGCTGCTCTTCAAGCAAGGCTTCTACGGCTTTGTTGATGCGCACCTGGGTCATACACTGGCAATGTTGTTAGTGTAAGACATTGCGCAGCTGTACTTGCAATGGCATAACTTGCCACAGCGGCCCTGGTTAGTATCGAAGTTGGGTGTAGGTTTTAACTCTACTTTGCGACCAACAATGGCGGCCTTATTAATAGACTGCTGTACTTCGGGATCCTTAGGGCTACCGAACAGGATGAGAGTTTCTTTGGATGCTTTCATAGTGTTGTTGATTAGCTTACTTTATAGGTTATCTTACAATTGCCAGCACACCATTTTGATGTACTGTTACTCATCTTCTCTTTCGCTTTTTCAATAGCCTCTGCCTTGTTATTGGCCACTATGTTGAACAGTGCGCCAAATCTGTGAGGACATTCATAGTATACTGTCATGTAAGTTTTTTAGCGTGGGTATTGGTACTGCTGTAGGCTATGGGCTATGGTTACGCGGCAAGTCTTCGCTTACGTGTCGATAATTGCCTTATGGTTTTATTGAAGTTGTTGACCACGGGTTTTTTGCTAAGGGCAAGCTCAGCGATGGCAAGGGTAATATTGTTTACCTCTACTGGTTGGCCGGTGCGTATGTCTTTCCAGATGCGCCATACGGTAGACACACCCACAGCATTGAGGCCTGCAATTTGCTCGGCCTCTGCCTGTTTGATTTCGGTTAAGTAAAGCAGTATTGCTTCACGATTTTTCTTCGTTAATTGCATGGTAGTAAATGGTGTTAGTAAATAGTAAATGGTAGTACAATTATCGCCAAAACCGATAATACTAAACAAGAAAAACCTAAAATATATTTTCTGTATATCCTACAATGAGCCTAAATGAGTTAATTAAGCAGGTTTTAAAAGATGCTAATGTGACCAGGCAGCAGCTTGCTGACTATTTAAAGGTCACTAATTCAACCATTACCGAAAGGCTGAATTCGGAAAAACCGATTGATTCTGTTGAATTTATTGATGCGGTTTGTATTCTGGCTAAAGTACCTAGAAACTTTATTATTGATGGAATAGGGCAGGGGGAAGAGAATAACTATAACCAATTGGTTAAAGGAAAAGATAAGGATGGTAAGTGGGTATATAAACTGATAGGTTCTGCTGAATTACAGGAACAAATAGAAG